>JAGVZT010000004.1 GCA_018302335.1 Candidatus Woesearchaeota archaeon | reverse complement strand
GCGGCCGACGCTTCCCGAGCCTCTTTCCAGGCAGCGACATTTAAATACCAGTTTCCCCTTCTGGACGGCTGGGAGGTGGGAGGCGTGGCGAAAAGTCCAGAGGATGTGAGCAAAATCAAGGAATCATTCTCCGCGAGATACGCGGGAACCTCGCCGTTCAACGAGTACATTATTGGAGTGGGCGTCTCCAAGCTGCGAATCGCGCTGGAGGACGACCAGCGGGAGACGCTCCCCGCGCAGAGCCTGGATGACCTGTGCCTCATGGTCATGCTGCACAAGGAGCCCCAGATTGCGCTTGGCCTGCCCGAATCCTACGAGGGCGTGCGCGTAATCTACAGGGTCACCGGCTGCATCGAGTGCCAGTAACGGCCTCTCCGTTT
Organism: Candidatus Woesearchaeota archaeon; assembly: GCA_018302335.1. Classification (GTDB taxonomy): domain Archaea; phylum Nanobdellota; class Nanobdellia; order Woesearchaeales; family JAGVZT01; genus JAGVZT01. Next base: position 18,738 of record JAGVZT010000004.1, on the reverse strand, counting down.
CTGGTGCTGTCGGCCGCGTTGCTGAGGATACCCGGCATGCCGGCGGGACAACGGCTATTGTCCGGCATTGCGGCCGGTGGATGTTGACATACATTCCTGCCGCCGGGCCAATGTTTATAAAGCTCTTTTCCTCTTCTTCACTGGAGGCTCGTTCTCCAGGGGTGAAGGGATGACGTTCGCGGACACTCGACTTGAGCAGCGCGAGGAACTGGACATGCCCGTAGGCCTGACCTATGATGATGTGCTCATCGTCCCGCGGAGGTCGACCGTGACCTCGCGAGGAGACATCGACACCTCGACCCAGCTCACCCGGCGCCTTTCCCTCCGGATGCCGGTGGTCAGCGCCAACATGGACACCGTCACCGAGAGCGAGATGGCGATTGCCATGGCGCAGCTCGGCGGCATCGGCATCATCCATCGCTTCCTCACTGTTGAGGAGCAGGTCCGCGAGGTCCGCAGGGTGAAGCGCTACGAAAGCCACCTCATCGAGCACCCGGTGACCATCGCACCTGACGCGACGCTGAGCGATGCCCTGGAGGCCATGCGCAGCCACGGCATCTCTTCCCTTCTCGTCGCGGATACGCAGCGCCTGCTGAAAGGCATCCTCACCTCCCGGGACATCCGTTTCGAATCGGACCTTGCGACGAAGGTCAATGCCCTGATGACCCCGCTGGAGCGGCTCGTCACCGCTGTGGCGGGGACGTCGATGGAGCAGGCCCGCGACATCCTGCGGGAGCACCGGATGGAGAAGCTCCCCCTGGTGGACCACAAGGGGCTCATCGCAGGACTCATCACCGCGAAGGACATCACCAAGGCGACGAGGGCACCGCACGCAACCACGGACGGCAAGGGGCGCTTGCGTGTCGGAGCCGCCATCGGCGTCAAGGAAGGATTCCTGGAGCGGGCAGCGGCGCTGCTGGAGGCGGACTGCGATGTCCTCGTCGTGGATGTCGCGCACGGCCACTCCGACATCGCGCTTCGCGCAGTGAAGGCGGTGCGAAAGGAGCTGGGGGACGTGGAACTCATCGCAGGCAATGTCGCCACCGCCGAGGGAGCCGCGGACCTCGTCTCCGCGGGCGCGGATGCGGTCAAGGTCGGCGTGGGTCCGGGTAGCACCTGCACCACCCGCCTCGTCACCGGGAGCGGAGTGCCCCAGCTCACTGCCATCATGGACTGCGCGAAGGTCCTGGAAGGTATCCCGCTCATCGCGGACGGCGGCATCAAGGTCAGCGGAGACATCACCAAGGCTCTTGCAGCTGGCGCGTCCAGCGTCATGCTGGGCAATCTTCTCGCCGGAACGGACGAGAGCCCGGGAGTGCCGCTCGTGAGGAACGGACAGAAGTACAAGTTTTACCGGGGCATGGCCTCCCAGTATGCGACCATCAACCGGAAGCAGAAGGAGGGCGAGGACCTCCTCGCGGGCATCGTGGAGAGCATCGTCCCCGAGGGTGTCGAGGCCCTGCTGCCCTACCGCGGCAGCGCGAAGGAAGTGCTCCATCAGCTCGTGGGCGGCCTGCGGAGCGGAATCAGCTACGCCGGCGCACGGAACCTTGCAGAGCTGAGGCGAAACGCGCGCTTTGTCCGCCTCACTCCGGGCGGGATGCGCGAGAGCGGCCCCCATGACGTGAAGCTTGTCTGATGGCGAGCATCATCGGCCACCTGGCTGTCCTCCCGCTGTACTGGCTGTTTCCTGCGCAGTTCTCTCTGGCCGGGCTGCTCATAGGCGCGCTGCTGCCCGACCTCGACGGCATCGCGCCGGTGTTCCGCCAGTTGCGCGACAGTCTCCGGAAGAGCAGGCGGCCCGAAGAGCTGCTGCTCAGCGCCTGGTACGACTCCTCGATGCGGAGCCTGCACAACCTTGTCGGGGTCATGTTCCTCTGGCCGGTGGGTGTGCTGCTCGCGCTTCTCACCGAACCGTCGAGCTCTCTTGCCCTGGTCGCCCCTTCGGTGCTTGCAGGGCTGCTCTCCCATCTTATTCTCGACATCCCCTCGCATCCCACCATCCGGTACCTCACCCCCTGGGAGAGGCCCAGGGCTGCTCCCGTTGTCCCCTTCCGTGGCGTGACGTTCCTGAAAGCGGTGTATCCCTTTCTGGAGAAGGAGCGGCGCCTGGGACTCGCACCGTATGCAAAGCTGCCCTTCTTCAACTACACCGTGCTCAGCTCGCTCTTCCCGCTGCTGACCGTGCTTCTCACCGTTTTCATGCTGTCGGCTCGGTAGGAAGTCGAGGAACGAATCGGCCGCATTGCGCATAATGTCCAGTATCCTGATGAGACAATCCGGAACTCGCGCGGCAGTGCGGCCGATTTCCCCGAGTCACATCAGACAAGGCGCAGCTTCCTGAGCAGAGAGGCATACGGCTTCTCCGCGTCGAGCTTCTCGAACTCCCGAAGCTTCTCCTTCTGCTCCCTGGAGAGGTGCCGTGGCACCTGGATGACCGTGCGGACGAGCTGGCTGCCCCTTCCATGCCCGCCAAGGTGGGGAAGTCCTTTGTCTTTCATCTTGAACACCGTGTGGCTCTGGGTGCCTGTTGGGATGCTGAGCTTCGCCTTTCCGTCCAGGGTGGGAATCTCAATCTCGTCTCCCAGGGCAGCCTGGACGAAGGTGAGGGGTATCTCGCACAGCAGGTCGTCCTCCCTGCGCCTGAAGACCTCATGGGGCGCGACTCTCACATGGAGGTAGAGGTCCCCGCTGAACCCGGGTTGAGACCCTGGCTGGCCCTCGCCGGGCAGCCGCACCCGGGAACCGTCGGTGATGCCCGCGGGGATGCGGACCAAGAGTGTCTTGGTGACGGAGCGCACGCGGCGGCCCGCGCAGCGCTCGCATTTCTGCTTGACCGCGCGGCCCTGGCCATAGCAGGCGTTGCAGCCCGAGGTGGTGCTGAACACCCCCAGGGGAGTCCGTCGGGTGTGGCGCACCATGCCGCTTCCGCCGCACGCCGGGCAGGTGACGATGTCCGCGGGGGATTTCGCCCCGCTTCCCCCGCACGTGTCGCATATCTCGTCCTTCGTGAGGGTGACGCGCTTCTCAGCGCCGGAGGCCACCTCCGGCAGGGTGATCTCGGTCTCGGTCTCGAGGTCTGCTCCCCGCGCCACCCGCTGGCCGCGCTGCCCGAAGTCGAATCCCCCCCGGAAGAACCTCTCGAATATCTCACCGAAATCGGACCCGAAATCCGAGAAGTCGAAGCCCGCTCCCCCTGCCCCATGGCCTTCAGCGGTGGTGCCGAAGCGGTCGTACTGCGCCCGCTTCTTCTCATCCGCGAGAATCGAGGCCGCTTCGTTGATCTCCTTGAAGCGTTCCTCGGCCTGCGGGTTCTTGTTCAGGTCCGGGTGATACTTCTTCGCGAGCTTCTTGTAGGCCTTCTTGATGTCGTTGGCGTTTGCGCTGCGGTCAACGCCCAGGGTGCGGTAGTAGTCCTTGGTCATTCATCCACCGGGCCGCGACTTTGCCACGATGTCGTCAATCCGCAGTATCATCCCCGCGGTCTCTGCCGCGGAGGTCACTGCCTGGGTCTTCAGGGACAGCGGCTCCAGGATTCCTGCCTTCCAGGAGTCAAGCGCGCCGACCTCCGAGGAGTTGACTCCCGCCCAGTGCTGGCCCTTGCTGTGGGCCGCGCGCAGCTCGGTCAGCACGTCCACGGGACTGAGTCCCGCGTTCTCCGCAAGGACAAGGGGGATGCTCTCCAGCCCATCGGCAAAGGCGTTCACCGCGAGCTGCTCCCTCCCGGAGAGAGACCGTGCCAGCTCCCGGAGAGCTAGTGCGGCCTCCATCTCCGGCGCTCCCGCCCCACCGAGGACTTTCCCGGAGGTGAGCGCCGCGCCCAGGGCGCCGATGGCGTCGTTGAAAACATTCTCCGCCTCATCCACCACATGCCTGGTCCCGCCCCGGATGACCGCGGTCACGCAGCGTGGATGCGCGCAGTCCTGCACGAAGATGTGACGCCTCTCTCCGAGGTGGCGCTCCTCCACGAGCCCGGCGCTTCCCAGCTCCGTCTTGCTGAGCTCGGACACGCCGCTCACGACCTGCGCGCCTGTCGCCTCCGCGAGGCGCTTCATGTCCCCCTCGGGGACATTCGCCAGGGCGATGACGCCCTTCTTGGCGAGAATTGATGCCGCCAGCTCCCCGATGCCCTTCTGGCAGAATACCGCGTTCGCCCCGGCGGAGAGAATCTTCTCCACCTTGTCCCTCACGCTCTTCTCCTCAGCGGCAAGCATGCCCTGCAGCTGCGCGGGACTCCGTATCTCGATTTCGGCGTCGTCCAGCTTCTTCGCTTCGATCGCTCCGGCGACAAGGGCGACCTTGGCGCTGCGTAGCTGCCTGGGCATCCCTGGATTCGCTTTCTCCTTGTCCAGCACTATTCCCCGCACCAGGAAGGACGAGGTGACACTCTCTCCCACCACGGCAAGGGTCTTGGTCTCGCCGGGATTGTCCTTGTCTTCCATGGTCTGCTGGATGGCCTCGACCGCGATTTCCGCGAGCCGCTTCTGCAAGGCCGCGGTGGACTTCCCGGACATCGAGGTGAGAGCCACCTTCATCAGCGTGTCCTTGTCATCATGCGTGAGAGGCTGACCCAGCGCCTTGAGGCGCTCGCAGGCCTTCACGGCGGCCATCCTGTAGCCCCTGACGATGAGCGAGGGGTGCACCCCCTGCTCGATGAGTTCCTCCGCCTTCTTGAGCAGCTCGCCCGTGAGCACCACCGCGGTCGTTGTGCCGTCGCCTATCTCCTCGTCCATGGTCTTCGCGACCTCGACGATGATTTTCGCCGATGGATGCTCGATGTCCATCTCTTTCAGGATGGTTGCGCCGTCGCTGCTCACGATGACGTCACCGGAGCTCTTCACGAGCATCTTGTCCATGCCCTTCGGCCCAAGGGTGGTGCGTATCGTCTCCGCGACCTGCCGTGCCGCGGCGATGTTCGTCTCTCGCGCCGAGCGGCCCTTGGCCGTCTGGTACCCCATGAGCGCGCTCAGGTCTATCACTTGTGGTCCTGCCATATGCTTCACCTCTCCTCCTTGAAATCTGCTTCCACGACATCTTCATCGTTCTCGTCCTTCTTGGCGCTGTCAGCGGGTCCCTCCTTCTGGTGCTCGGCATGCTGCTGCGCCGCCTTCTGGTACAGCTCGGTGCTTGCCTCCTGGACCTTCTTGTTGAGTTCGTCCATCCGCTGGCTTATCTCCGCGACGTCCTTTTCCTTCGCTGCGAGGAGCTCCTTGAGCTTCCCGAGTTCCGTCCGTATGCTCTCGAGCTTGTCTGCGCCGACCTTGTCCTTCATCTCGTCCAGCAGTTTCTCCGTCGAGTACACCGTGGCGTCCGCGGTGTTGAGGGTCTCCACTTCCTTCCTGCGGCCCTCGTCCTCCTTGGCGTGCTCCTCCGCCTCCTTGCGCATCCGCTGGATATCATCATCCTTGAGCTTGTTCGCCGCGGTGATCTTGATGGCCTGCTCCTTTCCCGTGCCGAGGTCCTTCGCGGATACGTGGAGGATGCCGTTCGCGTCGATGTCGAAGGTCACCTCAACCTGCGGGATGCCGCGAGGCGCGGGGGGGATGCCCACCAGGTCGAACCTGCCGAGCGTCTTGTTGTCCGATGCCATGGCGCGTTCGCCCTGGAGGACGTGGATGCTCACCGCGGTCTGACTGTCGCTCGCCGTGGAGAATATCTGGCCCTTCTTCGTCGGGATGGTGGTGTTCCTGTCGATGAGCTTGGTGAACACTCCTCCGAGAGTCTCGATGCCCAGGGAGAGGGGCGTCACGTCCAGCAGGAGCACATCCTTGATGTCTCCGCCGAGGATGCCGCCTTGAATGGCAGCCCCGAGAGCGACGCACTCCATGGGATCTATCCCCCTCTCGATTTTCTTGCCCGCGATGTCCTCGACGAATTTCTGCACGAGGGGCATCCTCGTCGGACCACCGACCATGATGACCTTCCCGATGTCCTTTGCGGAGAGGCCCGAGTCCCGGATGGCCTGCTCGAGGGGCCTCCGGCAGCGCTCCACGATGGGCTGGATCAGCTTCTCGAGCTGCGCGCGCTTGACCTCAAGGGTGAAGTGCTTCGGCTCCCCGTTCTTCTGGGTGAGGAACGGCAGGTTGATCTGCGTGGTGAGCGTCGTGGAGAGCTCTATCTTCGCGCGCTCGGCAGCCTCACGGAGGCGCTGCATGGCGGTGGCGTCCCTGGCGAGGTCGATTCCCTCCTGCTCCCGGAATTTCTCCTTCAGGAACTCGAGCAGCGCGTTGTCCATGTCGGTCCCGCCGAGCTGCGTGTCCCCGGATGTGGACTTGACCTCGAAGACCCCCTCGCCGAACTCCATGACCGTGACGTCCAGGGTGCCTCCGCCGAGGTCGAACACCAGGACGGTGAGCTCCTTGTCGCTCTTGTCCAGGCCGTAGGCAAGCGCTGCCGCCGTGGGCTCGTTGACAATGCGCACCACATCCAGCCCCGCGATGGTCCCTGCGTCCTTGGTCGCCTGCCGCTGGTCGTCGTCGAAGTACGCGGGGACGGTGATGACTGCCTTCTCGACCTTGTCTCCGAGGTACTTCTCCGCATCCCGCTTGATCTTCTGCAGGATGAACGCGGATATCTGCTGCGGGGTGAAGGTCTTGCTGTCCACCTTGTACTTGAACGAGGTGCCCATCTTCCGCTTCGCGGCCATGATGGTCCTCTCGGGATTGGAGACGGCCTGCCTCCTGGCTGGCTCTCCGACGAGAATCTGCTCGTCCTCGGTGAATGCCACCACCGAGGGGAAGGCCTTGCCGTAGAGCGTGGAGCCCTCCTCGCTGGGGATGATCTTCGGCTTTCCAGCCTCAAGCACCGCTGCAGCTGAATTACTTGTTCCCAGGTCTATGCCAATTATTCGTCCCATCTCTGTCACCTCTTGTGAACGTCCCCGCCCTTGGACAGGGCCATCTTGCGCAGCTCCTCCACCCTGCGTTCGGTGAGGATGCTTCTCCTCTGGCCGAACTTTTCCTGGTAGGAGACGATATCCACCACCTCGAGGAACTTCACGAGATTCCTGAGGTTGACGCTGTCATAGTCCTTTACGCTGCCCAGGGCCTCGTAGATGCTCTGGTCGGTGCTGATGAGGGAGACGCCGCCCGGCTTGCACTTGATGAGGGTGTCTATCGCGTCGTCTGCCTCAAGGAGATATCGGAGAATGGCCTCTGCGGTAAGATAGCGCTGACCGCGCCGAGGCTTCGAATCGTCGCCTTCAATGGTGATGCGCATCCGTGCCCTCCACCTTGCTCTCTTCCCCTGCCATCTGGGGCGCTTCGGCAGGTCCGCTGCTCAGCTTCACCCTGCTGTGTCGGAGCACCTTGCCCTTGAAAAGATAGCCCTTCTGCAGCTCCTCGAGTATGATGTTCCTCTGCTGGTCGGAGTGCTCCTTGAGCAGCACCTCATGCAGCGTCGGGTCGAAGCGCTTCCCCACCGTATCAATCGCAGTGACGCCTTCCTGGCGGAGGACCTCCAGAAACTGGGCGTGGAGCAGCCGCAGGCCCTCTCTGAGACCCTTGGTGCTCTTCAGATGGCCCAGCGCATGGGATGAGCTGTCCACCAGGGGGAGAAGCCTGCGCAGCAGGTCCGCATTGGCGTGCTCGATGACCTGCCGGCGCTCCTCCTCGATGCGCTTCCGATAGTTCTCGAAATCCGCCTGCACCCGCTTGAGCAGCGCGGTGAGCTCCCCGTTCTCAAGTCTCTCATCAGAAGGAACCGACTGTTTCTCCTGCGGGACCTGCTGCTCTTCCATGGTCATTCGATGTCCACGCGGAACCCGCCCGCTTTTGCTGATTTTGGGACCTCGACGCGGAGCATCCCGTCCCGGAGTTCAGCCTTCGTCTTTTCCGGGATGACCAGCTTTGGCAGCGGGAAGGCGCGGTAGAACTGCCTGCTGACTGCCGAGTGTTGGAATGTGCCCTTTTCCTTGTCACCAGTGCTGCGCTCCACTTTCGTGTCCACCCGGACCACAATCTGCTGGGGAGTCACGCTGAGTTCGATGTCCTTCTTCGCCACGCCCGGCAGCTCGATGCTCGCGACGTATCCGCTTTCCGTCTCCACGAGGTCAGCGACGGGCATCCGGTATGGCGCTTTCCCTGGCGCCTGCGGCCCGGGCAGCAGAGGGTGGCCCTGCATGAACTGGCTGAAGAGTCGGTCCATCTCCCGCTGCAGCCTCCGCATCTCCGCGAAAAAACTCTCATCGAACAACTTGGCCACCCATCGTTGAACTTAAATCAACCAATTCGGTTTGTAATCAACAGCTTCTATTTAAACGTTTCCCCAAACCATTAAAAGCCAGACTTCCGCTTCCTGGTCGCATGGAGATTGGCCGGGTGACCATGGTGCGCATCCGCAGGCCCGCGCCCGACGCCGACGTCAATGAGCTCCTTCAGTGGTTCGGGGCGTCCATAGGACTGTTCGGCCAGCGGGACCGGGACAGGAGCTGCTTCCGTCTCTTCATCGAGCTTATCAGGTCGTCAAGAGAAGGAAAGGGGCTGAGTTCCGACGAACTTGCCTATAAATTGCATCTCTCCCGGGGGACGGTGGTGCACCATCTCTCCACCCTTCTGGATGCAGGAATGGTGCTGCACACAGGCAGCACCTATATGCTCCGGGCACATACCCTGGCATCTCTGACGGATGATATCCGCAGGGATGTAGAACGGAACTTCGCCGAACTCAGGGAAATCGCCGAAGCGATTGACCAGGGACTGCGCTAAGACTGCGGCTTCTCCGCCTTCTCGCCCGCCGCCCGGAAAATGCGCGCGAAACTGGGAGTGACGACGATATAATCATCGCCGAAGCCCGCGATATCTCCGTCGATGGCGTCGCAGGTCTTCTTGAGCTTGTTGATGACGCGCTTCAGCTCGATGAGGTCCTTGTCCTTCAGGGGCTTGATGTTGATGAGCGCGATGGTATACCCCTCCCGCAGCGAGTCGAGGATGGGCTTGATGTCCGAGAAGTCGTCGATGGTGTACGGCCTCACCGTGATCTGCGTGGAGCCGTGGTCGTGCCCCACATCGCCAATCTCGACATACTCATGCTCGGACTCCTCCGCAAGTTCGGCAGCCGGGTTGAAACTGAAGGTTTTTGATATCCTGTTGATGATATTCCTCATCCGCTCGCCTCCGAGAGGGCTATTCCCTTTCTGGCGTCTGGGTTCTCACTATTTAAATGTTTCTCTCGGCGGGGCGTTGGAGAAAACGTGGAGAAACGGCGGCCGCATTGCTGAGAATACCCGGCATGCGAGACATGCCGGAACTCGCGCGGCATCGCGGCCGAGGCCAGGGCCTTCTCCAAGGCAATCAGCAAGATTTAAAAACAACCCGGCTTTCCGCTGAACCATGGTCAAGCTGAGGAAGTTCGTGTCGTACCGGCATCTGGAGAGGCCATACACCCGCACCTCCAAGTACCGGAAGAAGGCCTACATCCGCGCGACCCCCAACCTCAAGATTGTACGCTTTGACGTCGGCAACGTGCAGCGCGACTATGAGGTCACGCTCCAGCTCGTCACCAAGGGGGAGCTGCAGATGCGTCAGGAGGCCATCGAGTCCGCGAGACTCTCCTCCAACAGGCTGCTGGAGAAGAAGCTTGGGAAGAACGCGTTCCACCTGCGTGTCCGTGTCTACCCTCATCAGATTCTCCGGGAGAATCCGCTGGCCGCAGGCGCCGGAGCAGACAGGTTCAGCACGGGCATGAGCCACCCTTTCGGGAAGCCGATTGGCATCGCCGCCAGGCTCCGGAAGGGCCAGCCCATCTTCACCCTGCGCGTCGACAAGACCAATCTCAAGACGGCCATGCTGGCACTGAAGCGAGCCGCGTATAAGCTCCCCGGCGAGTGCATGATTGTCGAGGAGCGCGCGCGGAAGGCCGTTGCGTAAGTCGGCGATGATGGAAGCTGCAACCATCATTGTTCCCGTACTTGACGAACAAGACACCATCATCCGGCTTCTCCACGGCATTCATGACAGCCTTCCGCGAGCAGAGGTCATTATCGCGGATGGGGGTTGCACAGACCTGACCGTGGAGCGTGCCCTGAACGCCCAGTCGCCACTCCATGTGCGCGTGCTTGCGGTGGGCAAGGGTCTCAGCGCCAGCGTGCTTGCAGCACTTCAGCTCGTGCGCACACCTGTGACGGTGGTGATGGATGCCGACCTTCAGCATCCACCGGAGAAACTGCCGGACCTGGTCGAGGCTCTTTCAGACGCCGAGGTTGCGGTAGGAGTTCGCGGTCAGGTCCTTGGCTCCTGGCCGCTGCAGAGACGGTTGCTCTCTCGTGGAGCGCATCTTCTGGCGTCCGTGCGGCTGCGTGGCACAGGCTGCAAAGACCCCCTTTCCGGTTTTTTTGCAGTCCGCACCAATTTCTTTAGAGCGATAGTGGCGCAAAGCGGACCCCGTTTTGTGGGCGAAGGATACAAGGTGCTGTTCGACCTTCTCAAGTGCGCCCCCCAGGTTCGCCTTGCAGAAGTCCGCTACACTTTTGACCAGCGTGGCGGGGGCTGCAGCAAACTCGCAGTGCGCCACTACTGGGCATTTGTTCGCTCCCTGCTTACCTGAAGACGTTCAGAACGCTGCCGGCTCGAAAAGGGGCGAAAGCGGCTCCCGCTTGTGGATCCTGCCGATGACCTCGGCGAGCATGTCGCCCACGCTGAGGATTTCAAGGCGTTGGAAGCGTCGCTCTTCGGGTATAGAGACGGTGTCCGTCGTGGTGACATCAATGTCCAGAGCACGAAGCCGTTCTGTCGCAGGGGGGGTGAGCAGGGCGTGGGTGGCGCAGATGCGCACGCTCCTCGCGCCGTGGGCCTTCACCGACTCTGCCGCGGCAGTGATGCTTCCCGCGGTGTCGATGAAGTCGTCAATCAGCACCGCGTCCTTCCCGCGGACCTCGCCGAGGAGATGCATAGCCTTCGCACCCTCATAGCTCGGCCGGTACTTGTCGATGACGGCGATGTCGCAGCCGAGCACCTGGCCCAGCTTGCGGGCGGTCTTGAGACGCCCTGCGTCGGTGGAGACAATGACAAGATTCCTGGGGTCGTAGCGCTGCAGGTGCCTGGCGAAGAAGCTTATCGTGGGAAGGTTGTCCACGGGGATGTTGAAGAACGCCTCTATCTGGGGGGCGTGCAGGTCGAGGGTGATGAGCCGGGAGATGCCGGCCGATTCGAACATGTTGGCGACAACCTTTGCGGAGATGGCTTCGCGTCCTGATTTGCGCTTGTCCTGCTTGCCATAACCGAAATACGGCACGACTGCAGTCACGCTCTCCGCCGACGCGCGCTTCAGGGCGTCGAAGAGGAGCATGAGTTCCATGATGTGGTCGTTCACCGGGGGAGAGGTGGACTGGATGACGAAGACGTCTTTTCCGCGCACCGGCTCCAGAACCTCGACATGCGTCTCTCCGTTCGGGAAGCAGTCCACGATGGCGTTGCCGAGGGGAATATCGAGGTGGCGAGAAATCTGCTGGGCGAGCGCTGGGTTTGAGTTTCCGGCGAAGAGCTTGAACGATGCAGTGCTCACAGTGTTCGGAAGGGGAAAAGGTTCTTAAATGTGATGACGTAACCGCGCGCTGAGAAAATGGGACGAGCCAATCTGAGGGCGTTCCTTGTCGTAGTCATAGCCGTGGCTCTTCTGTCATGCACTCCGGCGTCCAGTCCCACGGAAACGCGCTCCGGAGCGAAGCTCTACTGGTTCATCCCTGACGGGATGCGCGCGGAGCCGACGCTGTTCGATATTTACTCATGGGCCGAGGAAGGGAAACTGCCCAACATCAAGCGGATGATGGAGCAGGGCTCCTACGGCTATTCCATCCCTGTGTTCCCGGGACACACTCCCGTGAATTTCGCGACACTGCTTACGGGGACCACCCCCTTGCATCACGGGGTCGCGGATGGCCCAATGCATGTGGAAGGAAGGCCCCTGGACAAAGTGGCCATCGGTGGCTTCAGTTCCGTAGCCAAGAAGGTGGCGCCAATCTGGGTGACGCTGGAGCAGGCCAACAGGTCGGTCTTCCTGCTCTCCATCCCGGGTAGCACCCCTCCCGAGCTCAGCAAAGGCAACACCGTCCGGGGCCGCTGGGGCGGATGGGGCGCTGATTTCCATGCCACCAACTTCGACCAGCAGAATCCCCAGCAGTTCGCCCAGGGTCGGACCGCGCGGCTGTTCACCTTTGGGCCGCCGCTGCAAAAGTATATTATGCAAGCGGAACCCTCCGGATGGAGCGCCCCTCCGGTGAGCTACAGTCCTGCGCGGGAGGTCGTCCTGAATCATTATGGCGCCACGCTGTATTCGTATATCTACGATGCCACCGATGACGGAAACACCAACTATGACAGGATTGCCTTCTCATGGGACAAGAGGACGGTCATCGCAGACCTCCGCAAGAGCGAATGGAGCGGATGGCTTCCCATCATGCTGCAATGGACCTCCGGCAATGACAGCCTCTCGGTGGAGACGCAGTTCAGGATAAGGGTCATCCTGCTTGAGCCGGATGGATTCTTCAGGATTCGCCTTTTCTACAACAACCTGAACGGGTATGTCGCCCAGCCCCCGGAGACTGCGGCCGAACTGGTGGACTCTGTAGGCCCCATGGTGGACTTCGTGGACAATTACCCTGCACAGCTCATCTATTACCCCGAGGACAAGGACGCGTTCCTCGAGGAGATGAACATGTCCTTCGGGTGGCACCAGAGGGCGGCCCGGCACATCCTGAAGGCGTACAAGCCCGATATCCTCATCCAGGACATCTACTCCCCCAACCAGATGCTCACCTCGCGCTGGTGGATGGGATATGTGGACCCACAGAGCCGGCGCTATGGTGATGTCACGGCAGAGGAGCGCGAGAGACTGTGGACAGAGGTCAAGGGCATGTATCTGCAGCTCGATTCCATCTTGGGAGAGATGCTCGATGCCGCTGACGAGAACACGTACGTGGTGCTCTCCTCCGACCATGGCGCGGTGCCTTTGGACCGCATGGTCCATCTGAACAATCTCTTCGCCCGGAAGGGCTGGCTCAAGTTCCAGCTTGACCCCATCACCGGGGAGCCGCTCATCGACTGGCAGAACAGCACCGTCATCTATCTCAAGATGGATAATGTGTACATCAACCCTGAAGGGCTTTCGGGACCGTATAAACGCGCATCTGGACCGAAGTATGAGGCGCTCCGGCACGAGGTCATCGATACTCTCCGTGACCTCCAAGACTCCGAGACAGGTGTACGGCCGCTAGCCACCGTGGTCCGCTGGGAGGACTCTGCGTTCCTCGACCTGCCCCAGGACCGCGTTGGAGACCTCATCATCGCGAACGGGGCCGGCTACGGATGGAACGAGGAGCCGACACAATCGGGCGATGTGTTCTCCGTGCCTCTCATCAGTGGCTACAAGCAGGCCATTCAGCCAGACCATGAGGAGGCGATGTGGACGCCCTTCGTAATCGTAGGCCCAGGCGTGAAAGCCGCCTTCAGACTCCCAGAACCTGTGCTCCTTGCGGACCAGTATCCCACTCTTCTCTATCTGATGGGAATCGATGCGCCGCACAAGACAGACGGGCATGTTCTCACGGAAATCTTGGTCTCTTAGGGGCTCGTTAGATACTTATAGGGGGGACAACGACCCGGACCCCATGAGATTTTTCGTGGTCGCGTTGCTCCTCCTGTCCTCATGCAGCCAGGAAGTGAATCCTCCTACGCTCTACCACGATGGTAAGCCCTGGTGGCCCCTTGCGCAGAACCTCGCTTGGATTGAGGCTGAAGATTCGCATGACTACGAACACTATTTCAAGGAATTAAGCAATTCGGGGGTTGGGCTGGTGCGTATTGTGCTCGTTCCTTGGCATCTCCACGAAAGATGGGATGCTCTGGGTGAGTATGACGAAACACGTCTTGCCGAGCTCGAACAGACTCTCCGCATGGCAGCGAACTATAATCTCTCCATCATTCTCGCTCTTGATATCTACGGAGAGCTTAGGACGGAAAGCCGAGACCCGCGTGAGATGCTATGGGGGGACAATCCCAACAATGTTAAGAATGGTGGCCCATTGCAGAGCCCTGCGGCATTCTTTACCGATGAGACGGCAAGGCGTCACTACAGGCGGCGGCTGGAGCATCTCGTGGACCGCATCGGGGACGAGAGAGCTCTTTACATGTGGGAGTTCTGGAACGAAGTAGACCTTACCGATGGGTTCGATGCGGCCGCAGTCTGCATGTGGCATGCGGAGATGGCCTCGTTTCTTAAGTCGTTGGATTCCGAGCGGTACCTCACAACCAGCTTTGCCGATTTCAGGACCGGAGACTGTGTCTGGAGGCTCTCGGATATTGATGTAGTAATGATTCATTATCACGGCCGCGACGCGCTGGAACAGATACCCCTCCTCATTGAGGGGGCAAGGAGGTACGGTAAGCCGGTCCTGCTCGAGGAGTTCAGCTGGGGGAACACGGCTGAAGCTGACAACGACGACCCCGTTGGTGAGCATCTGCGGGATGGCATCCTGTTAGCGAGGAAGGCGGGGTATGCAGCTGGGCCGATGATATGGTGGTGGGACAGTTATGTTGAGAGGAACGGCCTTTATTACGTCTATGCAGAGGATGCGCGATGAAGGTCCCTCCCGGCCCCTCACCTGTAACGACTTCAAGAATCCTTCCCCGGGGTATCTCTCAAGCAACAGGTGCTGAGGACGATAGGCATTCTTCATTGAGAGCGGCGGCGTGGTATCCTGACATGGAACACCTGAGCGACGGTCGCCTTATGGATGGTCTGAACTCAGCATTCTCCGCCGGAACATCTGGTACTCGTCAGGCGAGGATGCCTGAAGTCTAAGGGTTCTCTGGTGTGTCTTGTTGGAGTCTGCGACTGCGCTAAACTATTTATAGAGTGGCTTGGCATGGACTATTGATGGCGGTCTCAGTGCTGGTCGTCCTGCCCGTGTACAATGAGGAGATGGTCCTGAGGAAAAACGCCAGGCTTGTGCTTAGCGCGGTGCGCCGTCTACCTGAGAGCTATGCACCTAAACTACAGATTGTCTGCAATGGCTGCACTGACCAGACAGAAGCAATCGCCCGCGAACTCTGCGTCCAAAATCCGGAAATTGACGTACTTTGTCTTCCTAAAAAGGGGAGGGGCCATGCCCTCCGGACCGCGTGGCTCCTCAGCGAGCACGAGATCATGTGCTACCTAGATATCGACCTTTCCGCGAGCCCGGGCCAGCTCAGGCAGCTTCTTGATGGCGTGCATAGTGGTCATGACCTATGTGTGGGGTCTCGGAACGTGAGTGGAGCGCGCGCGCAGCGTGCTATCAGCCGTCGCCTCCTCTCTCTCCTTTATCACAAACTTGTCAGATTCATGTTTAGGAGCGAGGTGAACGACTTCCAGTGCGGTTTGAAGGCGATTAGCTCTCGCGTCCGGCCCCTCGTGGCCCAAACTACTGATTCGCAGTGGTTCTTCGACGCCGAGTTGCTCCTGTTTGCTGAGAGAAACGGTCTAGCTATTAGGGAGATTCCAGTTGCGTGGAGAGAGAATCCGAGGAGCAAGGTCCGGGTTGTACGGGATGTGCTCTCTATCAGTCTTGCCATCGCGAGATTTGCCGTCTCTCATCGGCAGAGGCCCATCACTTGAAAGTTCTCCTCATCTCTCCCCATTCTACTGTCGTGAGCTACGGAATCCTGACACCGTTCGCTCCTGTCCTCCCCCCCCTCGGGCTGCTCTCAATCGGCTCCGTGCTAAGAAAGGAGGGTCACATCGTCGCATTCTGCGACCTGATGCTATCAGCCAGACCGCTGCAGGTCCTGAGACAAAAGCTGAAGGACTTCATCCCTGATGTTGTGTGTCTTACTGCCACAACGGTACAATTTTCGGCTGTGGAGGAGATTGCGGCCTCCCTGAAGAAGTGGGATAGCCTGCTTTGGGTTCTCCTTGGAGGTTCCCATGTCAGCTCATGCCCCGAGGAGTCACTGCGTCGGTGCAAGGAACTCGACATAGGTGTGCTGCACGAGGGAGAGAGCACGGTGTGCGAACTTATTCGCGTGCTCAAAGAAGGCGGCGATTTACGTCAGGTCGAAGGGATTGTGTTTTGGTCTGAGGCGGGCTGCGTACTTACTCCTCCCAGGCAACTCCTGATGGCATTGGATGCCCTCCCCTATCCCTCGTATGATTTAATCGACGATACCGGACGCTATTCTCAATCTTTCTTCCGATGCAGAGGAAAGACCCTGCACATGGTGACTTCGCGAGGCTGCGTCAGCCACTGTGTGTTCTGTGATCAAGCGGTCTTCGGACGAACCTGGCGGGCATTCTCGGCGAAGCACGTAGTGGGAAAGCACGCCGTAAAATTCATCGCCTTCGAGGATGATGATTTCTGCACCGACAGGGCAAGGGCCATTGATGTCTGCCGCAGACTGGCAGCTTCAGGCCCAAAGGTGCGATTTGGCCTCAGTACTAAGGTAACGCGCCTCGATGGGGAGCTTGTCTCTTGGCTGCGACACGCTGGATGCTGGAGCGTGTACATGGGGATTGAATCAGGATCACAGCGGCTCCTCAATGAGTTGCTGAAGGGAACGAGTCTGCCTCAAATCCGAGAGACAGTACGGTTAGTGCATAAGCATGGTCTGCGGTGCTATGGGTCCTTCATCATCGGTCTCCCTACAGAAACTGCTGGGGAGACGCAAGCTACTCTTGCCTACTCCCTTTCGTTGCCGCTCGATGGCATTTCATACTTTGTGTACACCCCCTTCCCAGGGAGGCCCCTGTCCGCAGGACAGGATGAGGCGGTTATGTGGGATACTGTCGGTTCGCACATACCCCTGCAGAGGGCCTATCATCGCACCTATTCCCCGCGCCAACTGGAATTGATTAGACTGCTCGCGTACCTGCGATTCTTCCTGAGGATTCGGACTGCAATTGGAATAGCACGGTTGGCTATTCAAGCCAAATTCCTGGAAAGCGTACAGCGGGCCGTCGGGGCTTTGCGTGTCGTGGTTCAATGCGTGTTTGCTACCCCTCCCAGTCCGGACGAACTAGGTCCGATGTCCGTCAGGCGGCAGTGACTTCTCCTGCAGTCGTTTTGGTGTCCCTTTGAGAGATTCCTCTGGAGAGACCGAAAAGAACAATAAGGCGGACCGACGGTTCATTGTAAGAAGCATTAGGAGTCATCGACGTGATAACTCACCCCCAAATTCAAAGTGAGGTTATCCGTCGTATCCAACTCTGGCATGGAGGGAAACCGCAGCCTCCCGTGAGGATTCATTTTCTACCGACGGATAACTGCAACCTTGCCTGTGTGTTCTGCAAAGGAAGATTTGGGTCGCCCGTTCCATCTGTCGAAAATCGGATATCGCGTGAGCGCGCCATGGAAATGGTTTTGGAAAGCGCCGAGATGGGAGTGCTGCTCTGGAGCCTCTCCGGAGGTGGCGAGCCAACCTATACGAGGTATACCTTCGACCTGATGAAGGAGATAAAACAACACGGCATGTTTGGGGAAATAAATACCAACGGGACACTCTTCGAAGAGTGCGTCGTCAGTGAACTTGTGGACGTACAGTGGGACCACTTGATGGTGAGCCTTGACGGAGCAGATGCCGCCACTCATGACCAACTCAGGGGACAAAGAGGAGCCTTTGACCGGAATGTTGGAATCACGACCGTGTTGACAAACCAAAACATGCACCAGCTCGTACAGATGGTGAGGCTTGCCCATGACATGGGTTGCGATACCATCTCCTTTAATCCTGTCAAACAGCCTCCCGATGTTCCCTCCTCCGTGAGTATATCTCGTCTGGAGTGCAAGGGGGCTCATCGGACCATTCTAGATTCCCTCCTGCCCGAGGCTGCTGAGGTGGCCGAGTCGCTTGGGATACTAACCAATCTGAATGGCCTCTCTCTCCAGGCACTTGAGCATGACAATGACATGCGCGCCGTCTTGACCGGGGCCCGCGACCCAGCCCATCCTCTACTTGATAAGCCATGCTATGAGCAATTCTACAATATGGTCATTGATTTTGAGGGCCGGGTCTCCCAGTGCTGCGAGAGCAATCGCAGTCCCGATGCGAACATTATGACGGTGAGTCTTCGGGATGCCTGGTTTCAGGGTATGAAGCGTATCCGCACCAATCTTGCTGCCGGACGTCTACAGGAGTATTGCGCCAGTTGCGGGGATTGGCAGGTGGCCCGCACGGCCGAACTTCGGCGTGCGCTCAGAGGACAACTCAGGCCGCCCTTGGTCCTCTGAAAGGCTTATATATTGAAGGGTAGGGGCAGATACGTGGTGATAGGGTGACGGATGAGATTCGCGCTGAGCGTATAGCACAGTGGGCTAGGGGGAATCCGCAGCCACCAGTACGGATGGAGATTCACCCCACAGACAGATGCAATCTCAAGTGCCGGTTTTGCTGGCAGGTGGAGATGCCAGGTGATTTTGATTTCTCCCGTGAGCTGCGCGAAGAGAAGTGGAAATCCGTGGTTCATGAAGCCGGACAGATGGGGGTAAAGGAGTGGGTCGTCTCAGGCGGAGGGGAGCCGTTTATGCGTCCTGCTCTCACCCTGGAGCTGATGCGAATCATCAAGAGTCACGGGGCGTGGGGACAACTCACGACCAATGGCACCCTGGTTCAGGAGCAGGCGGTTAGGGACATCGTGGAAATGGGGTGGGACCAGGTGCAGATAAGCCTGGACGGTCCGGATGCCGGGAGCCAGGATTATCTCCGTGCGCAGAAGAACGTTTTTTCCAGGGCAGTCCATACCGCCCAGAGGCTCACCCAGTACAAACGCCTT
>JAGVZT010000021.1 GCA_018302335.1 Candidatus Woesearchaeota archaeon | reverse complement strand
GTTGCAGGGCGTGAATAGACTGGGCGAGAACTGCAACGAACGCTTCATCATCACCTTCAATCAGCAGCATGGGAAAGTGTCTCTCCATTGGGGACAGCGCTGAGCATGCACCACATAACGTGTGCCCAAACAGAGACCTCCTGAGCGGCGCTAGCCCAGCAGGGCAAGCCTTGCGAGGAGGGCCTCATGCAGTTCGCGCCTCTTGGCTGCAGAGAGGGAGAACAGCTTCCTCTCCACCATCATGCTGGCCAGCGTGATGATGTAGTTCACCTTGATGACGCATTCCCGCGCCGCGCCATCCGCTCTGGAGAGCGGGACACCCTGCATCCGCGTGTTGCTGGTGACCCCGGCCACGACGACATTGTCAAGTTCTTCGAAGAGTACCACCGCGGGCCGCTTCTTGACCTCGAAGGTGTCGGTGAACTGCACCCTCGCGAGGACCACATCGCCAGGGCTAAACATCCTCCCAGGCCTCGTCTTCCGGATTGTCCCACAGTTCCTTCATCTTGGCCTGCTGCACCTTGTGCAGGAACTCATCGTACTGGTTCCGTTGCCTGAGTGCCGTGAACACGGTCACCATTCTCTTGAGAAGGTCATTATAAGTCTGCCGAGGATATTCCCGCAAATCCTTCAGGGCATGCACCGTGGTTTTGTCCAGTTGGATGGTGGTTTTATTATGCATCAATTATAGTTTGATATAATCAAGATATAAACTTATCGCCTCGGCCGAGCTGTCGCCCGCTTTCCGCGTTGTCTGGCAGTGATTCCGGCAATTCTCAGCGGCAATTCTCAGCAGTGCGGCCGACTCTCAGCGTACGAGCCGTTGACAGCCGGCGCGCCTCACTTGTGATACGGGTGACCCTTCTGGATGGTGGCGCTGCGGTAGACCTGCTCTGCGAGGACGAGCAGCGCCAGCTCGTGCGGCAGGGTCATCCGGGAAAGGCTGAGCCGCATGTCTGCGGATGCAAGCACCTGTGAGGAAAGGCCATGGCTGCTTCCCACCAGGAAGGTCACCCGGTCCTTGCTCGCGAGCAGGGACGCGAGCTCCTCCGAGGAGTACTGCTTGCCCTCTGCGGTGAGCGCGATGGTGAACTGGCCCCGGGCCAGCTCGAGGAGCTGCTTGCCCTCCTCCTGCATGGCCTCTTCCGCCGGCCGCGAGGATTGTCGTACCTCCAGCAGCTCAGCGTCGCGCATGCGGCCGAGGTACTCGGAGACGCCTGCTGCGGCGAACCCCCTGGGCTTCCCCACTGCGACGATGCGGATTCTCATGGGCTCAGGAGGAGGACGAGCTCCCCTCTCCATTCCCGTCCGGCGGTGCTCTTGGCGAGCTCTGCGACCGTGCCTCGCAGCAGCTCCTCATGGAGCTTGGTCAGCTCCCGTGCGATGACCAGACGATGCTCAGGCAGGACCTCGGCCGCGATGTCCAGGGTGTCCGCGATGCGGTGCGGGGACTCGAAGCACACCACGGTCTCTTTCCGTTCCGAGAGCGACTTGAGAGCGGAGCGGCGCTGGCCTTTTCCTTTGGGGAGGAAGCCCGCGAAGTGAAACCTGTCGCTGGGAAGTCCGGAAGCGACCAATCCGGCAAGAACCGCGCTCGGGCCAGGGACGGGAACGACGAGGATACCTTCCCGGACCGCCTCTCGCACCAGGAGGAACGCGGGGTCACTGATTCCGGGAGTGCCTGCCTCCGGGCACAGGGCGATGCTCTTGCCTTCCCTGAGCAGCCCCATGAGCCGCGGGGTCATCGCGTGCTCGTTCCGGTCGTGGAAGCTCACCACGCGCTTCGCTTCGACGCCGTGCCGGGAGAGCAGTATCCCCAGACGGCGCGTGTCCTCGGCGGCGATGATGTCCGCTTCCCGGAGGATGCGCAGCGCGCGCATGGTGATGTCC
Source organism: Candidatus Woesearchaeota archaeon (assembly GCA_018302335.1). Taxonomy (GTDB): domain Archaea; phylum Nanobdellota; class Nanobdellia; order Woesearchaeales; family JAGVZT01; genus JAGVZT01. Next base: position 17,592 of record JAGVZT010000021.1, on the reverse strand, counting down.
TCCAGGTTGCCGATTGGCACCGACACCAGGTAAAGTGTGCCCATCCTGCGAGGAAGTCTCCAAAGGTTTATTAGCTTTCCATTCCGACGGCCATGCATGGAGGTCATTCCGGCCGCGAGGACGCGCAACATCCGCTATGCGATACGCGACCTCGTCGTGCTTGCGGAGCAGCTCACCGGCGATGTCCTGTGGTTCAACATCGGCGACCCGGGCGTCTATGATTTCCCGGTCCCTGCGCACCTCGTGGAAGCGGTGCACCAGGCCATGCTCGCGGGGAAGAACGGCTATGCGCCATCCCTCGGAGTGAAGGAGGCGCGCGATGCGGTGCGCGCTGATGCCCTGCGGCGCGGTTTCAAGGCGGTGCGGAACGTCGTGATGTCCAATGGCGCGAGCGAGGCCATCGAGTTCGCGCTGACCGCGCTGGTCAATCCAGGGGAGAATGTCCTGGTGCCGTGCCCCGGCTATCCGCTGTACGCTGCGGTGCTGGAGAAGCTCGGCTGCGAGACTGCGCCCTACTTTCTCGATGAGCGGAACGGATGGCAGCCGGACCTTGCGGACATGGAGCGGCGAGTGAACCCGAAGACCCGCGCCGTGGTGCTCATCAACCCCAACAACCCCACGGGAAGCGTCTGCTCGAAGAAGACCCTGAAGGCGGCGCTGGACATCGCGCGACGGCACCATCTCGTGGTGCTCGCGGACGAGATCTACGACCGGATGCTCTATTCCGGGGAGAAGCACGTGCCGCTCGCGTCACTCGCGGAGGACGTGCCCATCGCGAGCTTCTGCGGGCTCTCGAAGAACTACCTCGCGCCCGGATGGCGCGTCGGATGGCTCATCCTGAGCGGCGCGGGAACTGCGGCGTATGACGACGCGGTCTGCAAGCTCGCCCGGGCGCGGCTCAGCGCGAACTATCCCATGCAGTTCGCCGTGAAGCCAGCGCTCGAGGGTCCCCAGGGTCACATCGCGGAGACTGCGCGCAAGCTGGAAGAGCGCGCGCGCTATCTGGAGAGGCGCTGCAAAGAGATTCCCGGGCTTTCCCTTACCCCCCCGAAGGCGGCGTTCTACGCGTTTCCCTCGGTGCAGGTCGCCGATGACGAGGCATTCGTGAAGGAGCTGCTCATGAAGGAGAAGGCGCTGGTTGTCCACGGTTCCGGCTTCGGCCAGAAGCCGGGGTCACAGCACGTCCGCATCGTCTATCTCGCGCCGATTCCTCAGCTGGAGCAGCTCTTCGAGCGGATGGAGCGTCTTCTCGGCAGCACTGCCAGGAAGTAGATTCGGCCGCATTGCTCAGCATTCCCGGGATTCCGGCGAGACCGCGTGGAAAGCTTGCGGCCTTCCGGCCGAGAGAGTATGAATGCCTCACCGGACCACGGCGAAAGATTTAAAGGATAATCGCCACTTCCGAGTGAGGGATGGGGACGAAGCAACGCACGTTTGAGGACTCTCTTGACGATATGCTGGAGGGAGAAATCCCGCAGGCATCATCGGACCGGGGCGCGCTCCTCCGCGTGGGATGGGAGTACGCGCATGAAAAGCTCGGCAAGGCTGCCGACTACGTCCTGTGGCGAGGCGTTATCGAGCCTTTCGGGGGCTGTCTCGGCTACTCGCTGAAGGAGCGCATCCAGAGCGCTGCCGGGGAGGAGAAGTTCGATGTCGTGCGCGCGACGAAGAAGAGCTACTGGCTCAAGGGCGCGATGTACGCTGGCGCAGGAGCGGCGCTCCTGGGAATCGTCGGCTCTGTGCCCGTGTACGCCGCGGCCGTCATGGAAGGATTCTCGACCTTCGAGGCGGCCATCGCCGGGATGGTATCCGGCGTCACCTCTGCGTTCATGGGAGCCGTCTTCGGCGGCTGCGCCGGCGCGATGGAGATGCTCGGCCGGTGGATGTACAGCAATGAGAGGTATTACCGGAACTCCCGGGGGATTCCCACCTGGGAGTGCGACAATCTTGCGGGCGACCTTCCCGGCGAGCTGGTCACTATCGCGTATGAGATGGGCGAGGGCGCGATGCGGGCGCTGGGCGAGGCCGGGGCGGAGATACGCCACCGCGCGGAGAGCGGCAAATGAAGCAGCTCGAGGACGTGGTGCGGGACAGCATGGGCAGCGAGGACCTGGAAGTGTCGCTTCCCTCTGAGAAGGAGCGGCCGTACCTGCTGGACTACATCGGCGCGCTCACGGGCTATCTCTGGGACCGCTTCGTCGCCCCGGTCCCGCGCGTCGCGGCGAGGTTCCTGCTTTACGCGGTCGGCGGCGGGCTTTCCTGCGGTGTCAAGGAGCGCATCGAGGAGCGATACGGAAGAGAATTCTTCGACGCCGAGAGGGCGACGCTCTGGAACATGGCGGCAAAGATTCCCCTCTATTCCGGGCTGCTCGCGTTGAGAGTCTCCTCGCTCGGCTATACCGGAGAGCCTGTCCTGAATGCCGCGGCAGCAGGCCTCGCTGTGGGGGTGGGCGAGGGGGTCATCCGGCTCTTCGGAGCAGCAATCCTCGCTCCGTCCCGCTTCACCCCTGGGGACCTCATCCTCGGACCGGTCAGCTGGATGGGCGAGAAGCTCTACAACGGCATCCGTGGGGTGCACTCCGATGTGGCGGAGCTGACAGAGCAGAGGCGCTCGGGGAAGGGCTGATATGGCTCAGAACACGCGAGACCTGGAGCGCACCATCGAGGACATCGCCAGCGATGACCTGGAAGTGTCGCTCCCATCCGAGAAGGACCAGCCGTTCTGGATGGATTACCTCTCCGCGTGCGGCGAGTATCTCGGAGAGAAGGTCCGGGGCGCGCCCCGCGCGGCCGCGCGGGCGCTGCTCTACACCGTCGGCGGCGGGCTCAGCGCATCGGTGAAGCACCGTATCGAGCGCCGCTACGGCAAGGACTTCTTCCACGCGGAGAAGGCGACGTTCTACAACGCCGTGCTCTTCAAGCCCGCGCTCTATGCGGGCATCGCGGCGGCGACCATCCCCCCGGAGGGACTCGCCGGATTGCCTCCAGCGGTTGCATACGCCGGAGCAGGGGTGTGCGCAGCCCTGGTCGAACTCTTCATGAGAGGAATCTGGGGCATGATGAGAAACGATTCCGAATTCGACACGGGAGACCCCTATCTCGGCCCGGTGTCGTGGCTCGGGGAGAAGCTGCACGACGGAGTCTCCGGGGCGCATCGCGACATCTTCGCGCGGGCCGAGAGGCGGCGCGGCAAATGAGAATCGAGGATATCCTCGACGGGGACCTCCAGCGCGGGGCGTTCAGCCGCGCGTATCTCGACCTGGAGCGCGCCACCGAGGACAGCGGCTTCTCGCGGATTGAGGGATACGGGCCAGAGCGGTGGAGGCTCTACCTCCGCGAGGGCCGGGAGCACGCATGGGATTTCTGCGCGTTCCGGGATGAGAGGGAGCGCACGGAGCTGCTCTGGGGGAACGCGGACTCCCTGAAGAGCCTGCAGCACGACCTCACGGTGGTGGAAGAGCTGCGCTCCCTTCATGGAGCGGGAAGGACGCTGCTCCATCTGGGAGTCGGCAAGGGGCGCTACCAGCTTTCGGACGAGGCCTATCTCCGGCGGGCGACCTGGGCGCTCTGCGCGCTCAGCCGCCATCTCAGTCGACAGTGAACAGCGCCGAGTCGCCCTGCACGTCGAACAGCCCCAGTCTCGCGCCCGCATCAAGCCAGCCGTGCGCGTATGCGACGGCTGCGAGAGCCTCCGCGACCTTGCCCTCCTTCCGGAAGTGCTGGGCGTCGGCAACATAGCGGCGCGCCATGTCGAGGTAATCAGCTGCGGAGCGGCCGAGCGGAGTCTTCTCCGGAGCGGCGATGCGGACCTTGCCGAGCGCGCGCTGGGTCAGCTCGAGATAACGCTCGTACACCTGCTCGGGAGTGCGCACGGGAGAAGAAAGTGTGCTCGCGTTAAAAGCCTTGCCGGGCTATCGGGGAAACCTCTGCATTCCGGCGGCATTGCGGAGAATATCAGCCGGGCGAGACAGCGCGCAACCCGTTCGGGATTCCAGCCGAGATACAGAAGAGGTCCGCCAGGACGCTACGGCGCACCCAGCCACTCGCCCAGCGGCAGCCCGCAGGGACCGTTTCTGCCCTAAAATGGAACATCCTTCAGGCCATAAGGAATCCATATGAAAAATGATTCCGCGACAGTAACTACTAAAGGAAAATCTTTATATAGGAGAACCCCGTCTCCGACAACGATGCCTTGGGGGCAATCAGGGGAACACACCATGGGGGACAACCTGAGGGACAAGTACAGGGTTGCGCTGTCAGACACCGCCAGGGATGGGGACCTCGGCTTCACAAGCACCGCCGAGCTGAAGCCCAGCGAGGGGCTCGACCAGGTCATCGGCCAGCGCACTCCCCTATCGCTTCTCCTGAAGACACTGCGGAATGAGCGGCCCCCGAGCAACGCGATGACCTTCGGCGACCCGGGCATCGGCAAGACGTTCAGCATCATGAAGGTGCTCGAGCGAGTGAATTTCTACGTGACGCAGGAACAGGACACTCCGGGATTCATCGAACGCACCCGCACCGAGGAGAAGACGAAACGCGAGCACCCCTTCGAGCCGACGCTCGAGGAGCTGGTAATGGACATCGCGCGGAGCTTCGACAACGCCACGCTGATGGACCAGGTCGCGCTCTACAATTTCCAGAAGCCCAGCCATCCTGTTGCGTTCATCGCGAGCAAGGGGAATGCCGATGAGCTGGAGCAGGACCTCTTCCAGCTCTCGGAGAGCCTGAAGACCGGAGCGAATGGCATCCTCGCCGAGATTGCGGAGGTGAACCGCCTCGCCGCCGCGGAGCTGGACTTCGACGGCTACCTTTTCAGGCTCGACCTCGTCAACGCCCAGAGCGGCCGCGCCCTCATCGACCAGAAGGTCTACAAGGGCCTCCCTCCAGAGGACCTGAAGGAAGTCGGCAAACGGGTGCGACAGGCAGAGAAGCTCCTGGACGAGATGCTGGACACCATGGAGGAATCGCATCTCTCCTGGCTCGCCGAGCTCAGCCACGGCAAGCAGTTCCAGGATGACATCGCTGCGTCTCCCGTGGGGGATTCCGGGCTGGTGAGCGCGCGCCCGCGCCAGGGCAAGGTCCCTCCGGCTCCGGGACGGGAGGATGTGATGAAGCGCCTGCGCTCCGTCTATCGGACGTACAGGGAGCAGGTGAGCAAGCTCGGCTTCAAGGAGTACTCGTTCGATATCGTCACCGCCCCCGAGGGCAACATGAGTTTCAAGCTACAGGTGCCGGACATCCAGCCGGTCGAGATGACCACCAAGCAGTTCAGGGACGGCACCGAGGACGCGACGAAGCTGTCCTACCGCACCAGGCGCCTGGAGCAGCTGGCGCAGGGAGTGGTGAACCACAATGCGGAGCAGCTTGCCCAGGCGGAGACCAGTGTCAGCCAGGAAGAGGGCACCAGGGTGGACCAGCTCATCGACCAGCTCAGGGACAAATGGTCCGAGCGCCTGGGCGCTGAGCCGGATGCGAAGCGGGTGCTGCTCTCGTGGCTCGAGGACGCGCGCAACGACCTGCATGCTCACATCGTCGAATACCTCCAGGCGGAGGAGCGCGGGATGAAGAACAAGCCGGCGCTCGACAAGCTTCTCGCGAGGGTGCTGGTCAACCACGCCCAGACGAAGGGAGTGCCCATCGAGTACGTGCAGGCGCCGACGCCCAGCAACCTCTTCGGACGCACGGAGCACGATGCCTACAACAACACCCCGGAGCACCTGCGCATCACGCCAGGAGCGGTGATGAACGCCAATGGAGGTTTCCTGGTGATTGACGAGGGCATTGTCATCCTCTCCAACGAGGCCGCGCTGAACTACATGCTGACCATCCAGCAGGACCAGACCATCCGCGTCGGCCAGGTGAGCGGCGCGGACGAGCGCGGGGGCGGGACCTCGGGCCACATCCAGAGCGAGCCCTTCCTCGCGAGGACCAAGTGGATGATGAACATCAACGAGAACGGCCGGGGCATCATGGAGCGTGTCCCGCAGGTCCAGCGGCGCAACCGCGTGGTGGACTTCGAGTCCGAGATGCCCGACACTGCCGAGAACCAGAGGAAGTACGGCCAGCTCATCGCTAACGAGGTGGCCCGCTACAACGGCGAGAAGGCCGTGGGAAGCGATGACCTGCCGCACTTCTCTGCCGATGCTGTCACCTACCTCATCCAGGTCGGCAGGGGGATGGCCCAGCACAAGGGCAAGCTCACCAACAACCTCGACGCCATCGCCAAGATTGCCATCCAGAGCGCCCAGGTCGCGCGCGACGCGGGCCACGACCGGGTGGAGGCCGAGCATGTGAAGTACCACCTCCTGCAGCTCCGTTCCGCGGTGGAGGACGACCAGTCCGCGCTCGTCTCCAGGGACGTGGAGACCGGCATCTCTCCCCCGGTGGGAGAGCGCGTGGGCAAGATCAACAACGCGTTCGTCATACAGAATCCGTCGGGAATCATCGGCGCCTACTCCCGCGAGGAGGCGACCATCGAGCGCGGCGCCGGCCAGCCCCAGCTTGTGGGCAGGGGGCTCATGGGAGACACCACCATGTTCGGGTTCGACCTCGCGGTGACCTATCTGGCGAAGAACTTCCGCCATGTGGTCGACTCTCCGACCATGCTGCGCGCCCAGGTGAGCTTCCCTACCAGCGCAGTCAAGATAGACGGCAACAGCGCTTCCATCTCCGGACTAGTGGCACTGCTCTCCGCGCTGACCGTGGACCCGACGAAGCCTTCGCGCGAGGCGGAGAAGGAAGGGGTGCCCATCATCCAGTCCATCGTCCTCACCGGAGCGACGGGAGGCAACGCCGGCGAGGTGCACCCCATCGGCGCGGTGTACGAGAAAGCCCGCGGAGTATTCACCGAGCTGAAGGGCTGGGGCCTCTACCATGCCGATGAGAGTGGCGCGGTGACGGGCAAGGACGTCGAGCGATACCGGGAGCTTGCCGGACAGGACGTCCGCGAGGAGGACATCACCTTCGGCTTCGCGATTCCGGCATCCAACCTCCGGGAGCTGCAGGAGCGCATCGCGCTGGACGACGAGCTCTCCGCCGCGGTCAAGGCGGGGCACTTCAACATCTACTCGTACAGCAGCGTGGACGAGGCACTCGAGATCGCGACCGGAAGGCCCGCTGCGGACGTGCTGAAGCGTTGCGAGAAGATGCTCCCGCTCTACCTCGGCGAAGAGGTCGTCAAACGGAGCCGGTGGCCGTGGAAGCGCCAATGACTTGCGCATCTCGGCCGCATTGCGATGAGGTGCCAGTCCCGCATCCCGGATATCTTCAGCAGCGCGGCCGAAGACGCCCGGTCCTTTTCCGCGGCGAAGCGCTAAGTTTATAAGCCGCTCTGCCGAGGAACGTGGGCATGGGACTCTTCGACTGGCTGCCCTTCAAGAAGAAAGACCCTCTTGAACCTTCTCTCGGGCTGGGGAAGACCGGCAAGACCGGACTTGATTTCGCGCAGTTCGGGCCGGAGACGCAGTATCTCGGGAATGCCGGACAGGGCTATTCCCCGGGATTTGAGCAACAGCCTGCGGGACAGCCGTTCGGATTCTCCCAGATGCAGCAGAGGCAGGACACGAGCCAGCTTGATGTCATCTCCAGCAAGCTGGATGCCATCAAGGCCCAGCTGGACAGCGTCTCCCAGCGCCTCGCAAACCTCGAGCGCATGGCAGAGGGCGAGCGCCGCGGGCGCTGGTAGTCAAGCCGTCGCTTTCGGGTACGTCCCGGGAAGCATGAATATCTTCTCGCTCTTCACCGCAAGACCGTGCGGCGCGACCATCTCGCCCGAGGTGCATCGCGCCGTGCCGTAGCCGATAAGCTCCTCCTTCAGGGTCATCAGCGCGACGGTATCGCCCGCGACAATTCCCGAATGGAACGCCGAGATGCCGGGCAGGAAGAGGTCAGACCCGTGGCACAGCGTCTCCACTGCGGCGTCCAGGACCCACACCTTCGGCAGGTGCTCCACGGCGCGTTCAACCGGCTGCATGCAGCGCAGGAGCATCTTGTCGTTGCCGTCGCGGAAGTAGTGCACCGCATCAGCGAAGTCCTGCAGCGTCACCAGGCTCTCCTCGGTGAAGGGCCCGGCCCGCGTCCTGCGCAAATCCGCCATGTGGGCACCGCAGCGCAGCTCGCGGCCGATGTCGTGGATGAGCTTGCGGATATACGTGCCGGCTTCGACGCTCGCGGTGAAGAGCACGTCGCGCTCCGCAATCTCCAACACCTCAAGATGATAGACGCTGCGGACGCGCAGCGCCCGCTTGACCGCGCTCCGCACCGGAGGGAGCTGCTCAATCCTTCCCTCGAAACGGCGGAGCGTGGCGCGGAGCTGCTGCTCCGGCACCGCATCGTGAACATGCATCACTGCGACATATTCCTTCCCCGCGGTGAGGAGGAGCTGGACAATCCTCGTCGCGCGCCCCATCGCGACCGGCAGAACGCCGGTGACGCCCGGGTCCAGGGTGCCGGAATGGCCGGCCTTCTTCGCGCCGATGATGCGCTTCGCGTAGTCCGCGACCTGATGGGACGTCGGTCCTTCGGGCTTGTCGATGTTGACGATGCCGTAGTCGAGCAGCTGCGCTGCCGGACGCTCTTCCGGCCTGCAGCCGAAACGGGGGTCGCTTTCTGCCGCGGTCTTGACGAGACGCTCCCTGCGGACTTTCTCATAGGGCAGCATGGCGCCAAGAGGCGGACGCGCTCTTAAGAAGCTATTGCCAGGGTGAAGGTCTTGCCGCGCACCTCGTGCTCCGCACGATGCGTCATCCCCACCGGCGCCGGGCCGAGGATGCATTCCTTCGCGCCTGTGCGCTCCGCGATGCGCTCCTTCCACGAGTCCAATCTGCTGAGGAAGGACGTCTCCGCCGTGATGGCCAGGGTTATCCGGTCGGACTTGCGCAGCCCGGCCTCCTTGCGCAGGGCCTGCACGCGGCGCATCACTTCCCTTGCGAAACCCTCGTCCTCAAGCTCCGGAGGAATCTCGCTGGAGAGGAAGACCTTGCCCGCGGGGAAGTCCTTTGCCATATAGCCCTCGGGCAGCTGCTCCTGGACGAGGACATGGTCAGGAAGCAGGGTGACCTCTTCTTTTCCCACCTTGAGAGAGGCCTTTCCCCTGCTGAGCTGGCTCGCAAGGTCCTCGTGCCGCGCGGCCGCGAGAGCTTCCGCGACCTTCGGGGCCAGCTGCTTGAACGCCGGGCCCAGGTTCCTGAAGTTCGGTTTGAGGACGATGCGGGTCTTCACTTCGCCAAGGCGCACTTCCCGCACGTTGATGGCAGCCTTGAGGAGGGAGGAGAGCTCCTTCACCGCCTCAGCTGCGGCATGGTCCGCGGTGACCACCACGGCTTCCCGAAGAGGCCAGCGGACGCCGAGCTGGAGGTCGTCCCTGCAGGCGAGCGCAGCCTGCGCCACATGCTTCACCAGCGCCATCTGCTGCTCGAGAGCTGGATCCATCAGCTCGCGCAGCGGCTTTGGCCACTCCTGCAGGTGGACGCTCTCGCCCTTGAGCTGGAACGCCGCCTTGAGGCGCTGGAACATCGCCTCGGTGATGAACGGCGCGACGGGAGCCAGGATAAAGATAGTGCCCAGCAGGACCGTGAAGGCGGTGTCCGCGACGAGCTGCTTCTCCTCCTCGCTGCCGGACGCGGATTTCTCGCGCACCAGCTGGAGATAGGTGCGGGAGAGCTCCAGATAGAGCTCCTCGATGGCGTCAGGGACCTCATTGAGGCGATAGCTGTCGAACAGCGTAGAAACGTGCTCCATCGTGGTGTGCAGCTTGGAGAGGATGTAGCGCTCCTCTCCCCCGCCCTTCAGCGACGTCACCGCGCACGGCTTGATGTCGTGCGCGGCGCAGTGGTCCAGGAGGAAGTTCATGAGGTTCCACAGCACTCCGAGGTTCCGGAAGCGCACCCCCATGTCCTCGAAGTTGTAGTTGATGTCCAGTCCGGGATTGGCTCCCCCTATGAAGTAGTACCGCAGGGTGTCCGCTCCGTACTTCTCGATGACCTCTTCCGGCGAGATGATGTTCTTGAGGGACTTGCTCATCTTGCGGCCCTGGGCATCGTTGGTGAAGCCGTGCATGTACACCGCCTTGTACGGAATCTTGCCGTGCGACACCATGGAGAGGCACATCATGGAGTTGAACCAGCCCCGTATCTGGTCCTTGCCCTCAAGGATGAAATCAGCGGGCCAGAATTTCTCGAAGAGCTTCGTCTTCGTGGGATAGCCGAGCGGCGCCCAGGACGCTGCGCCGGAATCCAGCCACACATCAAGCACGTCCTCGACACGATGCAGCACCTTCCCGCACCTGCATTTCAGCGTGACGCGGTCAATCCAGGGGCGATGCAGGTCCTCGAGCTTCTGGCCGGAGACCTCCTCCAGCTCCTTCTTCGAGGACACCAGGCGATACTCACCGCAGGACGAGCAGAGCCATATCGGAAGAGGGATGCCCCAGAAACGCTGGCGGGAGATGCACCAGTTCTGCAGATTCCTCAGCCAGGAGTCGAACCACCGGGAGCCAGCCCATTCCGGCACCCAGGTGACGTGCCGATTCGCTTCGAGCATCTCCTCCTTGAGATTCTCTACAAGAAGGAACCACTGGGGAGTCGCCTTGTAGATGACTGGGTTCTTGCACCGCCAGCAGTGGGCGTATTCGTGGTCGATTTCCGAGGTCGCGACCAGCAGGCCCCTGTCCTTCAGGACGCGGGCGAACTGCGCGTCGTCCTTTCTCGCGCGAAGGCCGGCGAAGGGTCCCATCTCCTTGGGGAAGACTCCGGAATCATCCACGGTGTTGAACGCCGGCAGGTCGTTCTCCGTGCCCACCTCGAAATCTTCTGCACCACAGCCAGGGGCGCAGTGCACCAACCCCGTGCCTGCGTCGAGGGTGACATAGCGCTCGCTCAGCACCACGGTGTAGGCGCGGGCGCGCTCCTTCTCGTACTCGCGATGCGCCTTTATCTCATCACGGAAAGGATGCCGGTACCGCACCCCCTCGAGGTACTTGCCCTTCACCTCCTCCTGCACCGTGAACCGCTTCCCTGCGAGGCCGGAGATGAGCGAGTTGGCGAGCGCCTTGGCCATAATCCAGATCTCGTCGCCCACCTTGGCGCGGACATAAGCGATGTCCGGGTGCGCCATGACCGCAAGGTTGAAGGGGATGGTCCAGGGCGTGGTGGTCCAGACGATGAGGTACTCGCGCTCCTTCTCTGCCAGGGGGAACTTCACGAAGATGGACTCGTCATGCTCGTTGAAGTAGTCCAGCTCGTGCTTCGCCAGCGCGGTGGAGCACCTCGGGCACCAGGTCATGCTCTTGTGGCCGCGCGCGAGATAGCCTCTCCGGTCCGCCTCCGCGAGCGCCCACCAGGCGCCCTCGATGTACTCATTCGTGAGGGTCAAGTACGGCCTTTCCCAGTCCATCCAGACCCCCAGACGCGCGAAGTCCTTGCACATGGGAAGCATCTGCTCGATGGCGAACTTCCTGCACGCATCGATGAACTTCTCGACCCCCAGCTTCGCGATGATGTCCTTCTTGTCTTCGATGCCCAGCTTCTTCTCGACCGCGACTTCGATGGGCAGCCCGTGGACGTCGAAACCGGGCTGGTCCCAGACATCGAAGCCCCGCATCCGCTTGTACCGCATGAGGGAGTCGCGCAGGGCTTTCCCCCACGCGTGGCCGATATGGATGGCACCGGAGGTGTACGGCGGCCCGTCCAGGTAGTAGAAAGGCTTCTTGCCTCTGACCTGCTCGCGGGCCTTCTGGAAAGTGCGCTCCCGCTCCCAGAGCGCCAGAACCTCCGACTCGACCTGGTGAGGGTCGTACCGCTGGTCTTTCGCTTGGAGCGCTGCTTCGGCCATCCAGGCGGTAAGGACCGGGTCGCTTTTTAAGCGTTCCGGCAACGCGTAGATTCCGCACGAAACGGTTAAAAAGCGAGAAAGATTCCCTTGGACACCATTCGGGAGTAGTTAGGGCCGGGGGCTAAAAGTATGCGCAAACAGGGGGAATTATCGCTGGAGGAGGCCATCTTCAGCACGGCGGAGACTGACGTTCCTGGCGTGGTCCACGAGGGGAACGTCCTTCCCGAGAGGCTTGAGACAAAGCCCATGGGGACATTGGAATACCTCACCAGCAGGGTGGAGCACTACCTCAACCGCTACTCTCCCGAGGGACTGCGTCTCTCTGCGTTCGTCATGACGGGAATGGCGTCGGGGGCCCTCATCGGAGGGGGGGCGTTCGGCCTGCTGTCCATGATACACATGTACGCCCCCGCGCTGCCGGTCCTGGGCGCGCTCTGCGGGGCTGGCGCGGGGATGTACTGGTGGTCGAGGCTGTACGGGATGCCCCCAGAGGTTGCCGAATCCGTGGAGGAGAGGCGCGCCATCGAGAAGAGGCGCAGGAGTCTCGAAAGGGAACGCAGGATGCTGGAGAGGGTGCGGAGGAACTATGGCGGAAGGTGGCCGCCGGACGGTTCTGGCAACGAGACTGGGACGGGGCCGTACTGATGAGCACGAACCAGCGCCTGGAAGACATGGTGGCTGAACAGCTGGACGAGAAGGAGCCCCTGCTTCCGGAAAGAAAGCCGTACAGGACCTACGTGCTGGAGTCAGCCGGAAAAGCCCTGGGGGAACTCGCGACTGCTGCGGTGAGAGCAACCGGCTATCTGGCGAAACAAGCGGCGCTCCACGCCTTTTACGGAGGCTTCCCGGGATGGTACCAGGATGGCCTTGAATGGAATGCCGAGCACCGCGAACGGCATGGGCAGTTCAGCCCCCGCATTGCCACCACGCTCAACGCGCTGCTCACCGCGCCGCTCTGGGCCGCTGCGGGCATCGCGCTGCTTCCCTACTCTCCTTACGCGGGCCTCGCGGCCTGGGCTGCCGGGACTATGGAATTTACGGTAAGACTCTGCGGGGCTGGCATTGCTGAGGAGCCCAGCAGGAGCATCCTCCTTGCGCCCTTGTATGCGGCGTACCGCGCGGGCACATGGCTCGCGAGAGAGATGCGGGAGTTCGTCGGGAAGATTGAGCGCGACGCGCGGGCGCGCTATACTGGGGTTGACGATACGGAGGAGCATCGAGGAGTATTCGGCGGGGTGCCGCCCAGCTCTTTCGGAGGAGATGATGATGGGACACTACACTAGGGCAAAGCGGCTGGAGGAGATGCTCAACGCAGAGGATGCAGAGGTTGAGCTGCCGCAAGAGTCCGGATGGGAAGTGTACCGGCGGGCTGCGTCTCTCCTGCTCGACGATGCGCTCAGCTCGGCGGGGGAGGCATGCTCAAGAATGACCTCGTCGGTGTCGAGCGGCGTCGGGCACACCCTGGGCAGGATGAAGCGCACCCTGGAGGCCATACCCCGCTCCCTCACGAATTTCAGCCGCTCTGTCATCTACGGGGGGCTGCCTGGAGAAATGCAGCTCTCCATTGAGGAGCGCCTGGGCAAGGATACGTTCAACGCGTGCCATGCCACCATGCTGAACAGCCTCTTCGTGAAGGCCCCTCTCTACGCGGCGGCTGTCACTGCCCTCTGGGCAGGTATGTTCAACGCATCTTCCTCGCTGGAGGTTGTTGTCTACACGCTCGGATTGAGCGGAGTAGCCGCTGTCGGCTTTCTGGAGGTGGTCTCACGCCTTGTGGTCCCCGGGACTGAGGATACACCTCTTGGAGAGCCATTCACCTGCGCTGCAATCGGGGCCTACCGATGGGGGAAACTGCACGCCCACGGCGCCTCAACATACCTTCAGGATGTCCTGGAGAGGGCACGGAGGGAAAAAGGCGAGAATACGGTCGGCCGCGATGCGGACACTCTTCGCTATGCAGGGAAGTCCCGCCCTACTCGTAAGAGCGAGGGTAGGCGAGGGACCTGGCCGCCGCCCATCTGACCATGAAACAACGACTCGAAGACATCGCGGAATCGCTGGCGCAGGAGACTCTCGTCACGCTGCCTGAGGAGGACGGACCGTCTGCGTATCACGTCGCGAGAGCCCTCGGCAGGGACCTCTCCCGGAGGGCGGGCGTCGCCGCGTCGTATGCGGGCAGGACCCTGGAGAGACTCCTCTGGGGCGCGGTCATCGAGCCCTTCGGCGGCTGCCTGCCATTTACCCTCAAGGAGCGCATCCAGGACTCCGTCGGAGAGGAGAAGTTCCACGCAGCGCGGGCGACGAAGAAGAGCTATGTGCTCAAGGGCGCTCTCGCCGGAGCCGCGGCGTACCTCACGGCCCTCCCTGCCTATCCTGATTCCGCATTTTTTATCGGGGCGATGACGGGTGCCGGATACGGCTTCTCCGAAGTCATAATCCGCAGCATGGCCAGCCTTCATCGCTACGGCTGGTTGAGCAGTGGGCCGCTGTCCGAGCGTACCCGAAAGAAATACAAGGAGAACAGCGATTATCAGCACCTCTCCGGCGAGCCGGTGGGCATCTTCATCGGCTGGCTGTATCAGGGTGCCGAGGGCATCATCAAGGGCGCGGGCGGCTGGTGGAGCAGTATCATGGAAGACGCAGCGCGAGACGCAGAGGGGAAGGACCTATGAAACAGAAACTCGAAGACATGATGGAGAGCGAGGAGCTCGACGAGAAGCTGGAATTCCCGCCGGAAAAGCAGCGTCCGTACTGGATTGATTATGTTGCTGCCTTGGGCGAAGAGCTCGGTAGTGCTGCCGGAAGGGTAGCCGGCTCCATAGGTTACATACTGGCCGGCGGCCTCCCCCGAAAGCTGCAGCTCTCGCTCGAGGAGAAGCTGGGCAGCGAGCGATTCTCCGCGGAAACGGCGACGGAACGAAATATGAAGGCCCGCTTTGCGCTCTACGTCGTTGCCGGAGCCGGCCTCGCATACGCGTACTATCAGGACGCACCGGACCGCTTTGGTTGGGCACTGGTGGGTGGTCTGTCAGGAGTTCTGGCGGGCATGCTTGAGACCGTGGCACGGTGTCTCTACGCCGACTCACGCAACGGTGACATGGTGGTGGGCGATCCCATGACGAGCGTGCTCTGCCTCCCTTACGTTGCGGGAGAGTTCCTCTACGGCAGGGCCGTGCAGTTCGAGGGGAAAATGAAGCAGACTCTCGATGACATCATGGACGAGCAGGAGACGTTCGTCGACCTTCCCGCAGACAGGGTTTCGCTCGGCTCCTATCTCTCGGTGCTCGGCGCAGACCTCTACCGCGCATCGAAGGTCCCGATGCGCTGGGCCAGGAAGGCGCTCCTGCACATGGCGGCCGGTGCGCTGCCGCAGGAGGAGCAGCTCGCGCTGCAGCGCGAGCGAGGGAAGGAGCAGTTCGACGCGGGCATCGCCACCGGACTAAACGCCATGCTCGTGATGCCCACACTTTATGGCGCGGCGGGCTATGCCTGCGCCCGGCTGCTCGGGATGCCTGACCAGTACGCCCTGCTCCTCGGTGGCGTACTATTAACGGCAGCAGGGGCTGTGCTGGGAATGTACAGAACCACGCGCTGCGTCCACGAGGAGGGCCATCAGGACGTCTGCGGCGACCCGCTGGTCGCCGGCGCCAGCAGGCTTTTCGGAAAGGTCACAACGTACCATCACAGCCTGCTCGAGCGGGCGCGGAGCGGAAAATGAAGCAGACCCTTGAAGAGGCACTGGATATTGACGGCGAGACGCTGGAGTTCCCGGAGGAGAAATCGCTCTGGTACTATCGCATGAAAGTCCTTGGCAAAGACATAGGGGAGAGCGCAAGAGCGGCCGCCAGCGTCGGGTACCGCGCAGCAGCAGCAGTGGTGAAGACCGCGCTCAGGGTGCCGCTCTACTGCATCGCCGGAAATCTCCCGGGGGATGCCCAGCGTACCCTGGAGCAGCGCCTCGGGAAGGACTGGTTCAACGCGGTCAATGCGACGCGCTGGAGTTTGGCGGCCAACATCCCCCTCCAAGCATATGCGGTCTACCTCCTCGCCACGCAGGCCGACAGGCTCGAGTCGACACCGCTGGCTTTCGCAACTTCGGGATTGGCGGCCTATGCCTTCTTAGAATTCATCTATCGCGGAGCAGCGTCGAGTGAGCCAGGTGCCCAGCCTGCCGGCAGTGTTTCGGGGGTGCTGCTGTACAAGTCCCTGCGGCTCCCTGCGGCAGTCGCACGCGCCATGAAGGGATGGTGGGGGAGGCTCGATGAGCGGGCCCGCTCCATGTCCCAGGAGAAAGGTGACCTGTCATGAAGCAGCGGACGCTGGAGCAGATTGCCGAGAACCTTGAGGAGACCAACAACGAAGAACTGGACGTGTTCGCCCAAGTGCCTGAGAAGTCAGTTTGGCGTGAGTATCTGGGTGTCGTAAGGGAAGACCTCGTCTCTCTCATCGGGAAGGGCCTCGGCTACGCAATCGGCGGGGGACTTCCCCAGAAGTGGCAGCTCGCGCTCGAGCGGAAGTATGAGTGGTTCGACGCGGACGAGGCTACTTCACGCAACGCATGGTTCGTCATGCCTCCCGTCTACACGGGTCTCGCCTATGGCGTCGCCGCGCATCTCGATGCCTCTCCCGCATGGGCATTGACGGGTACTGGTTTCGGCCTAGCCCTGGCCTCGGCACGCTGGCTAGCAGGAAGCCAGCGCCTGCCGGACAGGACCGGGAGGAACAAGGACCGGTACATCAACGGTGACCCGCTCATGTCGCTCCTCTCTCTACCAGTCGTAGGTGGGGAATGGCTCTATCGTTCCCTCAGGACATACCATCAGGATGCGTTGGGGCGCGCGCGACAGCGCGCTGAGGAAAAATGAGGCAGACCCTCGAGGACGCGGTGCGGAGCGAGGACCTTGATACCGACGTCGCGTTGCCCCACGAGCGTCCGTTCTGGCAGGACTACCTCGCGACGGTCGCGAGGGACCTTCCGAGACGGGTGCTGCATTCCGCAGCAACAATGGCAATGTATATCCTCTCCCCTGTCCTTGGCGGTTTGCCTGAGAATCTCCAGGAGCGGCTGCATGACCGGGTGCCGGAGTATCCCATCGGACTCGCATTCGTCTCGAGCCTCGCCGCGAAGACGGCGCTGTACATCTATGCGGGATGGGCAATCGGCAGCTCATACGGGACTCCTGAGGACGCCGCGGCGAGCGCCTTTTTCGGCGGCTGCGCTGCCTTCATGGAAATTATCGCAAGGAAAGGCATGAAAGACAATTTCTATATAGATAGGGCGGCCTGCGGAGAGCCGCTGATGTGGATGGTCGGACAGGCCTACATGACAGGGGAGCGGCAGTACCACAGGGTGGCGCGCTATCACCGGGATATGGTCAGGCTCACCGAGCAGCGGAGGGGCGGGAAATGAAGCAGAGGCTGGAAGAGTTGCTTGACGAGGAGACATTCGAGCAGGATATCCCCGGGCAGAGGCACGGGCCTTTCTTGTACTATCTCGCCCAGTCTGTCGGGAAGGACCTGTACTCCCGTCTGGATGCCTTTGGAAAGACCGTGGGCCCAGCCGTCGAACGGGCGCTGTGGAAATATGTCCTCGAGCCGCTCGGAGGCTGCCTCTCTTTCTCCCTGAAGGAGCGCATCCAGGACTCCGTCGGAGAGAAGTTCCACGCCGCGCGAGCGACGAAGAAGAGCTACTGGCTCAAGGCGACGCTCTACGCAGGGGCCGGTATCGCGGCGGCGTTGTCCCTCACCCCTCCCGATGAC
>JAGVZT010000073.1 GCA_018302335.1 Candidatus Woesearchaeota archaeon | reverse complement strand
AGGAGCAAGCTTTTCCCTCTGGCTGGCGGGGAAAAAGGCCTTCGCTGTGCAGGAGACTATATCCGATTTCTGCATCACAACATATTGGGAGGAAAGCGAAGCACGGTCCACTTCGTCGGCCCGGATAGTTGTCCGCACCCGTTTCCCCTTGAAGCGGCTTGCGTAAGCGTTTTCCTTCTGGATATCCGTGAGCCTGCTTCCCGAACCAAAGGTGCCGAGCAAATCCTGGAGGGTAACGTCGACCACCTGATCCGACCGTGATGGAAGTGGTGCCGTGACCTGTCGTGACTGACTGCTCCCCGGTATCCAGGTCAGGACAGCCACCGCCGTTACCGCCAGAATCAATACAAGAAGCACATTAAGAGACTTACCAAGAGACTTGCCTTTGCTCACGGCCTGTGGCTCCTTAGCTTGCATGCACCGGAAGCTGCAGTACCAGAGCTTGCCGAACATCGGCTTCCGCCGATTCCAAAGGGTCAGCTCTTTGCCGCACGCTGGGCAGACGTTTGACACAGCCTTTGTCTCCGGGGATGGGTCGGGAGAGGCGGGGCGTGGAACGGCTGGTTTCCCGAGCGCCGCCTCGACAACTTGAGGCTGCCACCCGGAACCAAGCAATTGCTGTCGGATGACGTCATCACTGATACCTCGTCTGCGGCATTCGGCGACGTACGCTGCGGCATTCGGCGACGTACGCTGCAACCGGACCAGTTGAACCCTGTTCAGCGGGATGCAGAGGGGCGCTGCAGTTGTTGCAGAAGATGTCGGACGAATCTGCATGGACACCGCATTTTGGACACAGGGAGTTGTTCAAGGTGCCCGTCCCCTTTGCTGCACGCACGATGCCGTAGATGGACTCATTTCAGTACAAGGAGCTCAATTGGTTAAGATTCGAAAGTAGCTGCGTTGTCACCTGCGATATTGTATACATCGCGTATATCCACACGCCAACGCTCACGATGATTGCAACAGCTCCCCAGACCGAGTCTTTCTCCTTGCGGGTTAAGGAGAGTATGCCCAGAATAATCCCACCGATGGGGAAAAAGAGGCCTACTATGATGCCCAGTGGGCCGAGGAGGTTCCCTGTCCCAGCTGAGTTTGCCCCTCTACTGGAAGCTGGCCGTCCATCCTGCCCGTCACGTACCCATGGCTCCTCCGACTGAGGCTTCACGTCTGAGGCCAGGGCTGCCTCAACCAAATATGATGTCCATCCCGCCTTCGCTAGCGCGGCGGCAATCTCCCCGTCAGGAATCCCCTTCTGCCTGCATTGCGCCACATAGGCGGTGAGCGTGGGAGGCACCCCAGGCAGTGGCCCCGCAGAGGTGGCCCGGGAGACTCCGGCGCCGCAGTGCGGGCAGAACGCGTCCCCCTCGCCGTACGCGGTCCCGCACGCCTTGCAGAAGGGCATGGGCTGTTCCCGCCAAATCCGGCTTAAATATCTTTCGTCAACAAATCGTCAATACTTCGTGAATCACCTATTAATACCGTCCCGACGGGGCGGGCTGCATGTCCGTCTGGGAGCTGGTGGGCTTCGTCAAGCGCTCGAAGCAGAGGCAGCGCATCCTCCGCGACCTCGACGCCCCCAAGACCCCGACGGAACTGTACGAGAAGACGTCGCTTGCGCGCTCCCACATCTCGCGGACTCTGAGAGAATTCTCCGAGCGCGGCCTGGTGGAATGCCTCACGCCCAAGCAGCGGAGCGGCAGGCTCTACCGCATCACGCGGAAGGGACGCACGGTGCTGGACAGGCTGGCGGCTCAGTAAGTACCGGGACAACGGCCGCGCTGCTCGTCCGGGATTCCGGTGAGACCGTCCGATGATTGTACGGCGGCCGAAAGACGGTTTATGTCTACGGAGTCTGAGCTGGCGCAAAGCTAATAAACTAGAAGTTTACATATGTAAACTCCAGGTTGATATCTCTCACCGGTCTGGAGCGGCGTGCCCTTCTCATCCTGTTCAAGGATTTCGCCACGCTGTACAATGGCAGCCTGTTGAGCGCACGGCTCGGATGCAGCAGGATGGGCGCCCTGAAGCTCCTGCGAAGACTTGAAGCTGCGGGCCTCGTAGCCCCACAGAGCGTCGGGAGGACGAAGGTCTTCCGGCTGACGTGGAGAAACGACTGCTGCCAGACCCTGCTGGCCTTCCTTCTTCTGGACGAGGCGGAGGGCTTCCGGCGCTGGAAAGAGGACTTCCGGGAACTGGGGCGCAAGGCAGAAATCCTCGTCTTCTTCGGCTCTGCGGTATCTGGAGAAGAGAAGGCCCATGATGTGGACCTCCTTGTCATCGCTCCCGCCAGGGAGAAGATTTCATCGCTCGTCCAGAGAAGACAGGCGCTGATGGCCAAGAGGCTCCACGTCATTCGGATTACACGTGAGGAGCTCGTCGCTAACCTCAGGGACAGGAACCCTGCGGCGATTGAAATCCTCCGGACAGGCATCATCCTCTTCGGCCAGGAAAAACTCATCGGCGTGATACAGGATGTCACAGGCGAGCGACCAGATGCTGTGGTGCCTTAAAAAAGCAGAGCGGGAACTTGCAGAGTGCCAAAGGGAAGGAAAGCCTGCGCGGCACAGGGGGCTCATCGCAGGCCAGCCGAACAGGATGCTTGCCCAGGGGCATCTGCGCAAGGCAGAGCACAACCTTGAAGCCATGCTTCACAATGCAAAAGGCGGTTTCACTGACTGGGCAGTCACGGCAGGCTTCTATGCCGCCTACCACTGCATGCTTGCAATCCTTGCGGCGTTCGGCTTCGAGAGCCGCAATCAGACATGCACCCTCGCAGCGATCGAAGCGCTCCAGGAGCAGGGCCGCATTGCCCTTGACCACAGACACATAGGGATGCTCAGGACGGGGGGCAGGGTCATCGAGATGCGTGAGGCCTACACGTATGGCATGCAGTGTGAGGCGTCCCAGGATGAGGTAGCGGCGCTCCGCCGGACCTGTCTCGATATTCTCAAGTCTGCGAGAGGGATTGTCTGGTCTACTCTCTCTCGATGATGAGATTCTCGCGCACGGAACACTACCTGGGATAATGGAAGGGAGTTATAAGCTCTGAGCCGGATTGTCCACTAGCCCTTTCGCATCCACACCGCCATCTGGCCGGGCTCGCGGTTGGCCCATGCGAAGTAGGGGATAGCAATCACCTCTGCAGCACTCGGCCGCGCTGCCCGGGAAGACTCGCGGTAGAGCGCATCTCCGGCCAGGACGACACCGGCGTGGCCGCGCAGGGCGATGACGTCAAGGCTGTTGCGCAGTCCGGTGAAAGACGCATTGTCCGGCAGCACGATGTCTCTGAGGTCCGCAGGATTGTCCGCTCCCTCGAAGCAGTACACCAGCGGGCCGCGCATGAGCGCGACCTTGCCGATGTTCTCCTGGACATAAGGATGGCTCTCCACGAGCCGGGCCCGCATCCCCAGCGACAGAGAAACCTCGTCCCCGCGCGACCACACGCGATGCACCTCAGCATAGCGGCCAGGTTCCGCAAGGTATTCCTTCCCGTTCACCTTGAGCTGCGGCTCCGCCCACTCCGGGATGCGCAGCTGCAGCGAGAATTCGCCATCCGCGAGCACGCGCAACTCCACATCGCCACTCCAGGGATAGCCCGTGCGCTGCTCCACCGCCCCGTGGGAGAACGGCACCGTGCTGTCCGCGTAGGTGTGCAGCCACAGCGCGTCATCGGATTCGCTCGCGAGGTAGTCCGGAATAGAAGCGAGGAGCCGCGCGATGTTCGGGGGGCAGCAGGCGCAGTCGAACCACGCCTGCCTTCGGTGCTCTCCCGCGAAGTCCGCGAGGGGGTTGACATAGAAGTACTTCGTTCCGTCCAGCGAGATGCCCGCGAGCGCGCCGTTGAAGAGCGCTCGTTCCATGACCTCGGCGTACTTCGCGTCGCGGGTGAGCTGGAGCATCCGATGGCTCCACATGACGTTCGCGACCGCCGCGCAGCTCTCCGCGTACGCGGTCTCGTTGGGCAGCTCGTACGCAGCGCCGAAGCTCTCTCCGGAATGTCGTGACCCGAGTCCGCCGGTGAGGTACATCCTGTTTCCGGCCATCTCGTCCCACAGCCCGGTCAGCGTCCACATGAGGGAGACATCGCCCGTCTCCGCGAAGACATCCGCGGCGCCCATGCAGTAGTAGAGCATGCGGACCGCGTGGCCCGCAGGCTCCGTGAGCTCCCGGAACGGCACATGGTCCTGGTGGTACGCGCTGCCTCCGATGAGTCCCCGTCCGCGGGTGTCGATGAAGTGCTTCGCGAGGTCCAGGTACTCCGTCTTGCCGGTCTCGCGGGACAGCGCGACCAGGGCAAGCTCTATCTCCTGGTGGCCGCACATCCCCTCGCGCTTGCCCGGCCCGAAGAGCGAGAGCAGGTGGTCCGCGAAGCGCTGGCCGACATCCAGGAGGTCTGTTCTCCCGGTGGCGCGGTGGTGCGCCACGCCGGCCTGGATGAGGTGGCCTCCGCAGTACATCTCGTGCATGTCCTTGAGGTTGGTGAAGCGTTCAGCTGCCTTGTCCACCGCGAAGTGAGTATTGATGTAGCCGTCAGGAGACTGCGCTGCGGCAATCTCCGGGATGAGGGCGTCGAGCAGCGCCGTCGCGCGTGGATGACGCGCCAGAGCGAGCGCCTCCATCAGCTTGTAGACATCGCTGTCGTTGTAGTAGCGTCCCTGGAACTCCTTCTCCGTCTTGCCCGCGGCGCGGCGGAAATTGTCAATCCGTCCGGTACGCTCGCACTGCTCCACCTGCGAGGGCAGGGTGGCGTTCACGAGCGTCTCGAGGCGTGAGGCCCAGAAGCCGCCGGTGATACGTGCAATGGCGTTCGCTTAATAAGGGTGACGGGAACGCGTCGGCAGCAATCTCTGGAATACCCGCCCTGCCGGGAGACCACACGGACACTCCGCGTCATTCCGGCCGGGATGCAACGGGTTTCAGTGGGCCCACGGCCGAGCGGACTTCAAAGGGCGGGTATATATCAACGGGGCCACCCTCCGCCGCGTATTCACTGCTTCTCCAGCGACTTCTCCAGCTGGTCGTAGTACCGCTCCCGGAGCCTGTCAACCTCCTTCATGATGGGAATGGCAAGGCCCCTGTCCTGGAGGACATCGAACCGTTCGCCCACCCAGGTGATCCAGACCGGGCTTCCTTTCTTCACCTGGCTTTGCAGCTCACGGAGAATGGCCTTCCAGTCAAGAGGTCGCCTGGAAGCCAGCGCCAGGCAGTCGGTGATGTCACCCTCCCGCTCCGTGAAGGTCTTGAACAGGAAGACGTCCTCGTCCGAGCAGAGGTACACGCTCAGGTGCTTGAGTTCGAGAATCCTCTCACTTCTCATTTTCATGGCCTCCGAGAGGGAGAAACCCTCGCAGACCACCTTGTCGAAGAGGTCAATGCGGGCTACGCCACGGACGAATATCTGGCTCAGCTCCACGTGCTGGTATGCCCTTGTGGGTATCTTGGTCGTGAATCCCAGCTTCCGCAGGCCCTTCTGGGTGAGCAGGAACTCTTCCCTGCTGTCCACGATGACGTCGATATCCTTCGTCACCTCTTTCAGCCCTCGGCGGAGCAGGACCGCCCCTCCGATGACATAGAAATTTGTCTTCGAGATTGCTCCGTCAATCTCCTCGAACAGCTTCCGCAGTTCCTCAAAGTCGGATATCATAGACCTCACCCCGCTCTGCAATCTCTTCCCGCGTCGGGTATCCGGGGACCCGCTCCCCGGTGAGAACCCTCTCTAGGCTCTCGAGAATCACATGCTTCACGCCAGAAAGCCGTTTCTTGTGCTTCGCATGAAAGATCGCGATGAGGGTGAAATGTCTCGGGTCCTGTTCCTTCTCCGCGACGTAGAGCGAGTGGACAAACACATCCCTGAGAGAGAGTCTCCTCTTCGGGAGATAGTAGAACCTCCTCTGCGAGAGGATTTTGATGCCATGGTCTCCATAGGCCGAGAACGCGGTGAGCGTGGCATCCAGCTCCTCCCTGCAGGAGAATACAATATCTTCCTCATTCTTATGGTAGATGACTGCGTTCGCGGGGACTCTCCGGTCGGTGGTCTCCTCGTGTCGTTTCAGCTCTGAAAGGGAATCCCGGGCGAGGCCCCAGAGCTTGTTGTTGAGCGCGTAGGTGTTCGCCCTTTTTATCACCAGGCTGTTCGCTTGCGCCTGCTTCAGCTTCTTGAAGACACGCGCCCTGCCAAGGCCTGTCTCCTCCATGATTCCCGGGATGGTCCTCGGCTCGAGCAAGGAGACCAGCAGGTTCGCGCCGGAGTCGGCGAGCGGCTCTATCACGGAAGGGTATTCGCTTAACAGTTGCAGCAACAGGCTGGTGAGTGCGGTCCTGGTGGGCACATAGGAGCCATTCTTGAGCTCCACAAGCCCGTTCTCGGTGAGCAGCCGGCCAGAGCGGTATATCTGGGCCGTGCTCTTCCCGAGAGCACTGGCTATGCCCCTGACATCCTTGTTCCCGCGGGCAATCTGCTCCAGGACGCCAAGCTCGGTCTTCGAAAGCCGCATGGAGTATACTATAATGCGGTTTATTTATAAATATTTCGCATAACAGTAGACTACTTGAACGGCTTATCCCAGAGTCTGAGACCATCAACGGACCTGCGGCGCGCGTCCTGCGGCTCGAAGGGCGCTTCATACCAGAATACTCCCATGCCGGCGAGGCCCTGCGGATACTCCGCGTCACTCCGGCCGGGATGCAACAGGTTTCTATCAGTGGGCCCGCCCGGATTCGAACCGAGGACATTCGCCGTGTAAAGGCGACGTCATAACCGCTAGACCACGGGCCCGTGCCGCTTGATCTCGCTGATCACCG
>JAGVZT010000020.1 GCA_018302335.1 Candidatus Woesearchaeota archaeon | reverse complement strand
CATCATGCGCAAGCTCTCCGACGACCTCTGTTCCCGTCGCAGGGCCCTCATGGAGCAGGTTGACGCCGAGGCCGTGCTGCGCTGGAACCAGAGCGAGACCCTCCTCAAGACCGAGAACCTGACCGGCCAGGCTGCGGTTGCCCTGGCCGCGGGGAACTACTACTCTGCCGCGAGTTTCTGCTTCGGCGCCAATGTCAACGCGCGCTATCTCGGCATCCTTTCCCAGGACGTGACTCCCGCGGAGCTGCGGCGCCTGCAGCGCGAGTCCTTGCGCGGGCTCTCTGACGCAACGGATGCGCTCTCCGCGCGTGAACTCAACACCATCACGGACCTGCAGACTTTCCTTGTCGTGCGGGAGCGGCTGGACGAGGCGCAGGAATACTTCCTCGCCGCCGGCGCGCTGCTCGAAGATGCCTACTCCCCTGACGAGCAGCTTGACGCCGCGTACAGCCTCGCCTTCGGCATCGAGCGGCTGGACAGCGCGAGGGCGTGGAGCACCTTCTTCGGCAGCGGGAAGAAGGGCTTTGTCATGGATGAGCAGCGCATCGAGCGCTCGTGTCTCGAAAAGCTCGGCGAGGCCCAGGAGCGCATGCAGTACCTCGCCATGGTAGTCCCCATCGCGCTCTCCGGAGTGAACGAGGAGATACGCCAGGCAGAGCAGCTCCGCGAGCGCGGGGAGTTCCCGCTCTGCCTCTTCGCAGCGAGCAAGGCGAAGGCCCGCGCCAATGTCGTGCTCAACGTCCTTGGCGTCGAGGAAACCGCATTGGACAAGCTTATCGCCGCGAAGACCGCGGCTGTGGAGCGCGTGGTCGCACGGGAGACCGCAAAGGGCATCTTCCCCATCCTCGGCTACAGCTACCTCGAGTACGGCAAGAACCTCGCGTCTCACGACCAGAACAGCGCCCTGCTCTACCTCGAGCTCTCGCAGGAGCTGAGCAATCTTGACCTGTACTTCCCCGCGCGGAGCAGCTTTTATTTCCCCCGTCCCACCCGGAACGAGGTCCTGGTCTTCTTCATCGGGCTGCTCACGGGGATACTGGTCATGAATCTCCGGCGTCGCCGATGAGATGCACGTGCGGCCGCGCGGCGAGGACGCGGCTCAGCGTCCAGGGCCCGCTCTGCGGGCGATGCATCGAGCGCCAGTTCGCGAAGCGCATCAGTTCCTCTCTGAAGGCGGGAATCCCGACAAGGAATCAGCGCATTGTCCTGCTTGATGACAGCACTGCAGAAGCTGCGGCCGCGCGGTGGTTTCTCACGGTGCGACTTTCCGGACTCGCCCTGCGCATCGTGACCGAGCGAATTCCCTGCAGCTGGAAGGCGCGCAGGCTCGCGCTGAGGCGCAACGCGGTTGTGCCCTGGCGCATGGAGGACGAGCTCCGTCTCTTCCTGGAAGAGCCAAAGAAGCTCGGCCGCTCAGGAAGAGCGCTGAGACTTCCCCGAGTGTTCTCGGACGAGGAGAGCAGGGTGCTTGCCGCCGCGCTGAAGCTCAAGGCGACCAGGAAGCTGGCGCACCCTTTCGGCGAGCTGCTCAAGCGCGACCCCGCGGCGTGCCACGGCTGGCTGAAGAGCCTCGAATGGTTGCGCGGCGAACGGCGAGCCTAGGTCGCATGATATCCGGCATCCCGGTGAGACCCCCCGCTGACCCCGCCGCACTGCGGCCGACCAATGGCGCCCTCCATCGTCGCCTGCGAAGCTTTAAATAAGCCCTCGCACCCGTTCCTTCCATGCAAGAGCGCCTGTTCAGCCTGCTCTTTGAACAGGATGACATCACCTGGCAGAGCCTTCTGATGCAGCTTGTCCGCGAGGAGGGGATGGACCCCTGGGACATTGACGTCGGGGTCCTCTCAAGACGCTACCTGGACACGGTGCACGCCCTCAAGGGCTTCGACGTGCGCATCTCCGCGAAAGTCGTCCTCGCGGCCGCGCTCCTCCTCCGGCTGAAAAGCGTCCAGCTCCTGGAGAAGGACCTGGTCAACCTCGACCAGCTCCTGGCCAGCACCCAAGAGGTGAGCGCAGGGGATTTCTACGAGGAACTTGAACAGGAGTACGGCTCCTCCGGTGCGCCGGGCGAGGTACCCGGGCTTGTCCCCCGCACGCCCCAGCCCCGGAAGCGCAAGGTATCGCTCGATGACCTTCTGGATGCCCTGCGCAAGGCCCTCGAGGTGAGTAAGCGACGGGTGCTCAGGGAGATACAGGCACCTCTCGAGCGGCCGGCGAAGCGGAAGGACATCTCTTCCATCATACGGGAGCTCTACCAGCGCATCCTCTCCTTCCTCAGGAGGGAGAAGAGGCCGCTGACGTTCGATGAGCTCATCCCCTCG
This sequence comes from Candidatus Woesearchaeota archaeon, assembly GCA_018302335.1. GTDB lineage: Archaea > Nanobdellota > Nanobdellia > Woesearchaeales > JAGVZT01 > JAGVZT01. The sequence continues at coordinate 23,148 of JAGVZT010000020.1, read as the reverse complement.
GACAGCAGGGCCGACAAGATTGCGACTTTCGTCCCGCTCCTGCATCTCTCTACCTACCGGGAAGGAGCCGACATGCACGGCTCCGTGGTACTCGAGCAGGACGAGCCCTTCGGACAGATACTCATCACGGTGCCGGACCGCAACGCTTAAATCCGTTCCGGCCCCTCGTCGGGACATGCGTTGCCAGTTCTGCGGCCACCACGAGCAGAAAGTCGTGGACAGCCGCGAGGCCGAGGATACCGTGAGGAGACGGCGCGAGTGCCTGAAGTGCGGCAAGCGCTTCACCACCTACGAGAGAGTCGAGACCAGCGCCCTCATCGTGGTGAAGAAGGATGGCCGAAGGGAGGAATTCAGCAGGGAGAAGCTCAAGGGCGGGATGCGCAAGGCCTGCGAGAAGCGGCCCATCAGCGAGGAAGCCATCGAGCAGTCGGTGCAGGAGATTGAGGCGGAGCTGCGCGCGAGACCGAGCGCAGAGATACCCTCCACTGTGATAGGCAACCTGGTGATGAAGCATCTCCGCAAGCTCGACAAGGTGGCGTACATCCGCTTCGCCTCGGTCTATCGCGAGTTCGCGGACATCACCACCTTCCAGGAAGAGCTCCAGAAACTCGCCAAGAAATGATTGCCGTCGATCTCGGAGGCAGCACCGTCCGCGCGGCGCTCATCCGTGGCCGCATCATCCGCTCGGCAACGCGGGAATTGCGCGGCAGTTCGGCCGACGGCGTTTTCGAGGAGATCTGCGCAGCAATCCGCGCGGTGCGGGCCCCCGTGCACGGTATAGGCATCGGCGCCCCCGGGCCGCTGGACCAGCGCACCGGTACCCTGCTCGCTCCGCCGAATCTCCCGTTCAGGAATTTTCCCCTTGCGGCCAGGCTTCGGAAGGAGTTCCACGTTCCGGTGCGGCTGGAGAACGACGCGAACTGCTTCGCCCTGGGCGAAGCCCTCTTCCGCAAGGGGAAAGGCCATCGCTCAGTCATCGGCATCATCCTCGGCACCGGGGTAGGGGGAGGCATCGTCCTCGATGGAAGGCTTTACGCTGGACGCGGGAATGCCGGGGAATTCGGTCACATGCCCGTGAGCAGGCAGGGAAGATGCGGCTGCGGGAAGCGTGGCTGCCTCGAACTGCATGCCTCCGGCCGCGCGGTGGTAAGGTACGCCCGTAGGCGAGGGCTCCGAGCAGAGTCAGCGCGGGAAGTTTCCCTCATCGCGGCCGGGGGAAACCGGAAAGCACATGAGGCGTTCGCCGAGATGGGCCGCTGGCTGGGACTTGGTCTCGCCCAGGTGGTGCATGCCCTGGACCCGGACATCATCGTCCTCGGGGGCGGAGTCTCGAAATCCTGGCCGCTCTTCCGCAAGGCGACGCTTGCCGCCGCGCGGGAGCACTGCATCGTGCCCCTCCCGCCCATCGTGCAAGGGAGCGAGCGCTCCTCCCTCCTTGGAGCAGCTGAGAATTTCCGAAGGTTTTTATAGCGGGCGCCCCGGCCAGTGGCGTGCGCCACAAGGCAGACTTCCATATCCACACACGCGACGACCCGCAAGGCGTCCAGCGCCACTCCGCGGAGGAGCTCATCCTCAAGGCTGAGGAGCTCGGCTACTCCATCCTGGCCATCACCAACAAGAACCTCGTGACGTACTCCGAACGCCTCGCTTCCTACGCCCGAGAGCACGGCATCCTGCTCATTCCCGGAATGGAGACGCGCGTCTCCGGGAAAGAAGTGCTCATCCTCAACTACCAGGGACCCAGGCCGGCGACCTTCGAGGAACTCGCGGATGTCCGCGCGGAGCATCCGGAGGTGCTGTGCATCGCCCCGCATCCGTACTTCGTGCTGGAGAAGTGCCTCAAGGACGAGCTGTACAAGCACTCTAAGCTTTTTGACGCTGTCGAGTACAGCCATTTCTATCTCCCGTTCCTGGACCTCAATAAGAAGGCGGTGAATGCAGCGGAGGAGCTGGGAAAGGCTGTTGTTGCCACGAGCGACGCGCACCAGCTCAGCCAGTTCGGAAGGAACTACACCTGGGTCCGCGCTCCCGAGCGGCCGACCATCGATGATGTGGTTGAAGCCATCCGCGGGGGGCACGTCGAGCCCCACGCGCGCCCGCTGCCACTGCACCGCTTCGCCCTGACCACCCTCATTGTCCTCACGCATCAGTGGAACACGCCCGTGAGGAGGAAGCTCCGGGAATGGAATGACAGGAGGAGAGGGCGATGAAACTCGCGTTCGTCACCGGCAGCGCGAACAAGCTCAAGGAGGCGCGGGAGATTCTCGCGCCCATCGTGATAGAGCAACTTGCCCTTGAGGTTCCGGAGCTGCAGGGAGAGCCCGAGGAGATTGCCCGCGCCAAGGTCCACGTGGCGTACCAGCAGGCCCGCGTCGACCTCTTCGTCGAGGACACGAGCTTGCATTGCCAGGCCCTCAAGGGCCTGCCCGGCCCGTACGTGAAGCACTTCATCGGCAAGCTCGGCGCAGAGGGCCTCTGGCAGATACTTTCCGCGTTCCCGGAGCGGCGAGCGGTGGCGCGTACCGTCGTCGGGTTTGTCATCCGGGGCAAGGTGGGCATCGCTGCCGGAGAGGTTTCCGGAACCATCGTCGCTCCTCGCGGGACGTCCGCGTTCGGTTTTGACCCCATCTTCCAGCCGGAAGGCGAGAAGAGAACCTACGCGGAGATGTCCGCCGCGGAGAAGAATTCCATCTCCCACCGGAGAAAGGCGCTGGAGATGCTTCGGCAGGCGCTGGAGGCACACCATGGATGATGTCACCAGGGAAGTAGTCGAGCTGACGAGAGAGATGGTCACCTTTGAGAGCACCAAGTCGCGGCCCGAGGAGCTGCGTCGTTGTCTCGACTACGTGAAGCAGTATTTCGCTGGCACCGGCCTGGTGCTGCTGGAGATGGAGCGCCACCACAAGCCCAGCCTGCTGGTGAGCTTCGCGAAGACCAAGACCCCGCAGGTCCTGTTCCTGGGCCATGTTGATGTCATCGAGGGCGAGCGGGAGCAGTTCACCGCTGTCGAGCGGGACGGCAAGCTCTTCGGACGCGGCACGGATGACATGAAGCTCCAGGACGCGGTGATGATGGTGCTGCTCAAGCGCCTCGCGCAGCGAGGGGAGCGGCGCGATGTCATGCTGGCCCTCACCACCGATGAGGAAATCAGCGGAGAGGACGGCGCGAAGTATCTGGTGGAGCAGGGCATCAGGCCCGAAATCGTGTTCGCCCCCGATGCCGGGAACGACATGGGCGTCGTGGTCAAAGAGAAGGGCATCCTCCACCTCGGGCTCACCTTCACCGGGAAAGCGGCGCACGGCTCGCGGCCGTGGATGGGAGACAACGCGATAGACAAGGCCATCAGGGCCTACGCGCGCATCCGCCGCCTGTTCCCGAAGACGACGGCGAAGGACCGATGGAAGGCGACATGCTCCATGGGGGTGCTCCGCGGGGGAGAGGCCGCGAACAAGGTTCCCGACCGCGCGGAGATGGAGCTGGACATCCGGTACACTGCCCCGACGACGGAGAAGGAGATACTCGATAAGATACGGAACATCACCGATGCGAAGCTCGAATTCCTCTCCCGTGGCGCGCCGCTGGACACTCCTGAGGAGAATCCGTGGGTGCAGCGCTTCCTCGCGTGCAGCGCGGAAGTCCTCGGCAAGCCTGCGGAGATACAGGGCGGACACGGCGCGAGCGACGTGCGGCATTTCGCGGATGCAGGCATTCCTGGCTTCCTCTGCGCGGTGCCGGGCAGCGGAGCGCACGGTCCCGAGGAGTATGCGGACATCACGAGAATCGTGCCGTTCTACAGCATCCTGGAGAGATTCGTCAGCCACGTCCGAAAGATTTAAGCAGTCGCTCGCGCGTGAGAAAGAGCATGGCCCTCCGACAGCCAGAGAATATGAAGGAGCTGGTCTACTTCACCAACAGGGACATAGGCACGGGATTCGCGCGGGCATGGGTCTTCAAGCAGCCCTGCCCGAAGTGCGGGAAGGCGCTCATGGGCAAGCCGGTCAGGCCCGACGGCGGGGTGAAGATTAGGAGCACGGACTACGAGTGCCAGAGCTGCGGCCATTCTGTCCCGAAGGAGGAGTACGAACCCACGCTCTCCGCGTGCGTCGAGTACCAGTGCCCGCACTGCGGCAATGCAGGCGAGGCGGAAATCCCCTTCAAGAGGAAGAAGGTGGACGGCGTCGACTCCCTCCAGGTCCTGTGCGCCGCGTGCAAGGGCAAGGTCAACATCACGAAGAAGATGAAGCAGGGGAAGGGCGAGTTCGACGAGGAGTGAAACGCCGAAACCCTTAAATGCTAATTTTACTTCTCAATTGATAATGATAATTTCCAAGCGTGAGGTGGTCTTCCGTTTCTACCTCATGAATCCATCCGGGGAGAGCCATCTTCGCGAGATTTCTCGCAGGACGGGCGTCTCCCTGCCCTGGGTGAGAAAGGCTATCCTTGAGTTCGCGCGCCAGGGGCTTGTCTCTGTGAGGCGCCAGGGAAGCCTGGTCCTGGTGAAAGCCAGCCGGGACAATCCCCGTTTCCGAGACCTCAAGCGCTGCGCAAATCTCCTCTCGCTCTACGAGAGCGGTCTGGTGGAGTTCCTCGTTGAACGCTTCGCGAGGCCAGAAGCTATAGTCCTCTTCGGCTCCTTCAGCAAGGGCGATGATGTAGAGACAAGCGACATCGATATCGCGATTTTCACGGGGCGCGGAGAGATTCCGGAAACAGCCGCGTTCAGCCGGAAGCTCGGCCGGGAAGTCCGCATCAAACTGCTCCCGCGCCGGAAGATGGAGCCAGAGTTCTACGCAAGCCTCATCAACGGCATCGTCCTCTATGGCTTCCTGCGTTGAAGACGTTCGAAGCCCTGTTGGGAGAGGGGAAGGTAGTTTCCATGAGCCCGAACGAGGCGGAGGCCTCTTCCCTCATGCGCCAGGCGCAGGAGTGGCTTGCAGACCTGCGCAAGCTGCCGCTCTCCGAGAAGAGCGCTTCTTTCAGGCTGGAGAGCGCCTACGAAGCCATCAGAGAGGCGATGCAGGCATTCTTCGCTCAGCACGGCTTCAAGAGCTACTCCCATGAAGCGGTCATCGCGTATTCCTTGGGCCATGCTCATATCAGCGAAGGCGAGGCAGCCGAAGCGGACCGCTACCGCGAACTCAGGCACGATATCAATTACCGAGCCCGGAAAGTGAACGCGGGGGAAGCGCGGCAGGCCATCCGTTTCGCCTCAAGACTTGTCCGACGGCTAGCGTGTGCGCTGCGTGCATCCCAGAGGATTCAGCCGTCCCGGTAGTCGTCCTCAAGCGGGTCGAGAGCATCCCAGTCCTCTTTGCCTTCGTCGTCCGGCTCCAGGGTGGGTCGCGGAACCTGATGGCAGACATAGCGCACCGTGGCGAAGGGCACGACGATGTTCACCAGGGGCTGCTCCTTCACCGCGCGGGTGTACTCCTCCCACGCGCCTGCATAATCGAGGGGGTCTGTATAGATGTTCTCCGTGCTGAGCTCCAGGGCGTCGTACACCTGGACGTAGGCGTCGCCATAATCCGCCTCCCTGCCGGCGATGACGCGCTCGTCCGTGAGCAGCACGATGTCCAGAGTTTCCGGCACTTCAGCTTTTTCCATCTTCCTCACCCAGAGCAGGGAACCCGGCCACGCTTAAAAGGGTTTGTGGGTACGGGAGAATAGACTCGGCCGAGTCGCTCAGCATATCCGACATTCCGGCGAGACCCTCCGGGACACGTGCGGCACTGCGGCCGAGTTCAAAGGGTATATTCTCAAACGAATAATGCTTGCACAAACGTTTATAAGGTCAGGACTGAGTGAACACCCGCCTGGGAGGTGCCAGCATGAAGCCGGGAAGGTATTTCTTCAGCAGCGAGTCCGTGACCGAGGGTCATCCGGACAAGGTGTGCGACCAGATTTCTGATGGTATCCTTGACGCGATTTACAGCCAGGACCCCGACGCGCGGGTTGCGGTCGAGACGCTCGTCACGACCGGTCTGGTGGTCATGGCCGGTGAGGTCACCACACGGGTCAAGTTTGATGCGCAGCAGATTGCGCGCGAGGTCATCAAGGACATCGGCTATACGAATCCAGAGTACGGCTTCGACTACAAGTCCGCAGGTGTGCTGGTGTCCATCCACGAGCAGAGCCCGGATATCTCCCAGGGTGTCACTGCGACGAACGAGCACGAGCAGGGCGCAGGAGACCAGGGCATGATGTTCGGCTACGCGTGCGACGAGACCCCCGAGCTGCTCCCGCTGCCCATCACTCTCGCGCAGAAGCTCACCAAGAAGCTCGCGGATGCTCGCAGGGAGAAGCTCCTGCCCTATCTCCGGCCGGACGGGAAGTCCCAGGTCACCGTTGAGTACATCGGTGGCAAGCCCATCCGGGTGGACACTGTGGTCATCGCTGCCCAGCATGACGACAATGTGTCCAGCGACCAGATACGCGAGGACATCATCAAGCTGGTCATCAAGCCGGTATGCGGCAATCTTGTGGACCACAATACCAAGTATCATGTCAACTCCACCGGGAGATTCGTCCTGGGCGGGCCTGCAGCGGATTCGGGAGTCACCGGACGGAAAATCATCGTGGACACCTACGGCGGCCTTGGCCACCACGGCGGCGGCGCCTTCTCCGGCAAGGACCCCAGCAAGGTGGACCGCTCAGCAGCGTACATGACGAGGTACATCGCGAAGAACATCGTGAAGGCAGGTCTCGCGGAGCGCTGCGAGGTCCAGCTGGCCTACTCCATCGGCGTCGCGGACCCAGTCTCGGTGTTCGTCAACACCTTCGGCACCAACAAACTCCCCGAACAGCGCATCGAGGAGCTGATTCGCAAGCACTTCAGGCTGAAGCCGGCGCAGATCATCTCGGACCTCAAGTTGCGCAGGCCCATCTACCGCAAGACCGCCGCGTACGGCCACTTCGGCAGGGAAGACCCTGACTTCACCTGGGAGAAGACCGACAAGGCGGAGTTCCTCCGGAAGGACGCCGCGCCGTACCTCGCCAGCGAGCCCATCGAGTCCACGCACTAGGGAACTTCGGCCGCCGTCCACGGAATGTTCCGCATCGCGGCCGACAGGGGTCTCAGTGAGCGACTGCCTTCATCCAAGGTTTTCAGTGTGCACCACTTCAGGGGCGTTTGGGAACTTAAGATGCTGGAATCAGATAGCCATAAATATCCCCCTATCAAGAGTAATAGCGTAGGAGATAGCGCCTATGCCGAGCAAAGCTCCCCTTAACTGCCCCCACTGCGGGATTCGCGTCGAGAGCGAGGATATGTACTGTCCGGACTGCGGCGCGCAGCTCACGAAGGTCAAGGCGGCTGCTCGCGGGCCTGAGCCATCTGTTTCTGCTCCGAGGCCCGCGAAACGCGGCAACGACATTGAAGACTATGTCGAGCAGTGCCGTGGGCTGGGGATACCCGAGGACCAGATGCGGGCCGAACTGCTCAAGGCCGGCTGGACCGCCAAGCAGGTAGGGCAAGCCCTCTCCGCGGGCAATGTCATTGTTCCCACTCCCCCGGACGAGACCGAGGAGCCAACGCCACCGGCAAAGCCCGCAAAGGTCTACTGTGTCGCCTGCGGAAAGCCCAATGATAAGGCAGCGGTGTTCTGCATCACGTGCGGGAAGCCGATAAGAAAACCGAGTCCAGAGGTCGCGCGCGCGGGGGGTATCACATCTGAGTCCCTGGTTCCGTGTCCTGACTGCAAGCAGCTTCTGAGCCCCAGCGCGCGGTCCTGCCCGCATTGCGGAAAGGTCCTGAAGGTTGATGCGCAATCTGCCCGACAACCGGGCAGGAACACTCCTCGCAGCGCTCTTGTGGGCTTCCTGCTTGCCCTGTTCTTCGGGCCCTTCGGCTATCTGTATGTCCGCAGGCGCCGATTGTTCGCGTTATGGCTCGTCGTCGGCATCTTCATCTGGGCAAACGCAGCCTGGGCGACGGACGGCGGAGCCCGCGGCCTCCTGTCCACCGTGCTCACGCTCCTCTGGATTGTGTGGATGATTCATGTGCCATTACTCTGCCGCCGAATCAACCGCGAACTCGCGGCGTAGGGGCGGAACAGCCCTGCGCGTGACCCGCGTCTCTCAATCGCGGCCGGACTTCGTCGTGAATCAATCCCCAGAAAACTATTTATACCGCGCTCTCCCGCACCAGACCCATGGGGGAGCAGACCTGGTACGACCGGCTGGAGTTCGACGGCAACCCGCTGGACGTCCGTCCGAACCCACTCCTCGTGGGGATGGCCCAGGAAGAGGAGCGCCTCATCAATCACATCCTCAAGGGGGAGATATGCTTCCTCAACGGGCCGACTGGATCAGGGAAGACGAGCATGCTCCGCCGCGTCCAGGAGAAGCTCAAGGACCACGCGTTCATCTACTTCAATGCAGAGGACTTGCCGAAGGGGTTCAATCTGGAGACGGAGCTGAAGAAGAAGCGGAGCTTCTTCGACCTCCTCTCCTTCAAGAAATACCCCACCAAGCGGCCTGTGCTGCTCATCGATGAGTTCCAGGCCACGGACCCCAATCTCGTGCTGGAAGCGAAGGGCAAGTGGGAGGGCCAGAGCGGAGTGAAGAGCATTGTCATCGCGCAGATTTCCCGCAGGCTGGAGAACGTCTCGGGCTCTTTCCGCGATCGCCTCGGGAAGCGCATCATCAACTTCCGCTCGCTGGAGGCCGCGGAGATGCGGGATATCCTCAAGACGCGCCTGCTGAACCCGAGGACCGGCATCAATTACTTTGACAGGCTGAGCGAGGAGGTGGTGAATCTCCTCGTGGACACTGCGGACTCGAATCCCCGCAGGCTGCTCGAGTACACGGACATCCTGTTCGACTTCCACCACAGCAAGTTCAAGGAGAAGAACCCGCTGCTGCAGCATGGCTATAAAATCTCGTACTACGCCGCGCGGGACATCCTCGAGCACTACGGCGTCTTCCGCGAGGACGAGCTGAAGAAAAAAATCACGGAGCCGGAAGCTTTCGCGCAGAGCCTCCAGGAGAAAGACGCGCGCGTCATCGCCTTCACCGAGCTGGAGTCCGACGTCCTGCGGGCGCTGCTCGACAAGGACGTCGCCGCGACCCACGAGATTGCGAAGGTCCTCCAGAAGGACAAGCGGGAGGTCGCCGGCACCATCGTGGCGCTGCGGAAGAAGAAGGCCGTGACCTACGCGGGGAAGAAGCAGGGCAGGAAGCTCTGGGAACTCGCGCCGAACATCAAGCGCCAGCTCGTGCATGTCTGATTGGCCGCGCAGCGACCGCTCGGCCGGAATCCCGCACGAGTTCCGTGCTGTCTCACCGGAATGGCGGATATTCCTGACAGCGCGGCCGACAGTAACGCCGACCTAACGGTCAGGCCATGGGTCTTGAGATACTCAATCAATATGTCCATCAAAAGTAATAAAAACCCTCCAAGAACCCCTCTTCACGTGGGCCTTCCTCTCGACCCTGCGATTGCTTCCATGCTGCGGGAGACAGAATTCTCCCGCCAGGACTCCGGGAACGCCGCTGTCTACACGAACCATGCGGAATCCTCCAGCCAGGCTGCCCAGCTCTCTCTCGTGCGCAGCTACGGGAGCGCCGAGGAGGCCGTCCGCGCGGAGCTGCTCGTGGATATCTACCTTGCGGGGGTCAGGAAGGGATGCGCCTCCTTTCCGACCGCGGACTCGCTCACGCGTGCCTTCTACATGGCACGGACACAACAGCCTTCCGTCCACACCGAACGATGGCGGGACATGCTGGAGTTTGTGGTGAAGGTCCACGTGCCTGCGGGGGAGAGGGGAGTGTCGGCCATGGGCAGCGCGATGGACATCGTCGCGGAGATGATGGCGCAGCCTCTGCTGCGGGACGCAGCGCACAGCGAAAGGATACTGGAACTCGCGCGGGAGGAAGTCATCCGTTCGCTGGAGGACCGCATCCAGCACCACCCGAGCTACGCGTACTCGCTTTTCGACCTGCGCTACTTCCCGCAGGATAGCCCGCTCTCGGTCCCCGGGCTTTTGGACCTCGCCCGGAACGCCACCTTTGAGGACATCATCCGCGCGTACGAAGGGGTGTTCGCGGCCTCGTCGCCCGTGCTTCTCCTGTCCGGGGACAGTCCGGAGGGGATTGCATCTCCCGTGCTGGGCTTCGCCGCGCAGTCTGCAGGCCAGGGGACACTTCCCCCTCTGGAGGTGCTTGAGATGGGGCCGGTAGGGAAGCCGGTAGCCGAGGAGGGGCCTTCCGAGCAGACACAGTTCCTGCGCGCGTACACGCTGGCTGCCGTTCCAGGAGAACGGGAGCGCTCCGCATTGCGGCTCGTCAACAGGGTGTTCGGCGGAGGGTGGACCGGGCGTCTCATGCAGGTGGTGCGCGAGAAGCATCATCTTGTCTACGGGATTTATTCAGGATATCAGGAATACCGGAACATGATCCGCCTCGGCACAGAGCACGACCCCAGGCTGCTCGGGCGCATCACCGCTCTCACCCAGGAGATTGCCGAGGAGGTGTTCTCCGGAAAGTTCCAGGACGAGGAGTTCCGGAAGGTCCAGGAGCAGGCAATCGAGGAGATGCTCACCGCACGCGGACCTCTCCGCAGCTGCGACCAGCCGTCGTTCAGGATTGACGAGGCGCACCGGCTGCATGTCAAGCGCGCGGGAGTGGGCCTTGCCGAGCAGTATGAGACGCTGACCTCGTTTGACCCGGCCGAAGCGAGACACATCGCGCTGCACTACCTTTCGCCCGGCCGGAGCCAGATATTCACCTACGGGAGGGCCTGATGGACGAGGGCGAGCGTCTGGTGCTGGATTCCGGTCTCCAGATATCCGTGGCGAAGCGCAGGTCGCCTCTCAGCCATTTCCAGCTCATCACCCCCTTCGGGGGGGATGTGCTCAGGTACCGGGATGCCGAGAGCGGAGAGGAGGTCTCGCTCCAGCCGGGAAGCGCCCATTACTTCGAGCACGTGCTCTTCATCATGCCGCCGCTGGGCCGCGATGGGAAGCCCCTCCGCTGGAGGACCAACACGCCGAAGCGCATGAGCAAGCTCCGGGACGGGCTGACCGAGCTCAAACACCACGGCGCCATCGAAGTGAACGCCTACACCGCGAACGACCACACCAATTACTTTTTTGTCACGAGGCAGCACCCCCTGGAGAATCTCGAGACCATGCTGGACTTCGTGTTCACTCCCTATCTCCCGCAGGACCGCTTCAGGAAAGAGTGCGGAACCATCGGGGACGAGATAGCCCGCGGAGAGAACGACTCCATGAGTGAGCTGTTTCGTCTGTGGGACGCCCAGGCCCATGTGAAGCACGGGGGGCGCATTCCCATCATCGGGACGCAGGAATCCATCCGCAGGATAACTCTCGATGATGTCCTGTCCATGCATGACACCTTCTACCGTCCCTCGAACATGATGCTCATCGCGACAGGGGATGTCGACGCCAAAGCGGTCGCAGATGTGGTGCAGAGAAAGCTCGAGGCCCTGGGCAAGGCCGACTACCGTCCGCCGCCCGGCGAAGTCAGCCAGGAGGAGCCTCGGGGCGTCGTCGCTGCGGACAATTTTGACAGTCCGCTGGCCAGGGCCGACGTCTCCCGGAAGAAGATGCTGGGCGGCTGGAAATATCTCCTCGAACCGCTCAGCATGCGACCCGAGGAGCTCATCGACCTCCACGTGGCAGCGGAGATTGCCGCGACGGCGCTCTACGGCATGGGAAGCCTCAACAGGGAGGCGCTCGTCAGGGCCGGAACCGATGAGCGCACCTTCACAGGCTACAACTGGGATTTCCGGGACCGCGGCTGCATCCAGGTCCAGGGCGACTGCGACGACGCCGAGGGTTTCCGGAGTCTTGTCGCGGAGAACGCAGCCGGGCTTGTCGCTGCGGGACTTCCTCCCGGCGAGGTGGAGTACGCGCGGAACAAGATACTCACGGATAATGAAAAAAACAGGGAGTCCCTGCTCAGTTTCGGCCAGATGCTCGCGTATGCCGGCGCCCAGACCCGCAACCCCCTGGATTATTTCAGCATCCTCAGACGATTCAAAGATATCTCTCACGGGGAGGTGAATGCCCTGCTCCCGCGGCTCCTCGACACCGCGAACATGACCTTCGCGCTGATGGTTCCCGAGCGCGCCTAGAAATTCCGTCTCACCGCGATGTAGAGCGCAATGACGACGATGAGCCACACCACCGCCTTGACTGCGTACACGTGACGCCAGAACCTGCGCTTCACTGCCCGGTAATGGGAGTCGCTCTCATCCATGGTCGAGGTAGCGGATGTGCTCCAGCAGCTCCTGCAGTTGCTCTGCGCTCACCGTGACGTTGAAATTCTTCTTCATCGTCGTGCGCAGCTCAGCCGGGGCAAGAGGCTTCTCCCCCTTGATCTTGCGGACAATGTTCACCAGGTCCTCGGTGACATTCCAGGGGAATATCATCCAGGCCCAGTCCCGCTCGATGCCATAGAAGTCCGGGGTGTACTTCGCGCCCCGCAGGTGATAGAGGGCAGCGGTCTTCACCGCCACAGGTTTCCTTTCAGCGACGTGCTGCTTCGAGAGCTCCATGCTCTTGCCGGTGTCGGTGATGTCGTCGACAACGAGGACTCTCTTGCCGCTCAGGTCAAGATTCAGCGGGTAGGATATCTTCGCCTCGCCGTCCTTCGTCGCGGTGATGCCCCAGTGGTCCGTCTTTATCGCGATGAGGTCCTTCACATGCAGGAGGTCGGCGAGCAGCCTTCCCGGCACGAGGCCGCCCCGTGCGATGGAGATGATGATGTCCGGGCGGAATCCGCTCCGCTTGATTTTGGTGGCAGTGGCCTTGGCGAGGGACTGTATCTCCTCCCACGTGGGCATCTCGCACTTGAAGGTTTCCATCATCAGCCTCCAACGTGTCTGTGGATATCGGCCGTGGTGCCGTAGGAGTTCCGCTCTGTCACGCAGGAATATAGGATACTCTCTGCAATGCGGCTGGTCATACATTGAGCATGTTTTTCGGAACGCATGGTCAGAGCAGTGCGCCCGTGAGCGCGCTCTTGCAGCCGCAGGCCCTTTCTTTCGCTATCTTTGGAATGACGGCCTTGAGCAGGAGCTTGACCTTCTGCTCGTTCTCCTTCATCGTCTTCAGCACCATGTCAAGGCTCACGTGCGCGTCACGCCACACGTCGTAGTCGGTGACCATCGCGATGGTCGAGTAGCACATCTCCGCCTCGCGGGCAAGCGTCGCTTCCGGGCACATCGTCATGCCGATGATGTCGCCGCCCCAGAGCCGGAACATCCGCGACTCGGCCTTCGTGGAGAACCTCGGGCCCTCGATGACCACGCACGTCCCCTTCTCGTGGAAGGGGACCTTCAGCGCCTTCGCCTCCTTCGCGAGGAGCGTCCTCAGGGTGGCGCAGGTCGGCTCCGCAACGCTGATGTGGCACACCTGGCTGCCGTCGTAAAAGGTGGTCTGCCGCTTATGGGTGCGATCGATGAACTGGTCGGTGAAGACAAAGTCGCCGGGTCGGACTTCCTCCTTGAGGGATCCGACCGCACTCGGGGCGAGCACGTGGGTGCAGCCGAGCTCCTTGAGGGCCCAGATGTTCGCGCGGTAATTCACCTGTGTCGGATTGAAGGTGTGGTGCGGCCCATGCCGGGGGATGATGGCAACAGGCACCCCCTCGTAATCGCCGAGCATCACAAAATCGGAGGGATGCCCGTAGGGGGTGTGCATCTTCTTCCTTTCGGAATCGATGAGCAGCTGAGGGTCGTACATCCCCGAGCCGCCAATGATGCCAACTCTCATGGCTTGCCGACCTTCGCGCGCTCCGAGACGATGGCGGAGTTCCCAGAAGGGTCCTCTATCGTGATGGTCAGCTTCTCCTGTCCCCAGATGACGCGGTTGAGCTTCTTCATGAGCTTCTTCGCCTGCTTCTGCGCGTCCGGCTCCTCCTCATCATTGGCGCTGGATTCGATATGGTGCATCACCCTGCGGAGGATGCCCTCGATGTTCGTCACGTAACCGTTGGACGCGGGCCCGGGCGAGATGGTGACAACGCGGGGAATCTTCACCACTGCCTCGGAAGATTTCACCACGCGGACCTTCATGTCCTCTTCGCTCTGGACCTCAAAAGTGTACTTCACGGGGTCTCCCTTGCCCTCGGCCTCGACATCGGCCTTGTGGAATCCGCAGCCCTCGCAGCTCATCGAGTAGATGTACACCGGCCCGAAGAAAGGGATTTCCCGCCGGTCTTCCATGAGCGCGAGCTTCTTCTCGTGACAGAAAGGGCACGGCTCGCCGGCGAGTTCCTCCATGCCCCTCGTATTCTGGAAAGGATTAAATAGCTTGCGGTGGGCGACCTGTCTCCCGACCGTGATACCGTAGGATGCTCGCGGTGCTTCCAGGCATGACGGGCATTTTAAGCATTGCGGCCGTATGCGTCTTCCATTTTTTGGCAGGGCGGGCACAACGTTTATAACTGCGCAGCGCCCCCTCGATTTAGTGCCTCCGTGGTCTAGCCTGGACAGGATACGACCCTGCGGATTCTCAAAAGAGAAGCAGTGAGGTTGTGGCCGGGGTTCGAATCCCCGCGGAGGCGTTTAGTCAGTGCCGCTTCCTGGAGTGAGCGGCAAAATCCTGGTCGAGTTTATGAAAACGCTTCTCGAATTGACCGAACGCCCCCTTGAGCTGCGAGACGGAGCCGTAAAGGGCCATCATCAAAGCGGTCTGGAACGCGAGGAAACCGTTGGTAATCTGTTCAGAGGTGAGGCTTCCTCCAAGCAGTTTCTTCAGCAAATGATAAGCCAGGAATGCCCCGAGCGCCAGCGCGATGAGCCATGCCATACGGGTGAGCCACACGTCCGCGCGCGTCACCTCAGCCACCCCCCAGAGATCTGACGAATAGCAGCACAAGAAGGACAAGAAGGAAGAACAGCCCGATGAGGACGGGGTCCACTCTTGTAGCTTTCATGCACCACGATGATACTGATGGATTGATAAGCGTTGCGGGCTCTCTGCCGAACGTCTTCGGGTGCGCCAGTCTGCATCCTCCTGGCGTATCAGATAATGCTCAAGCTTATCGGCACGGAAGCTGATGGATGGGAAATCCGGTGCTTAAAAGTGGAGGTGGGCGGAGGCCTTGCCCCGAAGGCCCCGCCCCTGCGTGAGAGCCGTTCTCTCCCCGCTCCCCCTGGAGGTGAAGCCGGAACCGGCTTCGTTGAGGGAGGAATGTCTTGGGTGTATATATGCCTTCTTGCTGATTATATGAAAGAACAGCAAGATTCTTATATGAAACTGAATATCATTCAAATATGAAGCATCTCCAGGGGAAACTCGTCCCCCTGATCAAGCAGGGCGGATGCGGGCCCAAGATAGTCGAATTGGCCCGCGCGACGAAGGAGCCCGCGGCGACGCTGCACTACAACCTCCGGAAGATGGAGCGTGAGGGGGTCATCCGCGCCTACAAGGCGGTGCTCGACCCCGCGAAGATTGGCGAGGGATTCCGTGTGCTGGCCCTCATCACCCTGAAGCCTGAATCCTATGTTGACCCGGAGGATGTCGCGCGCCGGATGGCGAAGCACCCCCAGGTGGAGAGCGTCGATGTCTGCACCGGGGACTGGGACCTCGCGGTGCGGCTCCAGGTGGAGAGCCAGGAGGCCTACTACCTCCTCATGAAGTCGCTTTTCCTGAAGAAGAGCGTGCAGAGGGTCAAGAGCCTTGTCGCCCTGAGGACCTTCAAGTCGGAGTTTGTGGAATGCGGAAGCACCGCTCAATGAGCGGCAGCCCCAGCAATCCGTAGAACGCCGGCAGCAGCAGAAGCGCGGTGTCGTTCCGCAGCAGGAGTTCCAGGGTGATGAAGCCTGCCGCGAAGAGTCCCATCCTCCATCCCTCCGCAAGGGGCTCCAACGCGAGTGGCAGGAAGAGCAGCCATGCGAGCAGATGGACCATCAGCACGAGAGCATGGCCTTCGATGGAGAAGAGCAGCCAGCCGGCCAGCCCGAGCGCGACTATCGCGAAGGCCCTTGCCTTGTACTTTGCGAGACGAGGCTCCCGGAACGAAGGATACGGGATCTTGCTGACCATTGCGAGAGAGAGGAGGAAGAACGCGGCAGCGAGCGGCCAGCGGGGGATTCCCGGTTCAGTGAGGGTGAGGGTGATGACCGCGAAGGTGAAGAGTGGCGTTGACAGGCCTGAGTAGAAGCTGTCGTTCGCGGTGACGTTGAAGCGCGCAAGCCGGGAGATGCCGCAGGCGACCGCGACGATGGCCACCGCGACCCCGAGCAGGTCGCTGAACGCGAAGTGTATCATCGCGGCGGGAGCGACCACAAAAGAGACCGCATCGGCAAGGGAATCAAGCTGGAGGCCGAAGGCGCTGTGGACCTGCAATTTCCGCGCAACCTGGCCATCCAGCATGTCGAACAGCATCGCTCCGAGCAGGAACGCAGATGCGTTGAGCATCTGGCCGCGGGTGATGCTCAGCAGCGCGAGGAATCCCGCTGCTGCGTTGCCGAGGGTGAACATGGACGGCGCGGCCGCTCTGGCAATATCCCGCTTGCGTCTCCGCTCAGCCATGTCCCATCTCCGCGATGATTGATGTTCCCGCGAGCACGCGCTGTCCCGCTGTGACGAGGACATGGGCGTCAGGGGGGAGGAGCAGGCACGCCCGGCTTCCCAGGTTGATGAGCCCGATGCGCTGGCCCTTCTCCACGCGCTGTCCCACGTTCACGAAGCACCGGATGCGCCTCGCGAGTACCCCGGCAATCTGCACCACCCCCACCGTGAGGTGCCCGTCCCGGATGATGACCTCATTACTCTCGTTCTCGAGCGCGGCAGGGCTGTGGGCGGGATGGAAGGCGCCCTTACGGTAGGAGATGCGCTCCACCGTGCCTGCGATGGGCGCGCGGTTCACGTGGACATCGAGCGGGGACATGAAGATGGAGACCATCAGCGCCCTTTTCCCGAGGCCGGTGAAGTTGAAGCGTCCTGCTCCCTTCGCCGCCGAGCCTGGCAGCTCCACTTCCCGGACCTCTAGCACACGGCCGTCTGCAGGGGAGACGATGCCCCTCTCCGAGATGACGCGCTCCGGGTCCCGGAGGAACCACAGCCGCCAGAAAAGCAGCAGTCCTGCCATCAGTCCGACAAGGGTAAGGAGCGCGCCGGTCGCCAGAGTGACAGCCACGTCCTCTCCCGGTCAACGCTGCCATAAAAAGCTTCCTCTTCGCCGCAAACGCCCTGGCCGGAAGCCCGGATGCGCTCCGTGTTGTTTCACAGCCATTCCGGACATGCTGAGGATTCCGGCCGAAGCTTTGCCGCAAGGTCTCTCGCAGTTTCCGGCTTTGCCCCATAACTCTTAATTAGGGTTGACTTCTGGGGCAGAAGCTTTACTTTTGAGGCAGGACGGACTTATGGGGCAAAGCCGCAGTTTCCGATACACATAAAAGGCCGTCCAGCCTCCTTTTGCGGATGAGCCTGCGCAGCCGACTTGTCCTCATCAGGAATTTCGGCACCACCGGCGCGATTGCTCCGGCGTCCCCTGCTCTCATCGGCAGGATGCTCCATGGCATCAACTTCCAGAATGCGCGCGTCATCGTCGAGTTCGGCGCCGGTGACGGCTGCATCACCCGCGAGCTCCTGCGGCGCATGCGTCCGGATGCCCGGTTGGTCTCCTTCGAAATCAACGCGCAGTTCTGCGCCATGCTGCGGGAGATACGCGATAAGAGGTTCACCCTCGTGGAGGGCTCCGCGGAGCGCGTGGAGCAGGTCCTCGCTGGCGCGAAGGCGGATTACGTCGTGAGCGCCCTCCCGCTCGCACGGTTCCCTTCGAAACTCGTGGACGGCATCCTCAGTGCGGCCCAGCGCGCCCTGAAGCTGGGCGGAGACTATATCCAGTACCAGTATGTGCCCCTCACCTATCCGCGCATCCGGAAGCGCTTCCAGCAGGTGAGGACTGAGTTTGTCCCGCTCTGTCTCCCCCCCTCGTTCATCTTCTTCTGCCACAAGGCGGAAGTGGAAGCATAGCTCAGCGCCGGTTCTTTGGGAGCATCTTCCTCAGGGTGTCCATCTGGGCCCTGAGCCTGAGCTGGAAACTGCGCATCGTCCTGCCCTCTTTTGGAGATTGCATGAAACGTTGGACATCCTTGTGTATCTTCGCCACCTTTCGGTCTATGCTGAGCAGGCGGCGCTCGGCTTCGCTGCGGCTTGCCTTGCCATACGCCCCGAACTCGTACTCAATCACCGCTTCCCGGATATCCTTGCCAAGGAGGCGAGCCATCTCCACGCGGAGGTACTTGTCGGCGATTCCCAGCCGGCCTTCTTTCGTGAGCCGACGCACGCTCATCAGGATATGGGTAGATTCCAGTACCGCCAGTGGCCTGAACACGCTGGCCCTCTTCACAAGGTCGTGATCCTCGGCCATGGTGAGCGCCTCGTCGAAGCCTCCGATGCGCTCGAAGAGCCGTCTGGTGATGAAGATGCACGAGCCCGTGGCATGGGGGTCTTTGCGCTGGGAGAGCCGCACGTACACATTCGCAAAATCATGTAAGAGCCTGTCGATGAGGAGGCTGGACAGCGGTCGCATGTCGCATGTGGCGAGGTCAAGAAACCTTGCGTCCATCTCACGCAGCGCGTTCTCGAGGAAGCGCGCGGGCAGCCGCACGTCCGCGTCCAGGAAGAGGAGTATGTCTCCACCAGCATACCGCGCACCGCTGTTCCTTCCCTCCGCGGGCCTACCGCCTCGGACCACCCTGGCTTTGTGCTGTCGCGCAATCCTGACGGTAGCGTCCGTAGAGCCCGCGTCGGCCACGATGACCTCGTAATCCCTGAAGGACTGGCGCTCGATGCTGCGAAGGAGCCTTGGGAGGTATTTCTCCTCGTTGAGGGTGATGACGATGATGCTCAGCCGCGGACATGAGGCGGACTCTTCAGAAACCCTGATATTCTTCGGTGCGGGGGGTATCCGCGAGGTCTCGCCGGCACGCCGATGAGTCCCCCCATCTCGGCCGACCGTGTGCCAGGGCATTTGTGCGTGGCCGTAGGTATAAGGGGTTAATATATGCGTGGGCGCGTCATCCCCTGAGCTTCTCTCTCATCTCCGCGAGCGCAGCGATGCGCTCATCGAGTTCCTGCAGCACAGCCGTATTGCGCTTCAGCAGCCGCTTCGCCTTGGAGACCGGGAGCAGGTCCCTGACCGTGCTGCTGAACGGGAGGGGGGACCCTGGCGTGCGGTACCACGCCCCGTCCGGATGCTGATACAGTTCTTCCGTGAAGAAATCGACGTAGTTGCAATGGCCGTCCCCCCACTTTTTTTTCTCCAGATTTGGGATGGCGACGAGGCGCAGCCTTGCGGGAGTGAAGCGTCCTTCCTCGATGTATGTTTCTGTCGTGTTCCCGACGTGTATCTCCAGGTTGAGCAGCTTGCCGTAGGATATCTCCGCTCCGCTGCCGAACTCGATGAAGGGGCTGCTGTATCTCTTGTAGTCCCATTCCTCTGGCAGCCTGCCGCGTCGCCACGTGTCGAACTCTGCGATGATGTGTGCCTCCAGCCCTCTTGTTTCACCCATGTGAATCGCCTCCTGGCGGGAGAACGCTCCCGCCGTTATAAATCTGAGGCGCCGACCTTGGGTAGGAGTGAGCATAAGGGGCCGTCCGGTGGAGGATTTCCCCGATGGGACAGCTGAGACCGGCTGCCTTCATCGTTAATTTAATAAAGACACGGCAGGCCTGCATCGTTCACCTTCTTGGGTACCGTGCTATGGCATCCAACCACCGAAATGACCACCCTGATGGGAGGGGTCGCCAGTCCCTTTCGTCCATCTTTCCCCTTCTCGCAGCGAGGATTTCTGGCAGTTTGACGCAGCTTCTGGATATACTGAGCCGGTCGCGGCTGAAGGTTGCCATCATAAGCTACTACTTTCAGGAGCCGACGCTCTCCGGTGTGGGGATTCCGGCGCGCAACCTGGCGAAATATCTTGCAAGGCACGATTGCGAGGTCCATGCCTACTGCAGTGGACAGGAGGACTCCGTCTACAGGGAAAACGGCGTCCTTGTCCACACTGTGGGAGGAATATCCATCCCGATGAGAGATTCCCTCTCTAGGAAGCGACTGGACTACTACCTCTTTGAGTCCGAGGTCATCAAGAGCATCGTCCGGGAGAACTCCAGGCGACCATTTGACATCATCCACACGCAGGGCGCGCTCACGAAGGCCGCATTCATCATCAAGAAGGCGTGCGGGACAAAATGGTTCCACACCTTCCATGCCATAGAAAAGATGCGCGTCAGGAAATTGGATGCGGAGTCCAGGCGATTCGCCGACCTGGTCTCCTGGATTGAGGCGACGGTGAGATACTGCGACGGGGCCATCTTTGTCTCGGAGGAGCTTCTGGCCGAGGGACGCAGGCATTATGGGAGGATCAAATCGAAAAGGGTCATCCCCAACGGGATAGACCCCGAACTGTTCAGATACTCCCCCCTCGGCGGGAAGAATGTCCTGTTCATCGGGAGATTCAGCAAGGAGAAAGGAGTCGACCACCTTCCGGACATCATCTCGGGCGTCATGGAGGTCAAGGATGCGAGCATCACCATCGTCTCTCCACACAGGCCACTGTCGGAAGACCTGAAAAAAATACGGCTGAAGCTTCATGAGCAGCAGCGCCGTTTCGGCGGGCGGATAAGGCTGATTGAGCAGCCGCAGGACCAGGAGGTTCTCAGCCGACTTTACAAGGAATGCCGGGTATACATCCAGCCCTCGCATTATGAGTCGTTTGGCCTGTGCGTCCTTGAGGCGATGGCGACGGGCAGACCCGTGGTCGCCTTTGGTGTAGGTGGCATTCCGGCAGTGGTAGGTGATGCCGGTTTCTGTGTGAACGATGTGCGAGAGATGAATCTCAAGATAAAGGAGCTCTTGGACGACAGGGAGGGAAGCGAGGCGCTCGGCAGACGCGCATGCCAGCGCGCCAGGCGCTTCGACTGGGATACCATCGCAAAGCAAACTCTGGAATTCTACACGGAGGTAAGGACATGAACGACGTGCTGGTCTATCCCTCCCTGCTGGTGGCCTCGGGGTTTCTCGCCGGAACCATTGTCATCATCTTTCTTACCCACGCCTCAAGGAGGATTGTCAAGCACTTCCAGCTCTATCCCGAATCCCGTGGAATCCTCAATTTCTCCCTCAAGTTCATCTCATGGATTCTTGGGTTTGTGGTATTTCTCATCTTCCTGAGACTTGCCTTGCGCCTCCTGGGCCTCGAGTTCACCCAGAACATCGTGGAGGCCGTGATATTGGGTTCCCCTAAGTACATAACCGCGGCCCTTCTCATCCTCGCCGGATTCTATATATCCAAGGTAATTCGGGACAGGACCTCCGACTATCAGTTTGCATACAAGGGCGGCCTGCTCTTCGTCACGGACTTCATCATCAACATGACCTTCGCGTTCACTGCCCTGAACACCGTGGGTGTCCAGGTCGTTTTCTTTGTGGAGTTGTATCGGGCGGTCCTGTGGACGGCCGGCGCAGTGGTCGCGTTGACTGTAGGGATTTCCCTGGGTTTGGCTATGTACGGACGGGCGAGAAAAGAGGGAGGCGCTGGAACAAGAAAGGGGCGGTCAGCGCGTTGACCCTCCGGAGATGTCATGCGTCGGCCGGGATTCGACCACCCAGTTCAATGCGGCAACTGTCTGAGGCGCGTCTGCCTTTAAGGCCTTTGCGCCCGGATTCCCGGAATATCTTCGGATTCATAAGGCTTGCTGTCGAGTCGAGGCTGTCGCTTCACTATACCACGCGGGGATTGACGAGAAGCCTCAAAACCACAGAAATGCTTAAATACTTTGTTGACATTTAATACCATTAGAAGGTATTTTCCTACCATGAAAAAAATAAGGCTCGGAGCGATGGAACTGCAGGCGCTCTTCGCGCTCGAACAGAACGGCGCGGGAGTGGTAACGCTGGCAGAGCTGAAGAGCAAGCTGCGGCTCTCAGGGCAGCAGGCGCGGAAGCTCGCCTCGCGGCTCGCCAAGAAGAGGCGCCTCATCCGCCTGAAGCGGGGTGTGTACCTCTTCGCGCCGATGAAAGCGGGGCCTAGAGGGCTATGGACAGAGAACGCGCTCGCCTCTGTCCATAAATTGATGGGAAAGAAGGCGTACTATGTCGGGTTTTGGGCTTGCTTGAGCCATTACGGGCTTCGCCACTGTCGAGCAGCTCATCATCGACTGCCTTACGCTTCCGGAGAAGAGCGGCGGGATGAAGGAGGCCTGTAAGGCGCTCTGGGGGGCGAGGAAGATAATAGACAGAAAGAAACTCGAAGCGCTTGCCGCCAGGTCGAAGGACGCGGTCCGGCGCAGGCTCGGCTACCTCTGCGAGCTGCTCGGGGTGCATTGGCCTAAGCCTAAGAAACCTGTCGGCTGGCGCTGGCTCGACCCTTCTGCCCCAAAGAAATTGCTGGCGAAGTCGGCGAGGTGGGGTTTGCTACTCAACGTGAGCGAAAGGGAGTTGTTGGAATGGAGGGAGCACTGACATGATCACCCTGAGCGAGCTGAAAAAGCTGGCAGTCAAGGAAGGCGTGCCGCAGGCAGTCATCGAAAAGGACATTGCGCTCTCCGTCACCCTTGCGACGCTCTCAGGCTCGAAGTTGGTGGAGCATGTAGTGTTCAAGGGTGGCACTGCCATCAGGAAGGCCTACTTCAAGGAAGCGAGGTTCTCCGAGGATCTAGACTTCACTGCAGTCGGCATTGAGCAGGCAGAATGCCTGCGGCTCCTGAGGAAGACGCTCGAAGGGCTAGCAGAGGCAGGTATCACTTTTGAGAAGGTCGAGGCAGAGAAGACCACTGCCGGCCTAAAAGCATTGATAAAGTATTCCGGCCCTTTGGCGTATGCGCAGCGAATCCGCTTCGACTTCAATTTCCGCGAGAACCTGGCAGAAAAGCCGGCAAGGCGGAAACTGCTTGACCCGTACGGTCTCGGCGATGCTGAGCTGCTCATCCTGAGCCTTGAGGAGATATTCGCGGAAAAACTCCATGCGCTCGGCTCGCGGTCAACGCCACGGGACCTCTATGACGCCTGGTTTCTGTTCGGGAAAGGCGTCAGAGTTGACAGGCATGTCCTGGACAGGAAATTCGCCTACTACGGCGAGAAATTCGACGTGGGAACAGCGATTGAGAACGCGAGAAAAAGCAAGGCCACCTGGCTGAGAGATCTGCGGCATCTTGTCAAGGCGCTGCC
>JAGVZT010000019.1 GCA_018302335.1 Candidatus Woesearchaeota archaeon | reverse complement strand
AAGTTGCTCGCGGTATAGTTCGTGTACACGCCCGAGCGGTTCAGCTCGATGAGCACCACGTCGACCTCGACGTCATCAGTCCAGGTGAGATTGAAGCTGACCGTGCCCGGGAAGAACTCAGCGGGCGTGATGCTCGTCATGCTGCTCTGGTTCAGCAAGGGAGGGGTCTGTGCGTTCACCTTGACGAAGGAGGTGGTGCCATTCGTGGAGTAGTTCTGGGAGCCGAAGTAGCTGAGGGTGACGTTGAAGATGCCGGGGCTGCTGAAGGTGGAGAGATTGGCTGGCGAGCTGGCGTTCTGCAGGAGCGCTCCGTCCAGGTAGAGGGCGATGCTCGCGCCAACGTCTCCGATGCCCAGCGTGCCGTTGAGCCAGATGCTCGTATCCTCGTCGATGGTGACGTTCGCGTTGACCGTCTGGTTGAGCGTGAGCTGCACGGCTGGCGTGGCCTTCGCAATGGTGAAGAGGAACGATGCGCTGGTGTTCTTGTTCCCTGAGGTGTCGTTTGCATAGCTCCTCCAGCTGTGCGTTCCCGCGGGGAAGCCGGCAAGGGTGAGGTTGTAGATGCCGTTGCCCGAGGCGTTGCTCGCGGTGTAGTTTGCGTAGACGCCGGAGCGGTTGAGCTCGATGAGTACCACGTCGACCTGGCTGTTGTCCAGCCAGGTGATGTTGAATGTCAGCTGGGCAGCGGCGCTGTAGGTCGCCGGGGTGACGTTGACTTCCGCGCTCCACGTGGGGCTGGTGATGTCGATGGCGGTGACGAAGTAGGACGCTAAGGCGGATGAATAGTTCTGGGTGGCGGTGTAGTTGAGGGAGATGTTGAAGGTCCCCGGCGTGAAGAATGTTGAGAGGTTCGCGACGGAGGCGCCCTGGTCCTGCTCAACGCCGTCCTTGGAGAGGACGAGGGTGGTACCGCTGTCACCGGTGGTGAGGGAGCCGTTGAGCCAGATGGCCATGTCCTCGTTAATCGTCACGGGCCCTGCGATACCACTCAGGCTCAGAGACAGCGTCGGCGCAATCTTGGCGATGCTGAAGGGGAACCATGATGACGTGTTCCTGTTGCCGCTGGTGTCGTTCGCGTGGCTCCTCCAGGTATGCGTCCCCGCAGGGAAGTCCGTGAGGGTGAGGTTGTAGACACTGCTTCCATTGTAACTTGCGGTATAGTTGGTGTAAATCCCGGAGCGGTTGAGCTCTATCTGGACCCGACTGACATTGGAGTCGGCCCAGGTGATGTTGAAGACCAGCGTTCCAGCGGGGTTGAATGAGGCGGGGGTGACGTTCCTCGCGTTGCTCCATGCGGGTGAGGTGATGTCGTTGACGATGATGGCGTAGGCCGCCTGCGCTGACGTATAGTTCTGCGTCGCAGTGAGATTCACCCTGACCTGGAAGGTGCCCGGGTTCGAGAACGTGCTGAGGTTTGCCACTGTGATTCCCTGGTCGTACTCCACATCCCCGAGGCCAACCTCGGCAACGTAGAGATAGAGCACGGTCTCCTCATCGCCCGCGACCCGAGTGCCATTGAGCCAGATTGCCGTGTCCTCATCTATCGTGACGGGCCCTGACGTCCCGTTCAGCGTGAGCGCCACTCCTCCTCCCGTCTTGGCGATGGTGAAGGGATACCAGGGGGTGGAGTTCCCGTTGCCCACGGTGTCGTTCGCATGGGAGCGCCACATGTGCGTCCCGGCGGGGAACTGGATGAGCGTGAGGTTGTAGATGCCGTTGCCGCTCGTGTTGCTCGCGGTGTAGTTCGCGTAGACTCCGGAGCGGTTGACCTCGATGAGCACCACATCCACTTCGGAATCGTCCGTCCAGGAGATGTTGAAGCGCAGCTGTGAGGTCCCATTGTAGCAGCAGGGGGTGACGTTCACCGGACTGGACCACGCTGGCGAGATGCCGTCGCTCACGGTGATGACCGTGCTCGCCGCGCCGGTGATGTTCACCTCCCGTGACCCGGAGCCGACACCAGAGGTGACGCTGATGGTGTAGTTGTTGTAGGCCCCGAAGATCCTTCCTGAAAAGTTCGCCAGGTACTCGGTGAGATTGATGCTCCTCGCCCAGCCCGTGCCGTCGGTCACGCCGCTGAAGACGAGCGCGCCGTTCGCCTGCGTGGCGTTCACTATCGCCCCCACCACCGCGGCGCCCGAGCTGTCGTTCACGTACACGTCGAGGGCCCACTGCCAGTAGAGGCTGCTGTTGCTGTCGTTGAAGCTGAGGTTCGTCGAAGCGTCCCCGATGGAGAGGTTGCTGAGAAAATTGAAGTCGAGCGCGCCGCCGTCGTTCTCCGAGCGCACGGCCGCGGCGGAGCTGGCGTTGATGACTGAGTCCCTCACGGTGTTGTTCTGCACCGCCGCGCCTGCGCCGTCGAAGAAGATGCCGTAGGTGCTGGCGTTGCGGGTGGTGATGGTCAGCCCCCTTGCCAGATTGCCGCTCGTGGCGGACGTGAAGGCGAGGCCATGCGCCCCGGCGATGAGGCTCGTGATATTCAGCCCAGTGAGGGTGTTGTTCGTCGCGGAGCTGAGCTGGACGGCCGCGGCGTCGGACTTCCTGTTGATGACGCTCACGTTGGTGATGCGGTTGTGGTTCGACATCCAGATGTCCAGGGCGCTCACGGAGCCGGTCAAGAAACTCTCGAGCAGGGAGTCCTGGAGGGTATTCCCATCGGATGCGGCGATGTAGAAGGCAAGTCCATCGCTTCCTGTCGCATTGACCCGGATGCTCCGGAAGACGTTGCCGTCGGAGCCGAAGACGTAGATTCCCGTACCCGCGAATCCCGAGGTGTTCACAGAGATGTTCTCGAAGACGTTGTTGTCCGTTCCCGTGAGGAGGTACATGCCATAGCCGTAGGAGCCGCTCGGGCTCAGGGAAAGGTTGACGAAGAAGTTGCCGGTGCTCCCGTATGTCCACAGGGAGGGCTGGCCCCAGACTGTTGAGATGAGGGTGCCGGAGAATTCGGAGTCCTGGGTATTCGTCGTCTCCAGCCCATTCGCCGCGGCCGAGATGCTGGATGCCCTGAGGGTAACGTTGGAGGCGTAGGACAGGAGAATCCCGTCAGCGCCGCTCATCGTGATGTTGGTGAGCGTGATATTGGAGAGCCCGGCGACGATGATCTGGCCGTAGGCCGCGGTGTTCGCGAGCAGCGCCCCGTTGTTGAGCGAAGTGTCATTGGTGTAGTAGATGGGCTTCCCCTCTGCGAGACTGGAGGAGTCTATGTCCTGGTGGATTCCGCCCGAGCTCATCCCGTAGGGGAGATAGATTGCCGAACCGCCCCGCGTGGTGCTTGCGTTGAGGTACCGGATAATCGTGCCAGGGGATTCGTAGAGGTACACCGCGTGCTGCCCGCTCGAGGTGGTGTTGATGGTGAGATTGAGGAGGCTGTTGCGGGCAGACCCGGTGTCCATGCGGACTCCGTTCGCTCCGCTCCCTCCCGAGGCCGCCGTGGTCAACCTAGATTCCTTGATGGTATTATTCGTGGAATTGTACATATAGATGGCGGCGCTGCCTGCTGGGCTGGTATTCACCACCAGTCCGGAGAGCGTGTTCCTGTCGCTGCCAGTGAGGTACAGCCCATCGTCCGAGATGGAGAGCACCGTGAGGTTCATCAGGGTGTTCGAATCGGCGTCATCGAGGTAGATCGGGATGTCTCCGCTGGCGCCCGCGGTGAACGAGCTGAAGCTCACGGTGGAGCCCTGCGTCCGCGCGAGAACCAGGGGGTACGTGTAGTTCCAGAAGGTGCAGTTGACAACCGTGATATTGGTCCTTCCTGTGAGGTTGATGCCTATTCCCGCATCGCTCTGGCTGACGTTGCCGTAGATGATGGTGTTGTTGCAGTTGAGAGCGATATTGTCCGCGGCGATGACGATGGTCCCGTTGTCACCGGCATCATCGAGCGCGAATGACGTCCCGTTCCCCCCGCAGAAAATGGTGTCGCTCAGGAGATGCAGGTCATCGACCGGTGTGGCGCACTGGGCGCCTGGGATGACGAGCGCAGCGAGAATCAGGACAATGAGTGCCTTTCTCTGCAGACAGCCTATCAATCAATCGACCCCCACGCCATGTCGAGGTCCCACCTTAATAAATGATACGGTCGCGACCCAGCAAGCCTCCCTCAGACCCAGGCTGGCATATCATATCGTAGGGTATCCGCGTGGTCTCGCCGGCGCAGCGATGAATGCCCGCAATGCGACCGACCACTGTCTCGAGCATCTCGGTGCGGCCACGCAGCCATAATATTAATAAAGGTCCTCGGGTTCCAGTGGGCGAGGTGTCTGAGTGACCACGAAGCCAGTTCAGGTTTCCACCCTGAAGAAGGGGAACTACTGCGTCATCGAGGGGGCTGCATGCACCGTGGTGAACGTGGAAATCTCCAGGCCGGGAAAGCACGGCCACGCCAAGGTGAGGCTCACTGCGGTCGGTCTCATCGACGACAAGAAGCGCGTGGTGGTCATGCCCGGCCATGACAACATGGACGTCCCCATCGTGGACAAGCGCACTGCCCAGATTCTTGCGGTGACGGGAGAGAGCGCCAACGTGATGGACGCGGAGACCTACGAGACGTTCGACATGAGGATTCCCGAGGAGATGAAGGGCCAGGTCGCGACCGGAGACTCGGTCGTGTACTGGACCATACTGGACGACAAGGTGATGAAGCAGGTCAGACCCGCGTAACCATGGTAAAATTCCCACAGGCCGAAGCGCGCTTCTTCCACAACATCTTTGTCTGTAAGAAATGCGGCAGCAAGATACGCGCGAACAACATGAAGGTCATCGCCGGCAAGGTACACTGCAGGAAGTGCCAGAGCGTCGCCCTGCGTCCGAAACGGCGGAAGTGAGATGGCAGGCTTCCTGGACAGCCCCCAGATGGTGGTGCTGTTCTATGCCACCGTCTTCATCCTCATCTACCTGAATCGCACCAGGTTCGAGATACACGCGAAGATTGTCGCCCTGTACAAGACCACGGTGGGCATCCGGCTGATGGAGGGGCTTGCCGCGCGCTTCGGGGGGGTCATCCGTTTCGTGGCGTTGGTGCTCATCGTACCGGCCTTCCTGATGATGGGGGCCGCATCGCTGTACCTGGCGAACGCCGCGCTGAAGATTGCGACGAACCCCCAGGCGCCCGCAGAGGTCGCGCTCATCCTTCCGGGCATCGCGGTGCCCGGCTCCCCGGTGAGCCTCCCCCTCTGGCACGGCCTCATCGCCATCTTCCTGGTCGCCGCGATGCACGAGTTCTCGCACGGCATCGTCGCAGCGGCGCACAAGCTGCGCATCACGTCAACAGGATTCTTCTTCATGGGGCCCATCCCCGGCGCCTTCGTGGAGCCGGAGGAGAAGGAGCTGCGGAAGGCAAGGCACCGGGTGCAGCACGCCGTCTTCGCCGCAGGTCCTCTTTCCAATGTCCTGGCTGCGCTGCTGTTCATAGGGGTGCTGCTCGTGCTCCCAAGCGCGCTGGCTCGCGCGCCATTCTCCGAGGGAGTCGGTTTCCGGGGGGTGATGGAGGGCTATCCGGCGCAGCAAGCGGGCGTCCAGGCGAATCTCACCTACACCGACGTAAACGGCAATACCGTGACCACCGTCGGCTCGTTCCTCGAGGCGGTGGGGTCCCTGAAGCCAGGGGATGAGGTCCGGCTCCGCGCCGTCGACGGAACGGAATACACGATGCTCGCTGTGGAGCATCCGGAGAGCAACAGCTCGGGATTCATCGGGGTCACCGGGCTGGAGATGCGCGCGCGTCCCGGAGGCTCGCCCGGCGTATGGCTGGTCCGCCTCCTTGATGTCGGAGGGTGGCTCAGCGAGCTGCTCCTCTGGCTGGTGATGATATCCCTGGGCATCGGGATGGTGAACCTCCTGCCCCTCGGCCCGCTGGACGGCGGCAGGATGGCCCAGATAGCGTTCCAGGACATCTTCGGGAAGCAGCGGGGAGATGCGGTGTGGAAGCACGTGAGCATCCTCATCCTCGCGATGCTCGCCCTGAACCTCCTCCTGCCCCTCGCGCGCTCGCTGGTGCAGGCAGTACTGTGATACGCATCGCCCTCTGCCGGACCGAGCATCCGGGGAATCTCGGCGCTACGGCGCGGGCGATGGCAAATTTCGGATTCTCCGAGTTGCTGCTTATCGATGCATGCGCCATCGACGAAGAATCCAGGCGCCTTGCCAAGCATGCATCGGCCGTGCTGGAAAACGCGCGTGGGGCGAGTTGGAAGGAGTTGCAGGGATATGGCCTTCTCGTGGGGACGACCGCGCAGCTCGGCACCGATTACAACCTCCCCCGCTCCCCCCTGCTGCCTGCGGAGTTGGCAGAGAAGCTCCGCGCTGTCTCCGGCGATGTCGTGCTTGTCTTCGGCCCTGAGGGCGAGGGCCTGTCCAACGAGGAATTGCGCCGGTGCGACATCGTCGTGCGGATACCGACCAGCGAGAAATATCCCACCATGAACCTGTCGCATGCTGTCGCGGTGCTCTGCTACGCGCTCTCGCAGAGCGATATCCGCGCGAGGTTTCCGCTCGCCGGCCGACGGGAGACGGAAGTGGCGCTCTCGCTCATCGATGATATCGTGCCTCGGCTGGGTTTCACTCGTGGCCTGAAGGAGGAGACCCATCGGAGGCTGTGGAGGAGGATGCTTGGCAAGGCGATGCTCACCAGGCGCGAGATGGCCGCTCTGCTCGGCTTCCTCAGGCTGGCCGCAAGGCGTCTCTCACGCGCTGCAGCTTCTTCGGCAGGGCCTTCGGCCCGAGGGAGTAGAAGACCTTCTGCGCGTCCGGCCCCCAGGAGTAGTCGCCGGGCACCAGGGTGACCTGCTCAACGCGGAAGAGGCCAAACTCGCATCCCTTGCGGAGATGGTAATAGATGAGACGCATGCTCACCTTGGGGAACACTTCCACGTAGGCCTTGTAAAGCTGGTAGCCGTATCCCCGTTTGAGGACATGCAGCACCTCGATGAGATTCTCCCGCACCTCGCTGCCTGGCTTTCTACCGCGCATCAGTGCCAGCCCATCAGCGTCGCGTTCTCGCCGCTGTCGTAGAAGCGCTCGAGGTAGAGGATGGGCTCGAAGCCCGCTGCCAGGTTCATCTCCTTCGAGCCGGCACCCTCAAGACAGTAGGTGAAGACCTGCGTCCCCGGGGAGCAGAGCTCTTTGGTGAGGGCGAGGCCGATGCCCTTGCGGCGGTGCTCGGGCTTGACAATAGTGGCGACCTTGAGGAGGTCGCCGTGCCGCGCTTCCGTGATGGAGCTGCCGTAAGCTTCCGTGACGCGCGCGCGGCTCAGCAGCCAGAGACCGGGCTTCTTGCCGCGTTTCACTTTCGGAAGGGACCGGAGGGCCTGCTCAAGGATGTAGTGCTGCTCGTCGCCCTCCAGCGTCTGGTACAGGGTGAACCCTGCGAGTTTTCCGTCGACGTACGCGGCGAGCGGGCCTGCGGTGAACGCGGGCAGCAAGGAATAATAGCACTCTTCCGGGGAGGAGTAGGGTGTCTGCCTGCCGAAGGTTGCATACACGCTGAGGACGATGCTATCAAGGTCCTCCCCCTTTACTGGACGGATGTCCATCGTCAGGGGGAATACCCGCGCGCTTAAAAGACTGCCGCAGGGGCGGCCGTGAGGACGTGCGAGACCCGCGATCATTCAAGGAATCGCGGGCATTCTCCGCATGGCGGCCGACAGCGCGGAGAAAACTATAAATAGCATCTGGGGCCCCTGCCGCGGGAGCCCCGGTAGCTTAGCGGTGGAGCGGATGGCTGTTAACCATCAGGTCACCAGTTCGAGTCTGGTCCGGGGCGCTAGATTAATATAAGTCCCTGCGGCTCGCAGGGGCCACGGGCCCGTAGCTTAGCCTGGTTGGAGCGCCTGACTGATAATCAGGAGGTCCGGAGTTCGAATCTCCGCGGGCCCATTAACCGTAGATTCCAATGGGCCAGTGTTAAACAAGATTTAAGACGCGGCGCGGAAGGTGCAGCGCATATGGCCGAGGATGACATCTATGGAAGCCGGGTCTCTCCTTTCTAAGAAGGCTGGACCAGTTCGCCCTGCCGGATGGGAAGGAGTTCGCGCTGGAGGTGGAGAGCGGCGCATGGTTGCGCTAGGACAAGAAAGGCTTCCTGGAGAAGGTCACGCAGCTGGAGGCACGGCAGGAGCTGGGCGTTCGTGGTGACGAAGAAGGGCCTGGCGCGCAGCTACCGTGCGTACAGAAAGGTGCTCGGGGGGTCTGCGGGACAGCTTAGGGGGTGCATGCAGGTGATTTCTGTACCCCTAGGATTCGGGCGTATCCGGCCTCGCAGGGGCTTCCGGCGCGGTTTTGACCCCCTAGTAGCCGCCACATAACCGCTCCTCTCTTTTTCTCTCTTTTGGGTCTGCAATCCACCGTCTTGCCAATTTCAATACACGTAATAGGCTGTGACTGATGTCCTGCTAGCGTTCGGGCTAGTCCGTGCCGCCCAGCACACATCTGTCTCCTCAGGGAGCTTCTCGGTGAGTCTCTCCCCAATCTTGTCGACCTCCGCAAGCCCTTTCGTCTTTGGTACCGTAATCAGGAGCAGCGCGGCCTTTGGCTTGCCCTCCAGCTTCTGGCTGACCTTCGTTCCCATCGAAAGCATGGTGATGATATCAGCATAGTTGAACCGGACCATATTCTTCCGGTCTGTGAGCTGCTTTAAGGTTTCCTGTGTCAGCTTCGCGAGAGCTGCCTTCTTCGCAACACCAGGGGTGAGATGTTGTAGGATTTCAAGGTCGAATTCACAGCGAAGCTGTGCATTCGCACGGTAGGTCCTGAGAAGGGCAGGAGGAAGGTACTTCCTGGCAAGTCTGGAGAACAACACTTTTGAGGTATTCAAATTGACTACCTCAATCCATCCTCTCTTGTACTTCCTGACCCGCTTGGAGAACAGCGCTTTCGAGGGCATGCTCACCAATGCCAGCGATTCCTCTCTCGTGAGCCTGACTCCCTTGAGTGCGCGAATCACTCCAAAGAAAAATTCAGCGCATTCTTCAACCCTCTTGTCGAGCACAACTGACTCCCAGGATGTCTGCTTTGTCATATGCCTCACCCGAACTTCAGCCGGGAACCCCGCTCTTAAGCTTTTTGCCCGCGCAGGAGGTGGGAACGATGAAACTTGAGCAGAGAGCGCCGCGCCCATCCCCCTTCGAGATGGCCGCGCCGCAGCAACGACACTTCCTCCGACTGGAGGAGGATTTTACAGTCACGCGGCCGCTCTTTCTGAATACCCCCCGCTCGTGGGCAGACACCCTCCTCGTCCGCGCAGCTGAGTTGACTGATTGCTCCATCGGCCGCTATCGGCTGGCTTCATAGCTAATCGTCAGAGTGTGCAGGAACTGTGGTTCGACCTTGAAGCCTCTGGGCCAGGGTTGAAGACGCGCGAGTTTCTCAACAACGACGTCAAAGCCAATACCATCCGAAAGACGCGGCCGCGCACACAAGCGCAGATGGCTGCAAAGCTACGCAAGTACCTACGCAGCAAGCAGCGACCACCCCACAAGGTCAGAAAGTTCTTCCACGCAAAAACCGTCCGGTATGCGGCATGAAATGTTACATATTTATTGCTCCCGGTAATAAGAAGCGGTCCCGCGATTCAGGGGATAGCGCCGACATCGGCGCCTGTCCATTGGAATCTCGGGCTCCTGCGCCGCGGCCCATTTTTCCCTCACGGGGTCTGGTGTACTCGCGGTATGGTAATAGCGATTACTTCTTTCTCGCCTTCGCGAGGAGCTTGATTTTCTCCCCAGTCTTCCGCTCTACGACGTCGAAGCTCTCGAAATTGCGGTACATGGACAGCAGTCCCAGGAGAAGGAAAACGCTGATGGAGGAGGGCAGGACAAATCGGTCGATGAACTGGAAAGTCCCGCTCGCGGTCAGGAGCTTCATCTCCAACCCGAGGGCAGTGAGCCTGCGCAACGTCATGATGATGACCGCTGCCGTGACCAGAAGCCAGCCCTTCCCGAGTCGGTTGAAGCGATAGATGGAATAGGAGAAATACGCCGCGGCAATCTGGAGGATGATCTGGCCAAAGCCGAGCACCACGGTAATCGAAACTGTCATCGTTTCACCTCGTCGCAGAGCGATTCTATCTGGCTGATAATATCCTTCCTGCTGTCTGTCTCCAGGGCGAGGAGTATCGTCTTGACACCCAACGTGCGGAGCCTGTTGATGATGAAGTTTGAAAACTTCCCTACGGCGTTCGCATCGTTGTAGATGAGGAGGACGCTCAGGGAATCCAGAAGGAGGACTTTGTCTCCCGGGAGCTTGGTGACCGCTTCGTGGGCGGCGATGCTGATGGTGGTAAGATCGCTTGGCGTCTCCAGGAAGATGCAGTTCACCTCTTCGTCGCTACTGCGCTCCCCCACATGCTGCGAGATGCAGTCGATGAAGAAGAAGCCATCGGTCGAAATCCCATTCTCATGCAGCACCCTGATAAGGTAACTGTATGGCTTATTGGTCGTGACGTAGATGACAGATTCTCCCCTGAGGCCTTTGAGGATGGACACTATTCCCTCAAAATACCGCTCCGCGCTGAGGATGAACATGCTGGTCACGGTCCCGATTGCGGCACTCCTCTGTTCGGATGCGACCATCTGTGCGGTCTTATCATATGTTAACTCCTTAATTAATGTGCTCCAGAAAATCTCCTGAACGTCGGCCGGAATCCCGTACGGGTTGCTTCGCCCATCCGACACTCTCCGCAATGCGGTCGACTCCATGTTTCCTTTTTTCTTCCGGAGCCGTCAGGCCAGTAAAATATATAAGGCATGATGCACTGCGACGCAACGTGCCTCGCCACTGGGTCATCGGCATCCTCGTGGCGATAGCCGTCATCTCCGTGCTCTCCAATGTTGCCGTTCTGAGAAGCCGCTGCACTCCCGTGGAGACAAACGCCACGCGGTTTCCCCTGCTCTTCCCGTTCTACGAGGGGCTAGACCGGACCACATTTGCGGAGGTGCAGCATAACTACCGCGCGGACTACCAGCCGCTGAAGCTCCTGATCAATGCCTCGGTCCCCGAGCGCTTCCCCTATGCGTACTATTTCGAGAGTCTCAACACCGGTGCATGGGTGGGTATCCATGAGAAGGAACGGTACTTTCCGCTTTCTCTCCGCAAGGTGCCTACAGCAGCGGCGCTCTACAAGGCGCGAGAGGAAGAGTGGCTCTCGTTCAGTGACACGGTGGCAGTTGCCGAAGTCAATCTTGTGCAGGGCGGAAGCCTCTATGAGTGGGGACCGGGGAACTATACCGTCATGCAGTTGATGGATTCCCTCCTGTGGGAGTCCGACAACACCGCGGCGCAGACACTTCTTGACTACCTCTGGCAGAAGGTGGACTACGACATCTACGCGGAAGCGCTCCTGAAGATGGGGCTCTCCCTCCAGACCTTCCAGGAGAACACGGGGGACGTGAACTACCCCCTTTCCGCCAAGGAGTACGCCAATGTGTTCCGTTCGCTCTATTACAGCACCTGGCTGAAGAGAGTGGACTCGGAGGAGCTGCTCGACTCCCTCTCCAGGACGAACTTCTCGAAAGGCATCCCCGCAGGTGTCCCTCAGGGTTTCCGCGTCTCCCACAAGGTCGCCTTCTGGAACGAGGGCAAGCAGCACCATGATTGTGGGATAGTCTACTACCCGGGGAGCCCGTACATCCTCTGCATCATGACCGTGGGACTGAGCCAGGAGGACGCGAATGCACTGGCCTCCCTTTTCAGTGCGATCACGTACGACTATGTCCGCGGCGCAGCTTCTCCGTGACGCGTACAGGACTCCAGCTCCCGGAACGAAGTCTCCTGGCCGGAATGCCGCGCGCACGTTTTCCCGAAGTGACTCCGCCAATTCTGAGCAGCGCGGCCGACTGTCTCTATACCTACAACGGCGTCCATTCGGGCAGATTTAAATAGGGAAAGTGCCGGTGGTACGCACATGGACCGGGAGATAGCGGAGAAGCTCAATAAAATCCTTGAGACCCAGGGTGTCATACAAGCGAAACTGGCTGAGCTGCTCATAGACGAGAAGGCTGTCGAGTCGGAGGAATCGTCCATACTGGCGACAGAGGAAAAGCTCCTCAGGGAGGAGAAGGCCCTGGAAAAAGGGTTGAAGCGCAAGGTCCTGGGAAAAATCTCCTTTCACGATGTGAGCAAGGGAGTCATCGGGTCGTTCTTCGGGACCATAGGCCATTTTGCCTTTTTTGAAGGAGCGCACATTGCAGAGCAGATCTCGATGACGAGGGCAACTATCCTGTACATATTCGCATATGGCGTAGGCTCGCTCCTCATCTATTTCTCGGGATTCAGAAAAGTGAAAGAGGAGCGGGTACTGCACCTGGTCCCGCTACGAGTCACGGTGATGTTCGTCATCTCCATTGTCTCATCCGTCCTGATACTGTATCTCTTCAACCAAATCTCCTTTACGACGAGCTTTGACGTGGTCTACAAGATAGTGGCGAACGTCAGCGTCCTGGCGATGTTCGGCGCCACCACCGCAGATTTCCTCGGAGACTGAAGTGCGCTGATAGCAGCTTCCAGTCGGCTCTGAAGTCGAAACCAGTATGGCGGACGCAAGACAACGCCCGTGCACTCATTCCTGCTTGTCGAGGATGCGCGAGAGGAGCACCGTCACCCGCGCGAGGCCGACGAGCAGCGCTAGGAAGACGCCCACCCAGATTACTCGCTCGGCGGCTTCAATCACCTCTCCGGACACCATTATCACTTTCCAGCTCTCGGTAAGCAGCTCCCAGAGGTGGATGAACGCCAGAAGGATGAGCGCGCCGGCAAATCCCATGGCGAAGGCCTCCACTGGAGCTCCTGTGTGGTCCCGATGCAGGCGCATCCAGAGCATGCGGCTCGCAAGCACTCCTGCGAACGTGAACGCCAGGAAATGGAAGAGGCCGGAGCGGTCCGCGAGACTGTCGGGCAGCCAGGATTCCACCCAGGGGTTCGCGGCCCTCGCGAGCAAGAGCAGTACGGTCGCAGCAACGAGGAGCGTGCCCATGAGAAGCCAGTCCCGCGTACCGAACCCCTCCGGGATACCGCGCTCCGTGCTCCGAATCCTGTTGAGGGCCGCCAGGAAGGAACTCATCGCGAGATAGAAGAGCAGGTGCCACCACAGCATGAGGGTGGATTCATCGAGTCCACCTGCCAACGCGAAGAGCAGCTGGATGAGCCCGAGCAGGATAATTCCAGTGAGGATATGGATGAACGGCGCACCGTACACTGAGGTTCCGAAACGCCTGACCACCAGCGCGCTGAGCAGTAGGGTGCCCAGAAAGAGCAAGGCAATGATGCCCTCCACCGCGGGACTCGTCTCCTCCTCGGCATGGACGAGGGGCAGCAGCGCGATGAACATCACGGCGAGCACGGCGTGTCGGTTCATGCGGGCAACCTCAGTTCGGGAAACCTGGCGATGACACTCTGCAGCGCCCGCTCCGCGTTCTTTCTGCCCCAGAGCTCCGCAAGCATATGGTGCGCGAGGTCAATCATCTCCTGGGGGTCGTCTTCGCCGTAGAGCCTGTTGATGGGACTGCGCATCCCCTCTCCAAAGAGTGGCACAAGCAGCCGGATGATGGCCTCCTTAATGCTCTCCATGCGCAGCGGGACCTGAGCAAGGGGGTAATTAAATCTTCCGTGGTTGGGCTCACGTCTCCTGGTCGGTCGGGAAGGCCCCAATCGCCCTCTGATGCTTTCGTAACCCTTAAATACCGCCATCTGCCGTTACATCTACGTGCCTGAAGTCACGGTCCGGGACGTCAACGGCGTCGAGTGCATCGCTCGGGGGCTCATGGAAACGGAGCCGTGGACCGAGGACATCG
Organism: Candidatus Woesearchaeota archaeon; assembly: GCA_018302335.1. Lineage (GTDB taxonomy): Archaea > Nanobdellota > Nanobdellia > Woesearchaeales > JAGVZT01 > JAGVZT01. The sequence goes on along the minus strand of JAGVZT010000019.1, from coordinate 9,732 downwards.
CGGACGGCATCCGCGCGCATCTTGTCAAGGCGGGCGCCATCATCCGGGGCGAGTGAGGATGTTCAACCCCTTCCGGAAACTCATTGCCAAGAACAAGTGGTTCGTCTCCCGTCAGCTCCAGGCCCTGGAGCGCGCCGAGCAGGAGGGGGGGAGAGACGGCGAGGCGATGCTCGACGCTCTTACGCTGCTCGAGCGTCTGGAACAGCAGAAGACCGAATTGGAGACGCGGGAACAGCAGAAGATAGCGCATAAGATTTCCGAGCGCATCTCCGATGTCATCGCCACACTCAGCGGCACCATCACTTTTGCGCTGCTGCATGTGGTATGGTTCGCCCTCTGGATATGGGTCAACACCGGGCATCCCCTGTTCGGCATCGCGCCCTTCGACCGGTATCCTTTCGGGTTCCTCACTCTGGTGGTGAGCCTCGAGGCCATCTTCCTCGCGACCTTCATCCTCATCAGCCAGAACCGCCAGGCCTCGGTGGACCGTTTCCGGGATGAGATTGACTTCGAGCGGGACCGATTGGACCTCAAGGTAGATACCATCGCGGCAAAGATAGTGAAGGAAATCACGCTCAAGCTCGACCGGATTGAGGGCAGGATGGAAGCGCATGATGCGGCCCTGCGTTCTCGTGCCCGCCGAAAGCGGGGGTAGTGACATACGGCTCACTAAAAAGAGTGAACAGTTGGCCGCACTGCGGACAATGTCCGAGATTCCGGCGGGGCAATCCGGAACTCGTACGGTCCTCCGGCCGAGATACCGATGATTTTTCTCCGCATGTCTATACCTTAATTTTATAAGGGGCATCCACTCCAGCGGCCGTGAGGTGGGAGCATGACCGAGACATCACCTACAGAGCAGCCAGCGGCGCAGCCTGCGCAAGCCCCCGAGCAGCAGGACGCATCGGCTGCTTCCGTCGTGGAGTCGCAGCCCACCCTGGCGCAACGCATCAAAAGCGGAGTGGGTAAGCTCGCCGGAAGCGGCATCGCGAAGGGCGCAGGAATCGCCTTCGGGGGCGCCATCGCGGGCTGGGCACTCGCAGGAGCGCTGAGCGCTTACGAGACGCCCGCGCCCCGTACGGTCATCACCGTCGACCGCACCGAGGAATCCTGCACCGTCACCGGCACACGAGGGAATGTCTCCTCATCCTATGCGGTCCAGCGGGTGAAGGCGGATGCGGACGGGACCTATCCGGGAAGCCACATCGCCACGACCGAGAACTTCATCTACAAGGGACTGCTGGAGAGGATAGAGATGACCGACAGCCGCCCCGTGGACGGGGTGGTGGACGTCGTGCGCTTCTACAGTCTCGCATGGCGCCCCGAAAGCTCCATGGAGCCCAGTTGGGAGTACCGCCAGGGCGTCCGCGAGGACCTATCGCTGCCGATGCGGGCCACTCTGGACAGGATGCTCGCAGACCTCCGCGCCGAACTCGACGCAGAGCAGGCCTGTAAGTAGCGGTGGAAAGGAACGTTTCCAACCTACATGATGGAGTTCCATAAATTTTATTAGTCGAAGCGCTCATTTTAAAAGGAGCGGGACGTGAGCCCGCAGGGGGAGACACATGAAAGCACTGGAAGAGTGCTTTGATGAGTTCTTGAGTGATGCCGCACCGCTAGACAAAGAGCCGCTCTACAGGCAGCACAGGGATGAGCTGTGGGAATACCTGCATGATGGGAGCGGCCCCAACCGGCCGGGAGACATCCCGGACGAGGAATACTTCAGCAGGGCGCAAGAATAATTAAGGGCCTTCTCTTCTGCTCGCCGTGCGGCTCTATAACACGCTCACGGCGAACAAGGAAGTGTACCGCTCGCGGACAGGGAGGATGTATGTCTGCGGCATCACGCCGTACGATGTGACCCACCTCGGCCACGCGTTCACGTACGTCTTCTTCGACGTGCTTGGGCGCTACCTGGAGCACCTGGGCAAGAACGTGACCTATGTCCAGAACGTCACGGATATCGACGATGATATCCTGCGCAAGGCGGCCCAGACGGGAGAGGACTGGAAGGCGCTGGGTGACCTGAACTCCGCGCGGTTCTGGCAGGAGTTCCGCGCCCTGGGCAACCGCATGCCGGACATCGTGAGCATCGCGACCGAGCATATCCGCGAGATGGATGCGCTGTCTCGCAAGCTTTTCGAGGGCGGATACGCCTACGTCTCTAACGGCAGCGCGTACTTCGACCTCTCGAGGTGGCCCTCCTTCGGGAGGCTCAGCAGGCTGGACCGGGGAGATATGCTCCATCTGGCGAACGAGCGGGGCAATCATCCCGATGACCCCCACAAGAGGGACCCGCTCGACCTCCTCCTCTGGCAGGCGGCGCGGGAGGGAGAGCCGAGCTGGCCGAGCTCCTTCGGAGCGGGAAGGCCCGGCTGGCATGTCGAGTGCAGCGCGATGGCACTGAAGTACCTCGGGCCCACCCTGGACATCCACGGAGGAGGGCATGACCTCGTGTTCCCCCACCACGAGGCCGAGATTGCCCAGTCGGAGGCAGCGACGGGAAAGCCGTTCGCCAGGTTCTGGATGCACACGGGGATGCTCCGCTATCGCGGCGAGAAGATGAGCAAGTCTCTGGGCAATCTCGTCTACGTCGCGGACCTGCTCCGGGAGAGCAGCGTGAACGCCCTGCGTCTCCTGCTGCTCGGGCATCATTACCGGGAGAGCTGGGAGTACGCTCCACGAGCGCTTGATGATGCGCGCTCCCTTGCTGAGCTCCTCCATCGCGGCCCTTCAGGAGAGAGGGGCGCGAGAGAGCGCTTCTTCGCCGCGCTGGACGACGACATGGACACCCCGGCCGCGCTGGAAGCGCTATGCGCGATGAACGCGGGAGACGCGGCGGCGTGCGGACGGCTGCTGGGGCTGGAGGTGCGGGATGGACGCATTGCAGCTTAGGGGAAAGCGCATCATGGTCATCGTGGCGCATCCTGACGATGCTGAGTTCATCGCAGGCGGGACTGTCGCCCGCGCGGTCTCTCTCGGCTGCGAGGTGTCCTTTATCATCGCGACCAAGGGAGAGCGCGGCTCCAGTGAGAGGGGGATGACCGCGAAGAGGCTGGCCGCGGTCCGGGAGAGGGAGCAGCGCGCCGCGGCCAAGGTCCTGGGAATCGAGAGCGTGGAGTTCCTCGGATTCCTGGATGGGGAGCTGCAGTGCGACCTCAAGCTCAAGGAGGCCGTCGTGCGCCAGTTGCGCAGGCGCGCCCCAGACATGGTCATCACCTTCGATCCCGCGTTCCTGTACAGCGTGGAGCAGCAGCGCGTCAACCATGCCGACCACCGGGCGATAGGAGAGGCGGTGATGGATGCGGTGTACCCTCTCGCGAGGGACCTCATGTCCTTCCCCGGGCACGCCAATCAGGGTCTTGCTCCGCACAAGGTCGCGGAGCTCTGCTTCTCTTCAGGCGAAGAAGGCAACGCCTACTGCGACATCACCTCCTCCTTCGAGAGGAAGATCCTCGCCCTCCAGGAGCACAAGAGCCAGGTCAAGGAGCCAAAGGAGTTGCAGGGCTTCCTGCTGGACAGGCACCAGCGGCTCGGCATCCACGCGAAGTGCGAACTCGCGGAGTGCTTCAAGCGGATTGCGCTGCGGTGACGCGACTTTACAGGGTCAGCCTCTCGACGCCTTCGGGCCGCTCGGCATCGAACCAGAGCGCGCGCAAGGTGTCGCCCGCGTCCGTATTCCCTGGAGATGCGCAGATGCTGCTCCCGATGCGTTCCATGAACTCTCCGGTCATCTCCACGGTCTCGTGGACGTGGCCGTGCAGGGTCATCAGGGGCTGCGTCTCCTCGATGAATCTCCGCAGGGCCAGGCTGCCAACATGCTGGCCGTATGCGGTGACATCGAGGCACGTGTCGTCAGGAGGAGTGTGCACGACGTACAGGGTCCTTCCCGCGTCGGTGCGGTAGAGCCTGTCCTCAAGGTCCAGCTGGATGCTTTCCCTGAGTTCCAGCGCAGGGGTGAAATGAAACTCCTTCCAGGCTCCGGAGTCGGTCTTCCACCCGCGGAGGTTGTAGTTGGCTGCCTTTCTCGTCGCATACCGCGCGGCGAGTTCCGGGGGGCAGGTGCTGAAGTCGTATTTCTCCCAGTCCTTGATGCCAAAGGGGGTGACTGGAACAAAGCCGTAGCCCACGATATCCCACGATATCGATGCTGCCGGTCAACGGAAGTCTGCGGCCATGGATATTCTTCCCGCTCGCCAGGGCGTCAAGATTCGCCGCGCAGTCGTCGTTGCCCAGCATGAGATAGAGTGGGATTCCTGCCTCCTTGAGCGGCCCAACGAGAGCAGGAAGGCGGTTCTTCACGAACTCCCGCTGACCGGAGATGAAGGCGCTGTGCGGGAGGCCCTTCGGAAGGATGTCCCCGCCGATGACGACCGCGCGCGCCCCGCGGTGCAGCGCCTCGTCCACCAACTTGCGATACTGCGCCTCGTTGCCGTGCAGGTCCGCCGAATAGAGCACCTGGAACGTCATAGGTATCCCGGGAATCTCAAGGACCGACCGCAATATAAAGCTGTCTCACAGAAGGTGGAATGGAGATTGCGTTACCAAAGCCCTGACGGACAGTCGGCCGAAATGCTCAGAAGCTCCGGAATGCCGGCGAGACCACATGGATATCCTACGGCAATGCGGCCGAGGAATCTGAGCGCTTCTCTCCAGTGGTCGATGAGTTTAAATATATCTTTCACCTACCAGTATACTGATGATATACATCCATGGCCTGCGCCAGCTCAACCGCAAGAGCGCGGAGATTGAATGCATTTCCCTCATCCGCGAGCTGAAGAGAAAGACTCCCTATCCCCTGGAGGAACCGAGAGTGCTTGACTACTTCAGCGAGTTTCTCCTGTCGGAGACTGACCGGAAACTCATCCGGCAGGCGCTGGAGTACCTCCCTCCGGTCGTGCAGGAGCTGGAGCGCATCCATGCAGAGAGAGATCCGCTCTATGAGCACATCAATGTCGAGCGTGCGGTTATCATGCTGAAGGCGCTGCCAGCACCGCTTGAGGGCAATCTCTCTTATCTGGAGCAGGTCGGGCTCTGGCAGGAAGGAGCCGTTCCACGCATCGTGGGACTGCTCAATAGCATCCCGCGCCTCGCCGGACAGGAGCAGGCCCTCGCGCTCCAGAAGATGGACGCCCTGTTCAAGGAACTCCTCCGCTGCGACGCCCTCGCGTTCAACGCCCAGGGCATCTGCGGAGAGGAGCAGACCGCCCTTGCGTCAGCACTGCGGGAGAGCTTTTCAACTGGCTTTATCTTCCACGTCAGCGTTGAGGAGACGTTGAAGAGGCTCACCTTTGCCCAGGTGCGCCAACGACTCCCGCCGGAGAGTCTCTCCTCGTTCGATACTACCATCTACAGGGTAGAAGAAATATGTAAAGGAGTCGAGCGAGCGTACGAGGCGAATATGCGCCTAGTACGTTGGGCTCTCGTCCTTTACGCCTACACCAAGTGGCTTACTTCCTAGAACCTGCGACGCTTCTGAAAGCAGTCGCGGCAGTACACCGGGCGGGTTCCATCCGGCTTGAAAGGGACTTGTGCTTCCTTTCCGCACTCAGAACACGTTACGGTGTGTGTTTCTGTTGATCTCGGGCCACCGAAGCCACCGCCTCGGTCACCGCCTCTGGGTCTATCATCCATGTTGTTTTCTTCCGCGGGCTTAGCGCCCGTCAGTTACAGCAAGTGAGCTCCTATTTATAAGCCTATCCCACCCCGGCCAGAAAAGCCAGCGGCGGCTGCCATCATTCCCACGGAAAGAGCTACCGCAGCCACAGCTTCCCTTGAATTGGGATGTACAAGATGGCTTACTTTCTAGAACTTGCGACGCTTCTGAAAGCAGTCGCGGCAGTACACCGGGCGGGTTCCGTCCGGCTTGAAAGGGACTTGTGTTTCCTTGCCGCACTCTGCGCATGTTACGTTGTGCATCTCTCTGGGGCCACCGAAGCCACCGCCTCGGTCGCCGCCTCTGGGTCTTTGGTCCATGTTGTTTTCTTCCCCGGGTTTGCTACCCGTTCGCTTGTACATGAGCTCCTATTTATAAGCCTATCCCAGCAGAAGGCGCAAAGTCAGTGGCAGCCGCCGTCCTCTGTTCGGAAAGAGTTTCCACAGCCGCAGCTCCCGATGGAATTGGGATTCTCAAAGCGGAACCCACCGGAAAGCAAATCTCCGTCGTAGGCAACCGTGGTGCCTCGCAAGTACGGCAGCGAGGCCTCGTCCAGGATGACACGCAGGCCCTGGCTCTCGTAGACCGTGTCGCTCTCGTGAGCTGCTGACTCCAGGGCCATGCCATACAAGAACCCGGAGCAGCCGCCAGCTTGCACGAAGAGGCGGACGCCGTACTCCTCAGGGGTAAAGCCCTGCCCCCCTATGAGGGAGCGGATGCGGTCGGCGGCGCTTTCGGTGAGGGTAATCGCTTCGAGGTCGTCCGTCATGCCCTTGGGAACGGCGCGCGGTTACTTAAGCCTTCCGAGCAGGGCACTCACCAGCTCTGGATTCCGCACCTCGGGATGGAAGAGCATGCCGAAGTGCTCCATTCCGGGAACCTTGACCACCTGGGCGCATCGCGCGGAGCTGCCGAGCACCTCAAGCTTCCCTCCCCGGACCGCCTTTCGATGCAACGCGTATACTTCGAAGCGCTCCGGAAGCGGGCTTGCCGATTCGCTGTGGATTTCCGTCATGCCAATCTCCTCGCAGTCGAACAGCTCAGCTCCGTGCAGGAGCGCGAGCACTTGCATCCCCGCGCAGACCCCGAGGACCTTGCCCGGAAAGTCCCTCAGCCAGGAGAGCGTCCCCATCTGGTCCAGGTATCCGAAATCCTGGAGCGCGGTTCCGCTGAGCAGCACGGCGTCAAACCCCCTGGCGTGCGTCACCTCTCCGACGCGGCCGAGCTGGACAAGATATCCGCTGTGCCTTGCGATGCGCACAAGTGGCGTGACAAACTCCATTTCGCTGAGCAGCTCGCTGCACAGGGAGATGACGAGCGCCTTCATGGCGGAAGCCTCCGGACGCTGTGGATGGCAAGGATGCCGCTGCCGAGCGAGAACTCGGGAAGGCAGTCCGTCACCTGGATACGCTGTCTCCATCCTGGAGCGAAGAGCACGAAGGTCTCCAGCTCTCCGCCTTCTCCAGCGGGCTGAATCCCCTTGCGCGCCAGCGAGATAAGCTCTTCGATTGCGGGCGAATCCAGCCGCCTGCCCAGCCAGTCCTCATCGAGGTGCTCCGCGAAAACTCCCACGACCAGGACCTCGAAACCCAGCGTGAGCAGCTCGCGTAGATGCTCCGTCTGGTCCCGTTTCCACAGGGGATTGAAGACCCACAGGCCGAGCGCAGCGCAGACCCGCTGGATGCGCTCTGCCTGGTAGACGCTCTCTATCGCGCCGGTTGCAACGCCTTTGATGCCGAAGCGCTCCTGAGCGAGCGCGAGCAGCCTGCGGAGGTCCTCAACTTCAGATTCCTTCTTGCCGTCGCTCTCCACCGTGAGATGGGGGACCGCTGTCCAGTCGATGTTGGGGGTATGGAAGAGGAAGCTCTCGGGATTCCGGGGCAGCACGGTGAGCAGACAGGCGATATCATGGCCGGTTTCTCTCGTGAGATGGAGCGCCATGCACGAGTCCTTCCCGCCGGAGAAGAGCACCCCGAGACGCATGCACCGCGGAAGCGACTTCCCTTAATAAGGCCTACCTCGGCTTGAAGATATCTCCGTAGGTTCCTGTGTCAGGGTCCTGGCAGAGGAAATTCTGCTCGTTCGGAGTCAGGACCTCATCGAATATGGCAAAACGAGCGAGCGAGCCGTGCGATGGAGAACCACCGTACATATGGTCTCCCACGAAGAGGTACTCGTTGCCCGTCTCCAGTACCTTCAGGTCGCAACCATCCAAGACGCCATTGACGTAGAGGCAGAGATGCGAGCCGTTGTAGGTTCCTGCATAGCACCGCCAGTCGGAGCTCACCGCAGCCGGAGTGGAGGTGTAGTAACCGTTCACCACCCCTACGCTCCCGCAGTAGTCGTCACCCATTTCACCCATCCGTACACCCAGGGGGAGGTGGTAGTTGAAGAGGAACGGGTCGCAGAGTGACGCACCGTTCTGGCCCTCACCCCAGCCTCCCCAATAGTCGTCGATAGCAGACGTATTGAGCTTAATCGCAACCCATAGAGTTCTCGGCTCCAAGTTCACGGGAAGAAGCGGATATGCTGCGGTGCTTGCGACATCATCGTTCAGATACCAGAGCTCCCCCTCGAAGACTGCGCTGGCATCGGTTGTTCCGTAGGCATCGGGTCCGAAGGTAGGGGATCCCCTGTTGAGGCTGACATCGGCACGTCCCATCCTGTCCTTGCCAGCATGGCTGGAGTTGAACGTGTAGTACACCACAGCCTTGAGCGAGAGCGGAGTCCCCGCCGCGACGCACGTCCCGTTATCACAGCCTGCGTCACATTCCTCCACATCGCGGGTCTCGTTGTCGCAGTCCTCCAATCGATATCGCTGTACTACGGTGTCATTGTCGCAGAACCGCTCACCATAGAAGCCCTCGTCACAGGTGGCGACGCATTCGCCCGCAGAGCACCCGTCCGGGCACTCCTCCACCGGCTGTCGCAGAATCGTGCAGTTCTCCAGTCGATAGTCCTCATAGACATCGCCATCGCTGCAGAGGAGATTTCCGACCCTGCCGGGGCTGCAAGACTGGCAGGCACCCATCGTGTCGCCATGAGCGAGATGGGCAGGGAGCGAGTGGTTGTCAACGCAGAGAGTGTTCCTGACAGCTGGATTCACGTGGCAAATGAGCACTTTCCCTGCGCAGTCATCGGCGTTCCCTCCACCACCTCCTAAGCCGCCGCTGCTGGCAGCACCGCTCCCGCGCTCCTCGTTCCGCGGCATATCCTCCCGGCCACGCCCCGGTGTATCCTCAGGGGAAGCACTCTCATTTGGTTCCCCTGAGGTCTCATCATCAGGTTTATCCCGGGACTGGCTTCCATGCCCTTTACCTGCTCGCTCATTGTGGAACCTCCTCCCCAAGCGGAGCGAAGGAGCACGGCCTTCCAGCAGGTCAGCGATGGCATCATGCTCATCTGCCTGGCTTGCGAAATCGTCTCCTAACTCCGTCTGGTTCAATCCGCTGAGGCTATGTTCCAGTTGGGTCATCCCCCTCTGATATGCCGCGCTGGCCCGCTGCGCGCCCTTGGGGTTCCCTTGGTCGAGCATTGCCTGTATCTCCATGAGCCTCTCGTTGGCTATCTCGAGCCCTCGAGTGGCCAGTATCTCAGGGTTGCGGGTGAGCGCCAGCGAAAGTCGGTCGAGAGCGACATCCAGGGACCAGAGGAAACTGTCCGGAGTGACACCAGCGGGCCGTTCCTTGGCCGCGACCACGGGGATGGCTACTAAAAGCAACAGCAGCAGCCACGGAGCTCTCATGGTATCACCCGCGGCCCGTACCGCTTCCGTATTTATATATGTTTGGTCACGAGAGGGCTCCGGTGAAAGTCTCTCGCCGTTTCCCGACGTCAATCTCAGATTTCCAGTCACCTGCCAGGCATTTCTACGGTTGTCGAGGAGAAAACGCTCAAAACTCGCCGACTCTTTCACCTGGCCTCACGAGAGCATATAATATAAATGCAACTGGAGTCCCCCCAGCATGCGCCTCGCTTTCCTCGACTTCGACGGCACGCTTTCCAGGGGATACATCTCCATGGCCTTCATGGACCATCTCCACGGCCGCGGGCTGTACAGCAGGGACGAGTACGCC
>JAGVZT010000074.1 GCA_018302335.1 Candidatus Woesearchaeota archaeon | reverse complement strand
GCAACATATATTCTCTGGAGCAATAGATTTTATACACGAAGCCCTGCGCACTGCGCGTATGGAAACTATATTCACCGAGAACGCTCCCAAGGCAATCGGACCCTACAGCCAGGCCATCGCGGCGGAGGGATTTGTCTTCACCGCAGGAAACATCGGCAACGACCCGAAGACCGGAGAGCTTGTCCCTGGCAGCATCGGGGCCGAGACCAGGCAAGCTCTGGCGAACATCGCCGCGGTGCTCGCGGCCGCGGGAACGTCGCTCAGCAGAGTCGTAAAGACCACGGTGTTCCTCGCGGACCTCAAGGACTTCGCTGCCATGAACGCGGCCTACGCAGAAAGCTTCAAGGGACACTGCCCCGCCCGCTCCACGGTACAGGTCGCAGCGCTCCCGAAAGGAGCGCGCGTGGAAATCGAGGCCATCGCACGAAAGGCATAAAAACCCTGCCATCCCGACCACAGGCATGTTCCGCATCTTCGTGCCGCCGCTGAATAATAGCGCGCTCTGCGGGCTGGTGGCGGCAAAGCTTGTCAGTAAGAGGCGCTACCTGAACATCGTGTCGTACTACCTCATCGTGGGCTTCGTGTTCCTCATCCTCGTGCTGCTGCTCCCGAACCTATTCGCGTAGATGCCGGAAGGCTTCCGGCCGGGAGGCCGTAAGGCATAAAAACATCCTCGGGAACCCTTCATCGTGAGCGAGGAGCAATCGCACTGGAGAGGGATTAGGGGTAAGATATGGAAAAGCCTTGTCGCGCTTGCAGCGCTCTTTGGACTACTTTCTCCAACCGGTGTTCGACTGAGTCCAGTTACCGTGTTTTTCCTGATTGCAGCCGTGGTGCTTTTCGCGGTATACTGGCATGTACTTGATGAGATGATGGCAGCGAAGGCACGATGGAAGCAGTTCTTCATAGAGTTGCGTGAGGACGTAAAGTTTATTAGAGCGAAAGTAGCACAGGAGGATACGCATGGACCGAAAAGGTAAGCTGAGGCTGGTTCAGCCGATGGCGGAGATAATAGGGGCCGTTATCCTCCTCTACGTTCTCTGGCTTGTCATCAACGCGTTGTTCCGATAGTCCCAGTCCGGAGGGGGAGACTGACGAAGAAGGAGGAGCCGCTTGCCCAGATGCGGCCGCCCATCTGTTCAACTACTCCCTTGCAGACCGCGAGCGAGAGACCCACCCGGCTCTGGCTTCCTGCCTTGTAGAACCTCTCGAAGATGCGCTCCTGCTCTTCCTTCGGCACGCCCGCGCCCTGGTCCTTCACTTCGAGGACCAGCTCCCCCGCGCGCGATGCGCTGAGCGTCACCGTGCTTCTCTCCGGGCTGTACTTCGCGGCGTTCTCGAGAAGGTGGCGCAGGACCTGCCACACCCGCTGCCGGTCGAGCCATGCCACCCCCAGGCCATCCGGAAGCTCGAGCTGCAGCGCCTGCCTCCTGTCTGCGAGGAGCGCCCGCGCGTCATCGGCATGCCCCGCGAGGAACGCCCTGACGTCGGTCTCCTCGTAGCTGAAGCTCATCGCGTGGAGGTCGAGGCTGGAGATGTCCAGCAGCTTGATGACGAGGTCCGCGAGCCTGCGCGATTCCGTGTCCACGATGGCCAGCTCCTCCTTCACCTCCTTTGGCAGTTTCCTCGCCTGGAGGAGCTGCGAGAATCCGCTGACGACGGTGAGAGGCGTCTTGAGCTGGTGCGCGGCGATGGAGAGGAACTCGTTCTTCCGCGCGTTCATGTGCTGCAGCTCATCGATGAGGGCCTGTTGCCTCCGCTCTGCATGGACGAAGAGCAGGCTCAGGCTCAGGTAGACGAAGGCGAGCGCGACGAGCATGGCGAAGGCGATCTGCCATCGTTCTGGCGCGGGCAGCGTGCGATACACCAGCCCAAGAAGCGCAAGGAAGACAAACAGGAGGCACAGCGCGCTGAGGAGACAGAACATCTTCCGTGGGGAGTCCCGCCGCTCCTCGAAGGCCGTCATCCCCCCTTTTCCGGAAAACTGCCTATTTATGCTTATCGGCGGGCAGAGACGGCGGCCGCATTGCGGAGAATATCCGCCCGGCGAGACAACTCGGATACCATGCAGGCGCCGCTCCGGAGGGCGTCACGGGGCGGGAAGACTCACCGAAAAGGTTGCTCCCTTCCTCTCGCTCTCCACCCAGATGTGGCCGCCCATGGCCTCCACCGTGGCTTTGCAAATCGCGAGGCCCAACCCGATGCCGCTGTGCCTGGCGGACTCTATCTGGTAGAACTGCTGGAAGATGCGCTCCTGATGCTCCTTCGGGATGCTTGGCCCCTCATCGTTCACCTGCACGCGGAGCCCGGAAGTCCGGAGGACGGTCATCGTCACCGTGGAGCGCTCTGGACCGAACCGGGCGGCATTGTCGACCAGGATGCGGAGCACCTGCAGCAGCCGCTCGCGGTCCAGGCGCATCTTCCCCGGACTGTCTGCTTTGAGCACCATCTTCTGGCGCTTCTCTGCGCAACGCTGCTTGAATTCAGGCAGGCACTGGTGCAGGAACTGCGTCAGGTCGGTCTCCGCATAATCGAGGCTCATGGACGCAAGGTCAAGGCCGCTTATCTCACGCAGGGAGCTCATCAAGGTGTCGATGCGCTGCGCTTCCTTCTCGATGAGAGCCAGCTCTCCTTTCAGGTGTCCCGGCAGTTTTCTCTTGCGCATCAGCTGGGAGAAGCCGCTGATGACGGTAAGCGGGCTCCTCAACTCGTTCGCGGCCACCGCGATGAGCTCGCTCTTCTTGACATTGGTGCGGTGCGATTCGCTGATGGCCTGCCGCAGCCGGAGTTCCTCCATGATGAACGGCAGGCTGATTCCCAGGAGGATGACCATCATCGCGCCAAGAAGGAGGGCGGCAAACTGTGTCATGGTTTCCTTCAGGCGCAGCGCATCTCCCGGCGCGGGAAATTGGCTCTCCAAGACATGCCGCAAGAGACCGTGCAGCACCACCATCACCATGAGAAGGGAGATCGCGCTCAGGACCAGGATGGCGCCGGAGCGGCTCTTGCGGTGCTGCATCCCCTCCCCTAGGGCGGGTGGATATATATTCCTTTCGTGCGCGTGCCGCGGAGGAAACTGCGACGGCCGGGAATCGCCCCTCCGGTTCCCTGCGCTGGCTTCAAGGGGGCGTTTCCCCCTAGCTTGCTGCCGCAGAGCCGGGAGAGCTACGGGATTCATAAGGACTGCTGTCTGGCGGATGCCTTCGGCCTCCGGGAGAACCATTTCCAGGCGGGCACCACCGGGATGCCGTCGAGCCTGTCTTCCTGGCCGAAGGTCACGACCACCCCTTCCTTTATGCGCAGCGCCTTCATCGCCTCGCGCAGCCCCTCGGTCTCCCACTGCAAGGTTTCCAATAGCAATGGAAGCTAGTTTCCAGTGGTGTTGGAAGCTATGGGCGTCTCAGTTGACAATTAATTGCCCGCTATCCATGCGATTGCGGGGCTGAGAAGGGGCTCGGAGACCAATGCTGAGGCATTTGGACATTACCCCCCACAAAAAATACAAAATACAAATATTTATAAATATGTGGGGGTAAGCATCGGCCATGGCGACAATCCGGAGAAAGGTGATAGGAAACCAGACATATTACTATCTCGCTCATACGTTCCGCAAGGGCACGAAGACGGAGAGGCGGGAGCACTACCTCGGTAAGAAGATTCCCTCAGATATTGAACAAGTCAAGAAGGAGTTCTTCCACGAGATGTACAAGGAGAGATGGTATCCTTCCCTTGACAGGGTAAAAGCGGCGTATGGCCGCGAGCTGAAGCTGACTCCGCCTTCCGCCCGCACGGAGGAGCGCGAGAAGTTCGCCATCCGCTTCACCTATGACACTCAGAGGATGGAGGGCTCGACGCTCTCCTTCAAGGAGACAGCGGACCTGCTTGAGAGGGGGATAACGCCACGGGAGAAGCCTGTGCGTGACGTCAAGGAGGCCGAGGCGCACAATGTGCTGTTTGGCGAGGTGCTCGAGACGAAGAAGGAGCCTTCTCTCCAGCTTGCCCTCTACTGGCACAGGAGGCTTTTCTTGGCGACAAAAACGGATATCGCCGGAAGGATACGGCAGCACCAGGTGCTCATCTCCCGCAGTAGGTTCGTGCCGCCATCGCCTGTGGAGCTTGCGCCTTTGCTCTACGATTTCTTCAGGTGGTACGCACGGGAGAAGGGGCGGCTGCACCCTGTGGAGCTTGCCGCGCTCGTCCACCTCAGGTTCGTCACGATTCACCCTTTCTCCGATGGGAACGGGCGCATGTCGCGGCTGCTCATGAACTTCGTCCTGCACAGGCATCGCTATCCGCTCCTGAACATCCCTTATACCGGCAGGAACAGTTACTACAGCGCGCTGGAGCGCAGCCAGACGAAGAAGCAGGAGCACATCTTCGTCCAGTGGCTCATCAAGCGATACCTTAGGGAGTATGCGAGGTTTCTCGGGTAGGGGGCTTCGTCAGAGGCATCGAGTCGAGCACCGCAAGGCGCTGCTGTGTGCTCTGTTGGATGAGGCGAAACTCAGCAACTCAAAGTCCGGCTCCGGCGCAGGTTGTGACTACCCCTCCACGTTGAGCATCCGCAGGAAGGTCCGCGAGGTCGGCGGCCCGAATGAAGACAAGCGCAGCGTCAAGGGCGAGGCCGAGCTTATCATCGACCCTGCCACGTGCAAGGGCTGCGGCTTCCAGTTCAGGGAGCAAGCGGAGATAATCGGAAAGGCCAGGGAACGGCTGCCGAAAAAGCTCCACGCCATCCGGATGACTTCCGGAGATCTTGCCGATAACCTGAAAAAGAAGAACAAGGCAGCCTCGGATATGTTCAAGAAAGACCAGCTTGGGGTGCTTCTTGAGAGGATTGGCGGCAGGATAGACGCAGCCGTCACGGCCTATCTGATAGGTGGCTGCAACCTCAGCCTGAAGGGCAAGAAGGACGCCACGAAAGACATCGACATGGTCCTCACGTCCAAGGGGGATTTCCTGAGGATGAAGGCGGCAGTGGAATCGCTGGGGTTCAGGCAGAAGGATGAGGAATTCGCAGAGCCGGTCTACAAGGCGGCAGTGATTGTCTTCGAGGACGATGAACGGTCGAGGATAGACCTCTTCGTGAAGAGGGTCGCCGGCGCCCTCGTCCTGAGCAGCGGGATGGTGGGGCGGAGCGCCTTCTACGGGGGCTTTGGCAAGCTGAGGGTCATGCTGGTCTCTGACGAGGACCTCTTCCTCTTCAAGTCCATTGCCGGCAGGAGCGACGATATCAACGACTGCTTCGCCCTGTACGCCGGGGGGCTTGACTGGGACATCATCGTCGATGAATGCGTCTCCCAGCACAGGGAAGACGTGAGATGGATCTTCTGGCTCTACGAGCTGCTGTGCAGGATGGAGCTGCAGAAAATGATTGTCGTCCCCGAGAAGAGGAGGGTCTTCGGCATCTGCCGCAGCAACTGGGACAGGAGGCCAAGGGATTTCATGGCCGAGTTCCCGGCAGAGCAGGTCAGAAGGCTTGTCCCCGTGAAGTACCGGAAGGACGTCCTCGGCGGCCGCAAAACCGGCTGAGAAGCAAAAAGATACGTACTTTTGCAATAAGTTTATAAAAATATAACACTTATACGTAGGATTATGGAACTCACCAGATCGGAAGTCAGGGCCCTCGCCGCCTTCCTGGAGGGGAATGCCGGCATCGCCGGCCTGCAGCGGGCCCTGAAGGTAAGGCAGCCCAGGGTTTCCTACCTTGTCGAGAGGCTGGTCGAGAAGGGCTTCCTCGCGAAGAGGCGGCACGGCCTGAGGCTCGGGCTGGAGCTGGCACCGACGCCCCATGCCCTCAAGTTCAGGGAGATGTATTCACGGAACCCGCATCGCCCCTACGGCGAGATCCTCTCAGGCAGGAACCTGGACGTGCTGCAGGCCATCGCATACAATCCAAAAGAGACGAGGACCATCGCCAGGATGCTCGGCGTGCAGCCCAGGGCGATACAGGAGAGGCTCGCCCGGCTAAGCGGTCTCGCCCTGGTCCACAGGGCCGGGAAACGCTACGTGTTGAGCCCGAGCGCAGAGGAAGTGCATAGCTTCATAGGCAGCCTGAGGACCAGCCTCGACCTCAACGGCGTGCTCCACTGGAGGCTGAACGACGAGGTCCTCTACTCAACACGTGATGAAAAAGCCGTGCAGGGCCACCTCACAGGCTTCAACGAGTACCACAGGCACGGGGTCCAGGTCAACACCATCAGCTACCTCTGCACCACCGGGAAGAAGCCTTCTGTGGGGGAGCTGTTCGTCCATAGCCTGTTCCAAATCGAGGATCCGCGGACCCTGGGGCTGGCGGTGACCTTCTTCGCGAAGAACAGGCTGCATCCGAAGAGGCTTGCCTACCTGGCAGAGAAGTACGATGTCCAGGAAAAGCTCGATGGCGTCCTTGAGGTCTACCGCAGGTTCAGGGAGCTTGACAAGGCCCTGCCGGGGGGCGAGAGACTCATCATCGAGGCCAGGGGGGTGCCGCGGATTGAGGTGCAGGCCCTGAGGAAGCAGTTCGAGATGTATGGGGTCCGATGACCCCCCGGGCCGCGGCCTTCTTCATCCAAGAGAGGAAGCGCCATTGATTCCCGAGGCGGCAAGGACGGTTCTCCACCTCTACCCGCGTCTACCCGCGCTTCATCGAGCGGGGATGCACGCGGGAAGAGTGGTGGCCTTTAAGCGCGTTGTTGTCCGAAGGCCGGAAGGTTTCCAGAACCCTGTTGACAAACCAAATACAGAATCCTGTGGATTTCCCTGTGTTTTTCCCCCCGGGTTTCCCCAAACAGCGTATCGGGACGGCGTATCAGAAGAATCAGAAGAAACTACGGCCCCTCCGAAAATCCTACGGAAAAAGCAAGCCAAGCTTTATCAACGCGCGTACCGGGTCGGCTTCCATGCGCCCCGCCTTCGTGAACCCTGCCCACCGTAGCCCGGCGACCTGCCCGCACTGCTATTCGAAGCGCATCGTCCGCTACGGCACCCTCTGCCTGAGGCGTCAGACCACCCAGCGCTTCAGGTGCAACGCCTGCAGGAGGACCTTCACGGACAAGGACACCAGACACCGCACCTACCCCCTCAAGACCATACTCGCCGCGCTCACCGCTTACAATACGGGCCACACCCTCGCTGGGGCGTGCAGGGAGATTGCAAGGCGTTACCACACGAAAATCCCTCTCTCGACAGTGCATAGCTGGATTCAAGACTATCGGGGCGTCTGCACCTTCTCGCGCCTCAGGGCTGAGGCCATGAGGTCTTGCAGGGACGACTCCCTCATCATCACCCGGAAGCTCTTCCACACCCAACTCTACCTCTACCAGCTCCACAGGGCAAAACTGGAGCTCGCGGGCCATGAACTCCCGGAGAGGAGCATCTCCAGCCTGAGGAGCTACCTCAACGCCGTCCCGACGAAAGAATTCCCCCACACCCTCTTCACCCGGGAAGCCCCCAGGATATCGCAGGTGCGGTTCCCGCTGCTCAGGACAGACAAGCGAACCAGGCACAATGCCGCGAACGTGCTCACCTCCCTCGGTCTGGAGTTCGCAGCCTGCAACAAGGAGCGCCACCAGGCCATACAGGACTTCTTCATGGCTAACGACTCCTGCACTGTCGCGGCAGAGGTGCCGGTCTACCTCACCGCAGAGGATGTGCAGTACTACAGCAGGAGCGGGTTCGCCCTCAGCCCCCGCGACCTCGGGCAGGGGATTCCGCTCACGGGCCACATCGACTTGCTCCAGATTCGCAACAACTCACCGCCTACGCCTGGCATTAGCCAGCAGAACAAGACTCCCGCTCAAGCAATTCACCTGCGCGTGGTTCGACGACAGGCACTACTACGAGTTCTTCCCGTTGCAGGCGGTCTACAGGCTGAGGGAAAGGGCCACAGTCGGCTTGCGGAACCGTGCGGTGGAGTTTGAGACGCCGTTCCAAAACCGCCTTGGAAGGAGTCCTACCGGCACAATCCCTGCCAACCCCCAACTATTTGGTATGAAAAATCAGTCATTTATTGAAAAACAGTGCAGAATGGAAACGTTTATTAAGTGCGTATTCTTCTAAAGGATTATGGTCACAAGATATGACGTCTTTGCTTTGATGTACAAAGAAGGAGGCGTATTGAGGCCTACTGATGTAGTCAAGAGATTTGAGAAGACACAATCAGAG
>JAGVZT010000018.1 GCA_018302335.1 Candidatus Woesearchaeota archaeon | reverse complement strand
GAGACCGCGCAGCGCAGGCTCCCTGCCCGCCAGCCCGTCAGCATCAGGTCCGAGGAGAGGTTCCGGCCGGAAGAAGTACAGCTCGCCGTGCTCCTGCCAGGCATGGCCTCCGGCGGTGAGGCTCTCTTCCTGGTCCAGGAGCGCGAGATGCTCCAGATGGGTCCTCTCGCCACTCTCCAGGTCGTGGCGGCTGTAGAGGATGTGCACCTGCTCCGGTCTCAGGGAGAACGCGCTCTCGTCCTCGGAGAAGCCGAGCATCGCGAGCAGGAAGCTCCCGTAGTCAGAGGCGTGCTTTGCCAGCTCTTCCGCGGATGCGGCCTGCCAGTCTTCCATGGTCCTTGTCACCCCTACATAGGGGTCCTGTTTATAAGTTTATCCCGCGCCGGAAGGCATAAATAATCGGCTCCTGCCCTTGCCGGGATGAACGCAAAGCTCCGGCTCATGCGCTCGGTCCTGGAGAAGCAGCAGTTCCGCTTCGTCGGCGAGCACACGGCAATCAAGATATGCCACTGGACCAAGGCCTCGCTCCGCGAGAAGGGAAGCTGTTACAAGCAGCGCTTCTACGGCATCAATTCCCATCGCTGTGTCCAGATCTCGCCCTCGGTCGGCTTCTGTCAGAACAACTGCATCTACTGCTGGCGCGAGATCCAGTATTCGCTGGAGAACACCTACGACAAGTACGAGAAGATTGACGAGCCTGCGGATATCGTGGACCGGGCCATCGCCGCGCAGAAAGGCCTCCTCACCGGCTTCGGGGGGAACACCGCGACCCAGCGCCAGAAGTGGGAGGAGAGCAAGGAGCCGGTGCATTTCGCGATTTCGCTCTCCGGGGAACCGACGATGTACCCGAAGATCGCAGAGCTCATCGCCGAGATCAACTCCCGCGGGCACTCGACCTTCCTCGTCACCAACGGGATGCTTCCGGAGCGACTGGAGGAGCTGCGCGACAAGGGGGCGATGCCCACCCAGCTTTACCTCAGTGTGAACGCGACCGGCAAGGAGATGTTTGACCTCATCGAGCACCCCCTCTATAAGGACGCCTGGGAGCGGCTGCAGCGCTCGATGGACCTGGTCCGCTCGTTCCGGGACCTCACCCGCACCGTCATGCGCATCACCTGCATCAAGGGCTACAACATGACGGACGCTGCCGGATGGGCGGCCATGCTGGAGCGTTGCCAGCCGAAGTTCCTCGAAGTCAAGGGCTACACCTTCGTGGGCAGCTCGACCGCGCGGCTGACGCGGGAGAACAGCCCGGTCCATGCGGATGTCGGCGCATTCGCCGAAGAGCTGCAGCGGCATTCGGATTACCGCATCGTCGACGAGCAGCCCGTGAGCAGGGTGGTGCTCATGAGCCAGCGGCGCTGGGACGACCAGTACCTGGATATCTGAGGCGGTCCCGAACGTCTGTCCGGATTGCCGCGTGATTCTCGGGTGGTCTCGATGCCGGATATTCTCCGCACTACGGCCGATTTCCTCGTCGGCTGTTTCCCCCCGAGAGCAAAGTTTATATAACGCCACCGTGCAGCCCCAACGGGGGATTCACATGAGCAAGGAAGAGGACTGGGCGAAGTACAAGGACAAGGTCATCACGTTCGTTCCGAAGCAGTGCCCGACGTGCAAGGAGCTCCTGACCATCCGCGAGCTCGGCGTCTGGGGCTATTACTGCGTGCCATGCATGTTCTGGTGGGGCACCTACGACCCCTATCCCTCGGTCAAGGGAGAGGCTGGTGAGGCTCCGGCGATGCATGCTCAGGATATGCCTGTCGAGCATGCCGAGCACAGCGCCGCTCCCAAGGCAAATGTCTCACTGAAAAAGAAATGAGTCTCGCCGCCTGTCTGCGCGGCAATACCCTCACCGTGCGCGTGGTGCCGCGCGCGGGAAAGACCGAGTTCGCGGGCATCGGCTCTGACGGCGTGCCGCGCATCCGTATCAAGTCTCCGCCCGAGGACGGTAAGGCGAACGCCGAGCTGCTCGCGTTCCTCAAGAAGGAGCTCGGCCGCAAATTCAGCCTGGTTTCCGGAAAAGCCGGCAGGCTCAAGACGGTGCGCGCCTGAGCGCTGCGTACGCAGATGCGGCGAGCTCCACCGGATACGTGAAGAGCTTTCCGGTGTAGCGGACACCTTCGACGAGCGCCTCCTTGAAGCTCCTGCCCTGCTTCAGCTCCCTGCCGCTCCGGTTGTTCGCGATGCCCTGCAGCCCGAGGATGGCGCTGGGCACCACGGTGCCGACGAGGAGGGGATTCGCTCCGGCGCTTACCAGGAGGCCTTCGAGCCCGAGAGAGAGGAGCCTTGCGGGGACGAAGCACGCACGCTCCAGCGCGGTGAAGCGCAGGGCCTCGCGGAGCGAGCCTGGCTGATGGAAGAGCCGATGCGTTGCCATGTACGACACGGCCATGGTCGCGATGCCCAGCGCGTACGTCCCCGCGATGATACCCGCGTATTCCAGGGGATTCCCGCTCGACTGCCACAGGAGATAGCTCCGCACCACCGTCGGGAGAAGAGCGCCGGCCTGCTGGGCGGCGAGGATGGGAAGGTCAATCTCCTTGCTGATGCGCTGCAACAGGGTTTCCGCAACGCGCTCCTCGAGGTCAGGCATCGACCGAAGGAGGTGGCGGCCGCCTCTTAAACATGCCGCTGCGCCGGCCTCGTGAAAAACAGGCGATTTCTCGGCCGGAATGCCGTACGGTATCCGGCTGCTCTCGCCGGCATCCCGGAGATTCTCCTCAGCGCGGCCGACTCTTTTTCCAATTGCGCCGGGATTACCACAACATTTATATAGGAAATTTCCCCGGGCAACGCCATGCCTGACCGGCCCTACAAGATTCTCAGGAAGTGCAAGGGGTGCGGCGACAAGTTCGTCGTGAAGCACAAGCTGCGCATGTACTGCGACCGCTGCAGGCAGAAGAAGTCCAAGCGATGAGCCTCTGCCTCGTATGTGACGGTCCTCTTACTGGCGAGCGCGGACATTTCGTGTGCCACAAGTGCGGCATCTCGTTCAGCGAGGAGAATCTCGCCCGCGCAGAGAGACTGCCACCGAAATCCGAAAGGAAGGCGAAGGAGTTTTACCAGAGGGTCAGCCCAGGTAGGTGAGGTCCTTCTTCTGCTTGCCTACTGCACCCTTGCTCTTCTCCAGCAGGCTGTGGAGCTTCTGTTCGAAATGCTCGGCTGAATCCAGGAGCGGCTTGATGTTGAGCTTCAGCCCAAGGTAATTGCTCAGGGTGGTCAGCGCGTTCGCCGCGGCCTTGCTGTCCGGTAGGTGCGTCTTCGTCTCCGCGAAGAGGCAGGTGATGGGGAAGCTTCCCCCGGCGTCGAGCAGCAGCGCCGAGGTGACGCCCATGATGATGCCCTCGCGGAGCTGCTCTATCTTGAGGGTCTGCAGCTTCTTTGCGTTCTGCGCCTTGTTCGCGTAGTAGAAGGTGCGGTAGGTCTGCTCCTCCTCCTCCCCGTTCTTCTCCGGGGAGCCGACCCCCTCGATGCACACGAGCTCCCTGGCGTTGACCTTCTTCGCCAGCTCCACTACCAGCTCCGCAATCTTCCACTCTGCTCCCGAGGTGGAGTTGATGGCGTGCACCACCACGAGGTTGTGCTTCTTGCTGTAGAAGATGCCGATTGGTTCCACCACGCGGCCCTCGTGGATGGCGATGAGCGCGGGCTGCTCCTCGAGCAGGATGCGCCCGATGGGCTCGCATTTCAGGTGCTCAAGGAGATACTCGGTGGCGATGGTACCCACAAGCCCGAAACCGGGATAGCCTTGGATGATGGTTGCGTTCTTCGGGACGCTCCGGAGCGTCAGGGTCATGGGAGGGGTCCGGATTTTGTTCTATATAAAGCTACCGGTGGCTTGCGCCCTGTAGGAAATCTTCTGTATCTCGGTCGGAATCCCGTACGAGTTCCGCGCTGCCTCACCGGAAATGCGGGCATTCTCCGCAGAGCGGCCACCTCTATGTTGACTCTTTCCACAGGGCCGCTTCAGCCCCAGCGGAGCTTCATCGCCAGGATGCTTCCCACGAACACGAGAGAGACTGCGTTCCCGGCGATGAGCGGCACATCGTGGATGAGCAGCCCGTAGAGCAGCCAGAGGGAGATGCCCCCTGCGGCCATGAGGAAAGTCCCCAGGGAGAGGTCGGCGGTGCTCCTCCTGCGCCAGCAGCGAACCACCTGCGGCAGCGCGGAGAGCGTGGTGAGCGACGCGGCGAGGAGGCCGATTCCTCCGATGAACGACATGCAGGGGGCGCTATACGGACGTATTTATGCCTTTCGAGAGAAGGGAGGCGATGCGCTTCATCTCCTCCGGGGGAATCTGCTTCACAAGCTTCCAGTCGATGACACCGCCATGGCCGTCGTCCCGGTATCGCGGCACCACCCAGATGTGGGCGTGCGGGACCTCATTGCCGAGGGTGAGATAGCTGACGGACAGGGCCCCCATCGCCGACTTCAGCGCGAGGCCGACGCGCTTCGCCGCCTCGAAGTACGAGCCGAACTGCGGGGCATCGTCCACCCAGCGGTAGTGCCGCTTCGTCACGATGAGGCTGTGTCCCGGGTTGCGGGGGGTGATGTCGAGGAATCCGAGGTACTCCTTGTCCTCGTACACCTTGTGGCAGGGAATCTCGCCCTTGACGATGCGGCAGAAGACGCAGTCACTCCGCGGCGCGTCTTCGCTACTCGGCAAGCTCCTCGTCGTCATCCGTCTCCTCATCGGGCTGCTTGCCGCCTTCCGGCTCTGCGGATGGCCCGAGCTCCTCGCCGCTCTCCGACTCGCCGTACTCCCCGGATTCCTCGGCTGGCTCGTCGCTCTCTCGGGCCACCCCGGCGGGCTCCTCGGCCGCCTCCTCGGCGCGGTGCTGCAGTTCGGCGCTCAGCTCGTCCAGCGCGAGGGGCAGGTCTTCCAGCGACTCGATGCTCCACTCGAAATCAGGATAGGTGCCGCGGCGGTCCAGAAGGATGGCGCCGACGCCCGCGTTCTCCGCGCTGCGGATGTCGGAGTTGATGCTGTCCCCTATCATCACCGCCTCCCCGGGGGCGATGCCGAGACGCTTGAGCACGTCCTCGTACATCTCCCGGTCGATCTTGAGGTAGCCGACCTCGAAGCTGAGCAGCACCTCGTCGAAGTACTTCTCGAGGCCGTACTTTTCCAGCACCGCACGCACGGAGAAGCAGTCGCTGTTCGCCAGGAGGGCGATCTTGTACTGCTTCTTCAGGTCCTCCAGGATCTTCATGGACTCCGGGAAGGGCTTTGCGAGGAGCTTGTTCTTGTTCCACATGCCCACCAGCTCGTCGAGGACCTCCTGGGAAGGCTCGCGCTGGAAGGCCTCGCACACCTTGGTGAAGGCCTGGTAGAGGTCGTCGGACTTCTCCAGCATGAAGCTGCGCTCGAAGGTGACGATGAACTTGCGGTAGGGCATCCGGTGGAGCCGGAGGATCTCGCGGACCTGCTTCACCGGTGACGGGAAGACGCCAATCTCGACGAGGGTTCCCCAAAAGTCAAACAGCACTGCCTTAATCATGTGATAGCCTCCGTGACCTCGCGCGCTCGGCGCAAAGGCGCACGCTAGCGGGAATGGGCTCGCTATTTAAATCTTCGTCCGAGAACCACCGTGCGTCAATCCAGTGCACGTCCTCGTGCACCGCAGTCCTGAGCGCAGCGGCGAAGCAGAGCTCGACCAGCTCGTGCCGGGCGTCGCGCTGGACCAGCATCGCAATCGGCTCGCTGAGCAGGAGCCGCTCCCCCACGAGACGCCGCTCCCCGATGATCTCGATGTCCGCATGGAGCTGCTGGCGGACGATGCGTACGGCGGCCTCCTCCGGCAATTCGTGCTCCTCGATGGCCCCCGAGGGAGGAAGCCACTCCTCCCGCGCCGCGTCGAAGAGGAGCAGCACCCCCTCCTCGTGCACGATGTACACCGCGGCCATGAAGCTCTTGAAGGGCATGCCCATCGAGCGGCGCTTCGGCTATATTAATGTCACTACCACACGGCGCCATAGAAACCCTGAGATTCTTCGGCCGCAATGCGGTATCCGCGTGGTCGGTATGCCGGCGCTTCTGAGCAGCTCGGCCGCGGGCGTTGCCTCCTTTTTCGAAGGGGCTACCACACCTGGTCCAGAAGTTTCCTGCGCGGAGCGCGTAGCCCGGGGTCGTGGATGACGTGCTTCACGCGGTACTTCTCCGTCAACTCGGCCGGAAGCCTCTGGAGGGAGGCGAGCGTCCCGTGCAATCCCGGCTCCGTCTCCACACTCTCGGCGATGGAGAAACCCGCCTCGACCAGGCCCGCCCGTACGATTTCCGCGCCCTGGTACGTCACGACGAGCGCATCCTCGTGCATGACTCCCCTGAGCGCCTGGAAGAATTCGACGCTCCACAGCTCCGGGCAGAGCCGCGGCGCCGGTGCGTCGAGGAACACGGCGTCGAACTGCTCCCTCAGGCGTGGGACGCTCCTGCGCGCGTCGCCCAGTACCAGGGTCAGCTCGCGGCTCCCCTCCCGCACGGTCGAGCTCCTCGCGGTGAGGCACTCCCGAGCGACGCGTGTCGCGAGGTGATAGTGCGCGAGCTGCGGGGAGACGCGCGGGACGCTGCGCAGCGGGATTCTGCTCCGCTCCAGGGAGACGACGCGGACCGCGTCGGCAGCGTCGATGGCGGCGGTGGCGCAGTACCCGAGCCCGAAGCCTATGTCGAGAACCATCACCCGGCCATGCTGACGGGCGAGTTCCGCGATGCGGCAGGGGACGACATACCTGCGGACCGCCTCCGCGACCGCGCCCCGGAGGGGATGCAGCAGCTCGCCCTCCGGACCCCTGATGGTGAGCGAGCCGTCAGCGGTACGCATCAGAACTGGTCCAGGGTCTTCACGCCGCGGTGGGTGAGGATGCTGGTGTTGCCCTCGGCGCCGCCCTGGGTGCGCTGGACGTCGATGTAGCCGCCGTCCTCGAGCTTCTTGACCTTGCGCTGGAAGCTCTTGTAGGCCATCTCCCCACCGGATTCCTGATAGCGCTTGTAGAGGTCGCCGATCTTGCTGCCAGGCGCGCCCTTGACCAGCTCCAGCACGGCCTGCTCGTCCTCGTCGAGTTCGGCGCTCTTCCGGGGAGCGAACTGTGCCAGGCGTTGGAGCGCGGTCTCCACGTGCTCCAGCGAGACGGAACGCGCGGCCTTCTCTTCAGCAGCGGCGCCTGCCTCCTTGAGGAGGTGGAGCCCGACGCGCAGATCGCCCCGCTGCACGGTCTCCGCGACGACGCGCTCCAGCGCCTCGCGCGGGAACACGTCCGGCTGGAAGGCGAGCTCCGCCCGCTGGCGGAGGATGCCCCGCGTCTCCTCTGCTGAATAGGGCCGGAACTGCAGGACGTCCAGCGCGAGCCGCGAACGGAGACGCTCGTCGAGCGACGCGCCCCACTCCTGGTAGTTGCTGATGAGCACGATGACCTTGCGGTACAGCCGTTCGAGCAGCACATAGAGGAAGTCCTGGTCCTGCAGCTTGTCCACCTCATCCAGCACCAGGACCGCGCCTCCCTTGTTCAGCTTCTCCATCACGACAGCGAGGAGGTCGTCTGTGTTCTTGTTGTGCGTCAGCCGATAGCCGAGCTGCTCGCAGAGCTCCAGGGCGACCTTGAAGGAGGTGTTCTTCTGCCAGCAGTTCACATAGAGGGGGAAGATGTCGTCGGCCTTCTCCTGCAGCTCTCGGAGGACGTGGCGGGATGCGACGCTCTTCCCCACTCCCGGAGGGCCGTGGATGAGCAGATTGCGCCCGGAGCGCTGGGAGAAGAGCGGCTTGATGCAGCCCGCGATGTGGAACTGCTCCCCCTCCCGGTACGGGACCAGCTTGGGGACGAAGTCGAAGTCCAGCGCCACCGCGTTCCGGAAGAGCGACTCGTTCGCGCCGAGCATGCCGTCGAAGACGCCCATGCGGGAAAGACAGCCGCGCGGTTAATATAATTATGGGGCAGCCGGCGCCGCAGAAAGCCGACATCTCCCGGCCGCACTGCCGCATGATATCCGAGCTGTCTCGCCGGCATGACTGGTATGGCGCTGGGCGCGTCCGCTAGGCGGAGCCTTTCCGGCGGGAGACGGGAAACATTTATAAAGCAGGGGAAAACCCGCGATGCGAGCCGCGCAAGCGGCGTAGCAACGTTCCCTGGGACTACCTTCGCGGTAGGAGGGCACGATGAAACGAGAATCTGTACGAAAGGCGGTGGATGCGCTCCAGGCAGAGCCCAAGCGCGGCTTCTCCCAGAGCGTAGACCTCATCATCAACCTGCGGGACCTGAACCTGAAGGACCCGAAGCAGCAGATAGACCAGTTCATCAGGCTGCCGAAGGGGCGCGGCCGGAAGGCGAAGGTCTGCGCCCTCATCGGGCCGGAGCTGCACGCGGATGCGAAGCAAATCTTCGAGAAGGTCATCCTGCAGGAGCAGTTCCCTGGCTTTGCAGAGAAGAAGCTCCTCCGCAAGCTGGCGAAGGAGTTCGACTACTTTGTCGCGCAGGCGAACATCATGGCCTCGGTCGCCACGACGTTCGGACGGGTGCTCGGCACCCGGGGCAAGATGCCCAACCCCAAGGCCGGATGCGTCGTGCCGCCCAAGGGCGCGAATCTCAGGCTGCTCCACGAGAATCTCAGCGACACTATCCGCGTCGCGGCGAAGAAGGACCCGCTCCTCCAGTGCGTCATCGGCAGCGAGCAGATGAGCGCCGAGGACCTCACGGAGAATGCGATGTCCGTGCTCAGTTCGGTGCTGCGCGTCCTGCCAAACGAGGAGCACAACATCCGTTCGGTCTACCTGAAGAAGACCATGAGCAAGCCGGTGCAGGTGAGCTAAGATGCCAGCCCAACGCAAGGTCCAGCAGGTGGCGGAGTTCGCCAAGCTGCTCACCTCTCAACCCATCGTGGGTGTGGTGAACATCACCAACCTCCCAGCATCGCAGTTCTCTACCATCCGCGCCTCGCTGCGCGGCAAGGTGGACATCCGCGTCGGGAAGAGGAAGCTCATCAAGCTGGCCATGGCGGAGGC
The DNA here is from genome assembly GCA_018302335.1 of Candidatus Woesearchaeota archaeon. Taxonomy (GTDB): domain Archaea; phylum Nanobdellota; class Nanobdellia; order Woesearchaeales; family JAGVZT01; genus JAGVZT01. Next base: position 8,812 of record JAGVZT010000018.1, on the reverse strand, counting down.
GAAGAAGTCGCATCCTGGACTCGCCGCGCTGGAGCCTCACCTGGAGAACATCATGCCCGGTCTGCTCTTCACCAGCGAGAACCCCTTCGCCCTCGCGAAGCTCGTCCAGAAGAACAAGAGTAGCGCGCCGGCGAAGGCGGGCCAGACTGCCCCGAATGACATCTGGGTCAAGGCAGGCCCCACTCCGTTCGCGCCCGGTCCCATCATCGGTCAGCTCGGCCAGCTCGGCCTGAAGACGAGCATCGAGGGCGGCAAGATCAAGATAACCCAGGACAAGCTCGTGGTGCCGGAGGGCAAGGTCATCTCCGCCGACGCGGCGTCGCTGCTCACCAGGATGGGCATCACCCCCATGGAGATAGGGCTGAACCTGCAGGCGGTATATGAGAATGAGCAGGTCTTCACCAAGGCGGTGCTGTTCATCGACGAGGCCCAGTACCTCTCGGACATCGCGAGCGCCGCCGCGGGCGCCTTCGCGCTCGCCATCAAAATCGCCTATCCCGCTCCGGACGTGCTTCCCAGGCTGCTCGCCAAGGCGAGCGGCGAGGCGAAGGCCCTCGCGCTCGACGCGGGGATACTGACGCCGGAGAACGCGGGACAGTTCCTCTCGCGCGCGGAGCGCGAGGCGGCTGCATTGGAAGCTACAATGGACTAAGGAGGAACCACGATGGAGTACGTATATGCGGCGATGCTGTTGCACAAAGCAGGACAAGAGATTACCGAGCCGGCAGTGACGAAGGTGCTGGACGCGGCCCACATCAAGAGCGACACCACCCGTGTCAAGGCACTCGTCGCGGCGCTGCAGGGCGTCAACATCGAAAAGGCCATAGCCTCCGCGAGCGTCGTGCCTGTCGCTGCCGCCGCTCCCGTCGCTGCCGAGAAGAAGGTAGAGGAGAAGAAGCCGAAGGAGGAGCAGAAGAGCGACACTGAGGCTGCGGCAGGCCTGGGCGCGCTGTTCGGCTGAGCCTGGCTTCGCCATTTCATTTCATGACAACGCACGAAACGCCAGAGACGGCCGGCGGGGAGCCGGGAATCCTGGGTGGCGAAGCCCCCGAGCAGCCGGAGACTTCCCCCCAGCCGCCGGAGAACGCGGGGCAGAGCGAAGTCTCCGGTCCGGAGACGGGGAAGTCCGAGAACGAAGTTCCTGAAGGGCCGGCGCAGGGCGAAGTTCCTGGGCCTGAGGCTGGCAATCAGGAGGCAACGCCAGTCGAGCAGTCCGCCGCGGCGCCTGCGGAGACACTGCCCGCTGATTCTGAGGAGCGGAAGAAGCTGCTTCTGGAGCGTTTCGAGACCATCAAGCGCGAGATTGCCGTGATGCGCACGAAGCTCAACGAGATAGACAAGCTCAAGGAGGGCGTCTTCTCCAAGCGCGACGGGGTCTCCAGCGACATCGGTGAGAAGATACGCCGCATCAAGGAGCTCAAGCGCGAGCGCGACGACTTCACGAGGCAGGTCCGGGAGAAGAAGGAAGAGCGCAGCCGCCTCAACACCGAGGTCCGGGCGAAGATTGACCGCGCCAAGGAGCTCCGGGGCCAGCAGGACACTGCGCCGAGACCTCACGCCCGGGACATGCACAAGAGCCCGGACCAGCTCCTGAAGCTCATCGAGAAGATGGAGCTGCGCATCGAGACCGAGGCCATGCCTTTCGAGCAGGAGCGCAAGCTCATGGGGCAGATCAAGCTCCGCAAGAAGGAGTACGACGAGGTCAAGGTCGCCGGCGGCATGATGGATGAGGTGCGCACTCTCTCGAAGGACATCACCGTCCTGAAGAAGCAGAGCGACGATGTCCACCAGCAGATCCAGGAGCTTGCGACGAAGAGCCAGGAGCGGCACGAGGAGATGCTGACCCTCTCCAAGGAGATTGATACCATCAAGGAGGGCGAGCAGGGCGTCTTCGACGAGTTCTCGAAGCTCAAGGAGCAGTACGCGGAGCAGAACGCCAAGCTCCGCGCAAAGCTCGACGAGATGAACAAGGTCAAGCAGGACATCGCCGCGATAGACTCGGCGCTGCGCCAGAAGAAGAACGAGGAGCTTCAGGCCGAGATGAAGGAGCGCGAGGAAGCGGTCGAAGACAAGATAAAGCGCGGCAAGAAGCTCACCACAGAAGACCTCCTCATCTTCCAGAAGTCGGGGAGCTAATCCGCTCCAGGTACGCGCTCCACGCGACTTCGCGGTATTGCCTCGCGGTCTCCGGGGGATTCAGCGCCTCCGTGATGGCGCGTCCGACAATCACCACGTCGCTTCCCGCCGCGACCAGCGCTCTCGGATGGGTGTACTTCTGGTCCAACCGGTCTCCGGTCGCCATGAGATGCGCCCCTGGCGTGAAGCGGACGAATCCGCTCCCTGCAGCGCCGGCGAAGGAGCGCAGCTCGTCCTCACGGTTGGCGCAGATGAATCCTGTGACGAAATCCGGATGCCTCCGGCCCAGCGCCAGGACCTGCTTCGCGTAGTCTGCGCTGAGGAAGTTGCTCGCGGTGGACATCTGGGCGATGAGGAGGCAGCCGCGCTCGCGGACGGTACCCTCCTGCAGCGCCGTGATGATTCCCTCTCCCGAGATGGCGTGCGCGGTCACCAGGTGGGCCCACTCCGCGATGCGGAAGCTCCCTCCGGCGTACTGGCTTCGCACGGTCTTTCCGATGTCCGCGAACTTCCGGTCCTCCAGCAGAAGGAAGTCCAGCTCATTCGACAGGTCGCGCAGCTCTCCGACGAGGTCTGGCCGCCAGTCGTCCAGCATATCTACGTGCGTCTTGATGACCGCAGTCTCCTCGCCCACCGCGCGGATGATGCGGAGCAGCTCACTCGCGGAGGAGACATCGACGGCGACGCAGAGATTGGTGCGCTTCTCTTCCATAAGCCTGAGCAGGCGCCTTCCCACGCCCTGACAAAGCGCAGCGCGCTTCCCGAAGGTCAGCTCCATCCCGTCCACCCCGCGGGATTGCGGTGCCATTCCATTATTGCGCGCTTCTCATCCGCTCCCAGCGTCCAGGAGGAGAGCAGCTCCTCGAAGCGGACCAGGGCCCTGAGCTCGCACTTCTCCTCTCGGAAGAGCTCCTCCGCGAAGCCGTAGCTGAAGATTGCCACGCAGCGCTTCACCAGCGCCCCCTCCCGGCGCAGCGCCTGCAGCGCGGCAAGCGAACTCCCTCCAGTGGTGACGAGGTCCTCGACGAGCAGGACGCGCATCCCTTTGGTGAGTGGACCTTCGACCTGCCTGCCGGTGCCATGGTCCTTCGGCGCCGGCCTGACATAGAGCAGCGGCTTCTCCGCTCTCATCGCGAGGAACGCGGCCCAGGGAATCCCTGCGGTCGCGACTCCCGCCACAGCTTCGGCATCCGTCGCGAAGGGGAGCATTGCCTCCGAAATGGCTTGCCTCACAGGGAGGTCGCCGAGCAGGGCGCGGTTGTCGAGGTAGAGCGGGCTCTTCCAGCCGGAGGCGAAGGTGTACGTCTGGTCCCTGCGGCACTTCGCGATGCCGGCGATGACCCCTGGGAGCTCCATCGGCAGGGCACAGTCTCCGCGTTTTAAAAATCTACCGCCGGCACCTCCACGGTCGCACTCCTGAGAATATCCGGAATCCCTGCGAGATATTCCGGAACTCGTGCGCCATGACGGCCGGAAGCAAGGTACTACAGGATTCCCCGCTTCCGGAGCTCCCCGGAAAGCTGCCCCGCGGAGCGGAAGCGGACCGCGTCCATTCCGGCGGCGCGCGCCCCCGCGACGTTCCGCCGCAGGTCGTCGATGAACAGGCAGTCTTCAGCCCGCTTATTCGCCAGCCGCAGGGCCTTGGCGTAGATGTCCAACTCCGGCTTTGCTGTCCCGAGGCGATAGGAGACGAACTGCCGTCGGAAAAGCCTGTCGAGCGGGAGGAGGGAGCGGCACTGCTGATGATGCATCTCGTTGGTGTTCGAGAGGAGGTACAGAGGGAACTTCAGCTGCTCGACAATAGCGAGCGTCCCTGGCACGGGAAGGCCAATCCACCGGTTCCACATCGCCCTGAAGTCCTCGAAACTGAGTTCGGGAGGGAGGGCGAGTGTCGCAGCGGCATCCCCGAAGAACTCCCTGCTCCCGAGCTCGCCAAGCTCGTAGCTACGTTTGAGTTCCCGGAGCTTCAGCCGGACGCCGCCTTCACCGTAGGGGGAGCGCGCAGCGAGCGCCCGCATTGCGGCACGCTCCCTGGTGCGGATGAGCACGTCTCCGAGGTCGAAGAATACGGCGGCGACCACCATGCCGCTGTGGGAGGGGGATTTCAAATACTTACCGTCACGCTTTTATATCACTCCTTCCATGTGCCCTTCATGGCGAAACGCCTCTTCGTGGTGTACCTCGCAGAGGACCTGCCCCGCGCTGAGGACTTCCGGAAGCTCGCGGAGTCACGGGGCTTCACCTGCGCAGGGAATCCCCTCAAGGGGGCGGCACTCACCGAGGACTGGAAGCAGTCCTCCCGCGCTCTGCTCGCCCAGTGCGATGCGGCCGTCGCACTCTGCGGCGCGAAATCCCGCGGGAATGAGGCCTTCGAGTGGCAGCTGCGCGCGGCGATGTATGAATTCTCCCTGCCTGAAGTGGCCGTGCGAGTGAATCCCGGGCTGGAGGACCAGCTGCCTGCCTTTGTCATCTATCATCTCGGTTGGCTCTTCCCTGCGGAGCATTGGGGCAAGGCGTTCGAGCATCTCAAGGAGCTCGCCCCGCCGATGAGGCCGGTGCTGGCCAGGCGGAGCTAGCAAGCTTTAAAAACCGCCAGGTGTTGCCGGGGGGCATGGCTTTCGCCAAGCGCACGTGCACCTGCGGGGAGCTCCGGACCGCGGACGCAAACAAGACTGCGACGCTCAACGGCTGGGTGCACTCGCGGAGGGACCACGGAGGAGTCATCTTCATCGACCTCCGGGACAGGTATGGACTGACCCAGGTGGTCTTCGACCCGTCGCACAGCAAGAGCGTGCACGAGGCCGCGGAAGAACTGCGCCGGGAGTACGTCCTCTCGGTGACTGGCAAGGTCAGGCCCCGGAAGGAGGGCATGGTCAACCCGAAGCTTCCCACAGGAGAGGTGGAGATGCTCGTGGACAACGTGGAGATACTCAACCGCGCCGAGCCTCCCCCGGTGGAGGTCGCGGAGGAGAAGGTCCATGCGAGCGAGGACATCCGGCTGAAGTACCGTTACGTGGACCTGCGCAGGCAGAACATGCAGCACAACATCATCGTGCGCCACCAGGTGGTGAAGGCGATCCGCGACTATCTGGATGGGCAGCAGTTCCTGGAGATCGAGACGCCGATGCTGGTGCGCTCGACTCCCGAGGGCGCGCGGGACTTCCTGGTGCCGTCGCGTCTTTATCCCGGCAAGGGCTATGCGCTGCCCCAGAGCCCCCAGCTCTACAAGCAGCTGCTCATGGTGAGCGGTCTCGACCGCTACTTCCAGATCGCGAAGTGCTTCCGCGATGAGGACACGCGCGCGGACAGGCAGCCGGTGTTCACCCAGGTGGACCTGGAGATGAGCTTCATCTCCGAGGAGGACATCCAGCAGGTGACCGAGGGATTCCTCAAGGCCGCGTTCGCCGTCGCAGGGAAGGCCATCAGGACCCCTTTCCCGAAGATGAGCTACCAGGAGGCGATGGACCGCTTCGGCGTCGATAAGCCGGACCTGCGCATCCCGCTGGAGATTATCGACGTCACGACCGCTGCGGCGAAGAGCGGCTACAAGATATTCGAGGACGCCGCCCACGCGGGAGTGGTGCGCGGTCTCCGGGTGAGCGCGGAGCTCTCCCGGAACGACATCGACGAGTTCACCGCATTCTGCCAGAGGCACGGCGCGAAGGGGATGAGCTGGTTCCGCGTCACGGCCACTGGCCTGGAGAGCAGCATCGCGAAGCACTTCTCCAAGGAGGCGCTCGCGGCCATCCAGAAGGCCATGTCCGCGAAGGAAGGCGATACCCTCCTGCTCGTCGCAGGGCCGTGGAAGCTCGCGTGCGCAGCGCTGGGCCTGCTGCGGCTGCATCTCGGGGAGAAACTCGGGCTGGTGAAGGACGAGTTGCGCTTCGTGTGGATTGTTGACTGGCCTCTCGTGGAGTGGAACGGTGACGAGGAGCGCTGGGACGCGATGCACCACCCATTCACCTCGCCGAAGCACGAGGACCTCGACCATCTGGAGAAGGAGCCGGGCAAGGTCCGGGCGCGGGCTTACGACGTCGTGCTGAACGGCACCGAGCTCGGCGGAGGCAGCATCCGCATCTGGGACACCGAGGTGCAGAGGCGCGTGCTCAAGGTCATCGGGCTCAAGGAGGAGGAGCTCCAGGAGAAGTTTGGCTTCCTGCTGGAGGCCTTCCGGTACGGGGCGCCGCCCCACGGCGGCATCGCCATCGGCCTTGACCGGCTGGTCATGCTCATGGTCGGAGCGGACTCCATACGGGACACCATCGCCTTCCCGATGAACAAGGCCTTCCAGAGCCTGATGGACGGCTCTCCGAGCGAGATAACGGACGCGCAGTGGAAGGAAGTCCACCTGCGGTCAGTGGTGTTGCCGAAGTAGCTTAGTGGTCATAGCGCCGCGCTCATAGGCATGAGCGAAGAGCCGCAAGGCGATGACTGTGCGCGAGACACGCGGAGGTCGGGGGTTCGAGTCCCCCCTTCGGCATTGACCAATTTGGTTACATTTTTACGGTAAACTTTAAATTTCGACACAACGTTCTCTGTCGGTGCGCCGGAGACCGCCATTACCATGAACCCGGTGGGGCTGGTGGTGCGATGAACCTCCAGTTTGAGTGGGGACGCTCCTCGTTCGACCGGCTGCTGTACAACACGCCGGTCATCGCCGACATCGACAATGACGGCACCAATGACGTGCTCTTCGGGACCAGGGACGGCGTCCTCTATGTCGTGCATTACAGCGGGAGTTCCACCTGCGCCCTGAAGTGGAAGAAGGATTTGGGCGATACGTACTTTCGTTATGAGGGAGGTATTTTAAGAAACTGGGTGGTGGACGCACTATGAGGAAGACATCAAAGCTGCTTACCGTTATTGCAGCATTTGTGATACTTACCCTGCTCTTGATTGTACGACTTTTTGCTGGCTTTTTTGTGGGGGATGTCGGTGAGTATAACGATTTCAATGAGAAGGCTGAAGAAATTTGCTCGCAGGCTAATTTCAGTGTTCAAATCACAGACTATAACTTGGAGGTCATTCACCTAAGAATCCAGAATAACCTAAACCGCCAGGTGGATGCATTCGAATTCCGGTTTATTCAGGAGAAAGCCAGTAACCTCAAAAATTATCAGGCCACAGGCCGTCATGCAATATCGGAATTAGCATTACGTTTGCATAGTCAACCTATAGGTCCTCTTGAGGTGGATGAAGTCACTGTTAATCGTACGGGGAATATTGATCCTAGCGGTATTGGTTTGCTTCCTGAAGGAAGCTTCATCCTCGTTACACCGGCCTTCCTTGTGCAGTACAAACTAGGATTCTCAGGACTCAACCAAGCGGATTATGCCGTATGCGGTAAGCAGATGAAAACCGTGAGGTTGGCATGAATGCTATTTAACGGAAGTCCACGACTCAAGAAGGGACTATCCTGGCTTGCAGTGTGGCTCCTTTTGGTGAGTGGTGTGGCTGCTCTGAACGTAACGATTAAGGGCAAAATGGGCCAAAGTTCTTTTGATGAGCCAGTCAGATACGCTTACGTGGAGTTGTGGGAGGCCAAAGTAAGTGGAGACGTATTTCACCAGAGTAGCTTCACCAGTAACATGGGAGAGTACGAGTTCAGTTCAGTTAACCTGAATGAGTCAACTAGCTTCTACATTCGTGTGCACACGCTTGCAAAGGATGGAGATAATGACATTCTACATCTAGAGGACAAAGAAGGATCTCCTCACTGGACGGACACGGCCACCGTGGATTGTGGCTCAAACGCTACCTGTTACATAAATGACACTATAGGAGGTTCGAGCGTCCAATTCGAAAGGGTGTATCAGGTTGCTGTGAATGCATACGACTTCCTTAAGGGCTATACTGACAATACGAAAGATTTGGATGGCGATGGTCAAAGCGGTGACGTATGGAACCAGCCTATTGTCACCCTCAACTACCCAGTTTCCTTTACAGTGGCAGGTTCTTCGGTTAATATATTTTTGCCAACGAAGGATTCCTCTGTTGTTCATCGTCTTTACCATCTATTTTTCGAACTGGGATTCTTCAAAACTGATGCCTATCCCGGAAATATAGAGGAAAACAACAATATTATGCTTGAACCTCGGGCAACGAACGATACAGTCCAGCATGAATATAGTCACGGTGTAATGTACAAGTTGTACGGGACTGTCTGGGACCAGTACTTTATGGCTCTATGCAATCCCTTCAGTGTCCACAGCTGGGATACCATTAGCAATCCGTACTGCGCTTTCAGCGAAGGTTTTGCGGGTTTCATGCCAAAGCTGATTCATAGGAGTGCGCTTCTGAGAAGTGACCAAGAGATTGAGAACCAAACCACGTTGATTTCTCAGTACCGCACCACTGGTAAAGCACAGGAAGTGGAGGGTATCGTTGCGGGCATACTATATGACATATCGGATAATGAATCCTTCTACGACGGGTCCGCTGGAACGGATGATGACCTTATTCAGGACGAATTCGGAAAGGTTTGGCAGATTCTACGCGATGAGCGCCCAAAGCATATTGGTGACTTCTTCAAGAAGTGGATGGAGCAGGGCTCCGAATATACACGCTACAAGAATGCGTTGTCCGAAATCTACTGTAAGCACGGGGTAGATAGTAGAATTGATGACTATCCAAATGAAGTAGTAGAAGGCTATCAATATGCTTTGGGCGCTCATAG
>JAGVZT010000017.1 GCA_018302335.1 Candidatus Woesearchaeota archaeon | reverse complement strand
TTTCCGTCTCGCAGTGATACCGATGATTCTCAGCAGCGCGGCCAGGTGTCTCCACACTTCCACAACACCGCAGCACGGACCAGAAACCCGGGCCTACCTCAGGGACTTCCAGGCCGCGTACGCCTGCTTCGGCACGCCATCGGCGGTCTTGAGGCCTATCGTGTTGAACAGCTCCCCGTTGGGGAATTCTCCGTCGTGCAGGAAGAGCCAGTTGGCGAATTCGACGTCCAGCGCAGCAGTCTGGTTGAGGAACAGCTCCAGGAAGGCCAGTTGCTCTCCCTCGCCGCCCTGGACGTGCGGAGACGCGGTCGGCCAGCCCAGCTCGGTGAACGCCACCGGCTTGTCGGTGTGCTGCGCAATCTCCGCATAGTAGCCTGCGGGAATTTCGGCGACAGAGCGGTACTCAAGGAACGGATAGGTGGTGAATCCGATGAGGTCCGCCTTGAAGCGGGAGAGCAGCTCCCAGTGCGCCTTGTGCTCTCTGCCGGAGAGCCTCGCCGCGCCTCTCATGTACTCCAGCTGGAAGATGGGGAAGACTTTTGTCGAGGGCGAGACTCGCTTCACATCGTCATAGACCTCATGGTAGACGACGACGTAGTCCTCGAAGCCTTCGGGACTCCTCTCGTAGTAGCGGTTCACCTCTACCCCCAGCCCGAGATATTCCGGATGGAATTCCTGCGCGACCGCGACCGCGGCGCGCCAGTATGCCTCGCCGTGGTCCTGGAAGTATGTCCGCGCCTCCTGGGACTCCACGTCGAACCCGACCGCGAGCACAAGGGTCATCCCGCTGCTGTTCGTGAGCTTGCTGGCGGTATGGACCTGCTGAGGGATGCCCTTGGCGTCCGGCTGGTCGTCCCACGCGACGTAGTCTCCGAAGGCGCCCGCGACGCGCGGCACCTCGTTGAAGAACGCCGACCAGTCGTCCGGCGTGCTCTGAGGGAAATGGCGGGGCACGAAGCCGGCGATGCCCGCCTTGAAGGGCGCAGCAGAAGGCATCGCACTCTCCGGAAGCTGCGCTGCAGGAGCGCAGGCTGTCATGAGCAGCAGCACCGCGAGAGCGACACGCATGTCCTCTCCGCATCGATAAAGTTCTTAAGGCTTGCCCTCCTCCGCAGCGCGATGGAATTCTGGGAGGGCGTCTACAGCGGTAAGGTCAGGGAGCTGCCCTGGTATCTCCCAGGCCTCGACGGAGATGTGGGGCGGTACCTCACGAGCCATCGCATCCGCAAGGGGAGGCTGCTCGATATCGGCGCGGGGCCGGGGACGCAGGCCGCAGCGCTGGCCAAGCGCGGATTCGAGGTCACCGCGACCGACATCTCCCGCACCGCGGTGGAGAAGGCGAGCCTCCGCTTCCCACGCGTCCGCTTCATCCAGGATGACATCCTCGAGTCCCGCCTCTCGGGGGAGTTCGACGTCATCCTCGACAGGGGATGCTTCCATGTCCTCCCGCCAGAGAAGCGAAAGAGCTACGTTGTGCAAATCCGCTCCCTTCTCGCGCCCAAGGGAGTGCTGCTGCTCAAGTGCTTCAGCGACCGTCAGCCAGGAACCGAGGGACCGTACCGCCTCTCCGAGAGCGAGCTGCGCGCACAGTTCGGCGATTTCGAGATCGAGGAGCTTTGCCACACCCGCTTCGAAGGCACCCTCAGGGAGAAGCCGCACGCGCTCTTCATGGCCTGCCGACGCCGCAAGACGAACTGAGCCACGGCCGCATTGCGGAAAATATCCGCCATTCCGGCGAGATAGCACGAGACTTGTGGGTCATTGCGGCCGGAGAGCAAGGTCCTCCGCAGGTTTCGCCCGCCGCAAGGCTCATAAAGCCCCGGGAATTCCCGGAAGCGATGCTCGAGTCCCTCGTGAAGAACCTCATCCTCAAGGTCATGGATGTCGACGGATGGGACCTCGCTCCCGAGGTGTACGTCGCGACTCTCGGCGACTATCTCGCGGCGAAGGGCCTGTCTCCCGACAGGGTCGAGATCGCGCCTGTGCACGCGGACGGCATCTCCCTGAGCTGGCTGGGCATGTACCGCTCCTACCAGCAGTTCAACACGCATGCACGGAAGTATGACGCGGTCACCGACTTCCGCGAGTATCCCGGAGAGCGCTGGCTCTTCGGCCTCATCCGGGAGTGGCGCATGGAAGGCACCGGAATCCGGATCAGGCCTTCCGCCTGAGCTCGCGCAGCTTGCTGTCCTCCCGGAACAGCGCCTCCATCGCAGCAGAGACCAGAGCGTCGTGCTCCCGGGAAGGATGCTCCTCCATTAGCTTCCTGATGTTCCGCTCGAGGTCCATCGTCTTCACCCATAGGTAATAGGGGAAGCCCTATTTATAAATGAAAGGTGAAGAAAGTGCGTGTCTTTCATATATTTATAGTGAAAAATAATGGAAATCAATAAATAATGATAAAAAAATACTTAATATCGGCGAACTCACTGCACGCCGGTCTTGTGCTCCCGGGCGAACCACTCCATGTCCCCGTCGAGCCGAAGCTCCACAAGATTGTCGAGCGTGGGCTTGTTGAACCACAGGTAGTTCAGCTTCCGGTAGGCGCCCATCACGGTGTCGCGGCGCTTCTCGCTCTGGAGATTGTGCCGGATGCCCGCGTGCAGCGCGCCGTAGATGATGGCGATGGTCGGCTTGCGGCCGAGCTCATCCATGAGCTTCGGCGCGAGGTAGTCCTCGAGCTTGCTCGCGATGAGCGCGTTCCTGAACTCCCCGATGGGATGGGGCAGCACCAGGCCGGAGGCGGAGACGATGTTGTCGAGCCCCTTGGGAGCCTTCCCCTTGAGGAAGCTGAGGCCCATCCCTATCATCTCCGGAAGATTGGTGAGGAGCTGGGCGGCCAGACCCGCCGCTGCGCGGTACTTCGGGGGCGCGATGCGGGCGATGCGCTTCGCGGCCTGGGAGCGCAGCATGCTGTTTCCCATCATGACCGCCATGGACGGCAGGACGTTGATGTCGCAGTCCCCCACATAGATGGGGAGCTCGATGCCCTTCTCGCGGAGTTCCTTCACCCGGGAGAAGACGACGGCGTACTGGTCTCCGCCGTAGATATTGCGGCCCTCGAGCGGGTTCGGGGTCTGCTCGTAGAACGCGGAGGTGGGCTCGTGGGCCATCTCCAGCACGATGCCATCGAGCTTGTCCACGCGGTCTGAGTCGAAGATGTCCTCGTCCGTCGAGCCGATGACGTGCCTTGCGAAGACGAAGTAGTAGTGCGCGTTGTCCGTCTCGAAATCCGTGTATGCCATGTTTCCCCCCTCTGGGAGGGGGGACGCGGCCCGCTTCTTAAACCTTCCCCGCGGATTGCGGAAAAAAATAGTCGTGGAGATGGAGCCGCCGCGCTGCTCAGCATTCCCGTAATGACGGAGAGACAACCCGGAACCTCTACGGCATTCCGGCCGGACAGCAAGGATTCCCAGCAGCGTCAGGCGATGCGCTTGAAGCGCCGCTCCAGCTCATGGGATGTGATGCGGAAGAGCGTGGGCCTCCCGTGCGGGCAGGTGAACGGCATCTCGCACCGGGAGAGCTCCTCGAGAATCTTGCGCATCTGCTCCAGGGAGAGGATGTCATTGGCCTTCACCGCAGCACGGCAGGCCATGCGCATGATGCGCTCCTCGCGCTGCTCTCGCGCGAGCTCTTTCGACGCGAGCAGCTCCGCGAGCAGGTCGTGCAGGAACGCGGCGTCCTGGACCCTGCCGAACACCACCGGGACGGTGAGGACGCGCACCGCGCCGGGGCCGAAGGGCTCGATGCCGAAGCCGAGCTCCCTGAGCAGCGGCATGTGCTCCTCCAGGATGCGCAGTTCCGCGGGAGCCAGCTCCGCGATGGCCGGGGAGAGCAGCGCCTGGGTCTTCAGTCCGGTGGCGTAGCGCTGGCCCCGGAAGCGCTCGTAGAGCACGCGCTCCTCCGCGGCATGCTGGTCCACGATGCACAGCCCGTCCTCGCTCTCGCAGAGGATGTAGGTAGAGAGCGCCTGGCCGACCACCTGGAGCGAGGGGAATCTGCCCGTGCCCTCCACTGCGGTGACAGGGGCGGCAAGAGCAGCCTGCTGCTCTCCCGAGATGAGCGGACGAGCAACCTCGGCAGGACCGGCATCCCGCACCATCGCGGCCGGTCTCGGAGAGGCGCCGAATCCCGCGAGGCGCATCTCGGTCTGCGGAAACTTCTCCTCCGGGATGAGCTGCCGCTCCTGGAGAGTGGAACGTATGGCCTCGTACACCCCCTGGTAGACCACCTGCTCGTGCGCGAGGCGCACCTCGCGCTTGGTGGGGTGCACGTTGACATCCACCTGGCCGGGCGGCATCTCCACCCGCAGGACCACCACGGGCTTCCGCTCCAGGTGCATCAGGGTATGGTACGCATCGTCGACGGCGCGGGAGATGACCGGGTTCGACACCAGCCTTCCGTTCACGAAGATGCTCTGCTGGTCCGCGCTCGCCCGGGTGAGCTGGGGCCTGCTGACGAAGCCCCGCACGGTGAGATGCGCGCCGCTGAACGTGACCGGGATGAGCGCCTTCGCGGTCTCTCTCCCGTAGACCGCGAGCACCGCAGCACGCGCGTCACCGTCGCCGGGACTCCGGAGGAGCTCCCTCCCGTCGGAGAGAAGAGTGAAGGCGACTTCGGGATACGACAGCGCGTATCTGCCCAGCAGGTCCACGATGTGGCGAAGCTCGGTCTGCCTGCTGCTGAGGTGCTTCCTCCTCGCGGGGGTGTTGTGGAAGAGCTCGCGGACCTCGGCGACCGTACCGGGGGCGCAGGCGATCTCGCGCGCCTGCGGGACGCCAGCCTTGACGGACACCTCGGTGCCGACCTCTGCCTCCCGCGGCCTCGTCCGGAGCGTGAGGTGTCCCACCGAGGCGATGCTCGCCAGGGCCTCTCCCCGGAAGCCGAGGGTGGAGATGCTGAAGAGGTCCTCTGCGCTCGCTATCTTGGAGGTGGTATGGCGCCTGGGAGCGAGGAGCGCGTCCTCGGGAGCCATCCCGCTCCCGTCATCGCTGACGCGGATGAGCTGCTCGCCGGCATCGGAGACCTCCACGGAGATCCGCCTTGCTGACGCGTCGATGGCATTCTCCACCAGTTCCTTCACCGCGGATGCGGGACGTTCGATGACCTCCCCCGCGGCAATCTTGTTGATGAGCTCGGTGTCGAGCTCATGGATGCTCCCCACGGCGCGAGAAGAACGGGATGGATTATAAAGCTTGGCGCCGGCGTGACGTTGTAGAAAAAGTGTGGAGACAATTGGCCGCACTGCTGAGAATTATCGCTATCACTGCGAGACAACACGGAAAGCGTGCGGCAATGCGGCCGAAGAAATTTCTACTGCGCTCGGGGCATCAGCTGACGGGGTTGCATGAACCCCTGCTCCAGAATGCGCCGCACATCCGCGTCCCGGAGGGCAGGCAGGCAGTGGTCGACAGCGTACTTGCAGATGGCCTCGCAGTGCTTCAGCAGCCTCCGCGGATTCTGCCCCGTCCCGTAGAACACGCGCCGGATGACCTCGTCGCTCAGCAGCGGGAGCGCGCCCACGCGCTGCCGCACGAGCCACACTGCCTGCTCGGGCGTGAGGGTGTCCAGGCGGTAGCTGTGGCAGTGCGCCAGCATGCGGTCGTACTGGAAACGCAGATTGGCGAGGCTGTCCGCCATGAGCACCACGCTCTTGAAGGCGTTCCTCTGGTAGGCGTAGTTCAGCTTCCGGAATTCCTCTGCAGAGAGTTCCTGCGCCTCGTCGAGCAGAAGGATGACACCCCGGGGCTCGCGGCCGAGTAGGCCGTCGAGCAGCGACATGCTCTGGCTGAGCAGCTGGTCGAAATCGACGGAGCCGGCATTGCACGCGCAGTACAGCACCTTGTGCGAGCGAGAGAAGCGCCTCCGCACCTGCCGCAGGAGGGAAGTCTTCCCGGTGCCGTACACCCCCTCGATGAAGATAAGGCCCCCCTGGTCGAGCCGCGCACCGAGCTTCTGGATGTCATAGCCGATAAGCTCCTCAGAGTCGCTCGGCTTGATCGTGAAGGGATTCTCCTTGAAGCCGAGCTGGCCGTACCACGTCAGGCGCATCAGCTCACCTTCATGGGCAAGGGCGGGAGGGGCTGCGCGCCCGTCCCCAGGATATCGCGCACGAGATACTCATCTGCGGATGGCAGTCCCCGCGAGGTGGCGTATGCGCACACCGCTCCGCATCCCTTCAGGAACTCACGGATGTTCCCTGCCTTGGCCTGGAACAGGGCCACGATGGCCCTGTCCGTGAGAAGAGCCTGAGGGAATCTTTTTCTCGCCAGCTGCACGGCCTGGTAGCCCGCAAGAGGCTCAAGGACCACCACGGAGGATATCCGCTCGCGCAAGCTCTTGGAGAAGCTCGCCTTGGTGAACCCGTCTCCGGCGAACACCACGGACTTGAGGACGTCCATGTCGTACAGGTTCTTGATGCGCTCGTTGTTGCGCGTGGAGAGGTTGTGCACATTGTCGAGCAGGAGGATGGCCTTGTGCGGCATCCGGTTGAACAGCCTGCGCAGGAAGCTTCCCCGCTCCTTGGCCACCTCGATGATGTTGATGTCGGCAGGGAGCTTCGCGCAGTCAACGTAGACCACGTGCTGCCGGGGGAACATCCCCATGAGACGGAAGAGCATAGCGGTCTTCCCGCTTCCCGGCTCCCCCTTGAGAAAAACCATGCCGCCGGCCTCGGCATGATACGCGAGCTCTTCGAGGGCGCGCTCATAGCCGGTGAGGGAGTCGGGGAAATCGGCAGGGTCCGTGGAGAACGGGTCCTCGCTCAAGCCGTGCTTCTCATACCATTGACTCATGCGTTCACGTTTCCTGCGCAGGGGTCAGCAGCGCATCTCCGCTTTGCTCATCCGCCCCCTATATAAGTTTTGCTGTGCTGCACACTCCGCAAAAACGGAGTAGGGCCGGCCGCACTGCTCAGCATATGCGCAATGCAGACAACCCGGAACCCATGCGCGGCCGAGAACTTTCGTGCTCAAGACCCTACGGCAGCTTCCACGGAGGGACGGCATGATACAGGACGTTCCCTGCGT
Organism: Candidatus Woesearchaeota archaeon; assembly: GCA_018302335.1. Taxonomy (GTDB): domain Archaea; phylum Nanobdellota; class Nanobdellia; order Woesearchaeales; family JAGVZT01; genus JAGVZT01. Next base: position 10,979 of record JAGVZT010000017.1, on the reverse strand, counting down.
AGATGCCTGCAGCGAAAGCTCCCGAATTGATGAGCCGCTGCCCGCAGCCCTCCTGCGGCATCAGGAATGCAAGGACGCCGCCGCCCGCGGCATGGAGCGCAGCGCGCACCGCGGAGAAATCAGCAGCTCCCGGGGTGAGCACATCATAACCCGCTCCACTCAGGAAATACCCTGCCCCAGTGCCTATCACGAACGGCATGACCGTCTCTTCGAGTCCCATGCAGGTCACGATGGATGCCCCCTATTTAAATGTTTCTAATTTTATCACTTAATAATAATCAAATATCTTCTTTTCTTAGGGCGGCCAGAGCCCGGCGAGGGAAGGAGCGCAGCCAGCGCCACGCGCGGAATGGCGCGCTCTTGTGCATCAGCCGTCGTGTCTCCAGCCGCCTGTCCAAGCGCTGATGCAGGCGCTCGTACCGCCGCTGCAGTTTCGTAAGATTCTGCTGGTAACGACGCTTGGACTTCTCGTCGGCAATGTCCTTCTGCAGCGCCGCCTGGAAGCGCTCATCGAGCAGTCTTCGCGCCTCGCTGTACCACTCCTCTATCTCTTCCCCGCTACCCACGTCTCCTCTTCTTCCGGATGAACAGCACGAGGAGGGCAAGCATGGCCAGCAGAAGGCCGTATGCAGCCACGAGGCGTCCAGGAATCCTCGCCGCAGGCCCGGCGTTCACGTTGAGGATGGTGCCCTTCTCGTAGGTGAGCTTCCCGTTGTAGTGCACCCGACCGCGCAGCTCGTATTGTCCGGTGCGCTGCGGCCTGAAGTAGGAGAGCAGCTCTGCGCTCTCCCCTGGAGGCACGAGCGCCTCCTCGGACTGGAGGAGCTCGATGGTTCTTCCCTCCGAAACCACAGAGCCCCGGAATATCGCGCGGACGCTCCGCTGTCCGGTGTTCGAGAAAACCGCACGGACAGGCACGAGGTCGCCGACCCGCGCCCATACCTCGGAGGTGACGGATTCCAGCTGGCCCCGGTCAGCGACCCCACCAAGAGGAAGGACGTCGAAAGTCAGCAGCTGGCTGCTCCCGCATTCGGGCACCGAGACCAGCGCCCAGTACTGGCCCTGCGGCAGCCCATGGTCGAGATAGAACCGCTGCTCCCTCTTGGTGGTGGGCAGCACCGTCTCCATGTGCTCTTCGGCGCCTGTCAGGAGGGTGGTCTCGCCCTGGTCCCAGATGTCCACCTGCACCTCGGGAGCGAGGCGCACATTGCCGGTGTTCCTCACCATGAGGGAAAGTTCCAGCGGCATGCCGGGCTCCGTGTCCGTAAGCTGCAGCGCCCCCACCTGGCAGTCCCGAATCTCCTCCCCGGTGACCGAGAGGTGCGTCCAGCCGAGCAGACTGACGCGCACCGCGCTCCCGATGGTGTCGCCCACGCTGGCCAGAGTGCCTGTCTCCAGCAGCACATACCCCGAGTACCTGCCGCTCGCAACATCGCCAGGGGGAGCGACCGCCACCCGGACGATGAGCGGATGCTCCACGCTCACCTCGCCGAGCAGTCCCTCAGTGGCGTCGGGGAAATGCAGCCACTCTCCGACATCGCCCTGCACCCTACCGTAGATGGGGACGCTCTCGCTCATGGAGCTGGTGACCACGAAGGTGCCTTCCGCGTAGCCGTCGCGCAGCACATTCTCGAAGCTCAGGCTTCCGGGGCTGAGGCCGATGCCCACTCCTCCCGCTCCCGGCACGAGGAGCACCGCGGCGAGAACGGCCATCATCACCGGAAGGACGCGAGGTGTCATCCTTTTGTCACGCAGCGCCGGTAGATGGCTACGCAGCGCTGGTACACCTCCTTCTTGATGCGTTCGGGCGCGAGGTGGTACATCCCCTTCACCTCGGAGTAGAGGACGAACGCCTTGACTTTCTCCCCGCGAGAGATTGCATCCTCGGCACGGCCCAGAAGGGCCCGGAGGACGCGCTCCTTCTCATCTTCGGTCTTCTCCACCATCCCGGGAACATCCACAATCTCCAGCTCGGGAATGCTGCGCCGGATACCGTGGAGAATGCCATTGTACTCCTCGCTGATACGCATCTGTATCTTCTTCGGCAGGCGTTCATAACTGCGGCGTATCTTCACGTAGAGGACGTACGTCTTCTTGCTCTCCTTCTTCTGCAGGAGCACGCGAGCCTTCCCGATGAGGCCCCGCATCCCGAGATACTGCTGCATGTCTGTGGGGGACCAGTCGGCATACCCTTTTTGCGCCGGGAGTTCCACTACGGGCCTGTCTTTCGGCGCGGCGGCAGCCCGCCTCAGCTCGCTCTTCAGCCCTTCCGCGCCCCTGGCCGGAGATATAGCCCTTGCTTCGGAGGGTGCGGGAGCCGGACTCTCTGGCGGCGCGCTCGCCTCCATGCCCGCCAGTCCTCCCACAAGTTTATCCAGCTCGGCGAGTTCCGCTTCTATCATCTCCTCGTCCTCAAGCACCACCTGCTGGGTGCCCCGCCTTGCCAGCACCCGGTACAGGGCGTACAGCGCCACCAGAGCGCCGGCTGCAGCTCCTAACATCCAGGGTTCCATCATCGACCACCCCCCAGGGATGCCAGCCAGCTATGCACCTGCATGCTTCTGGCAGCAATCCGCTTCTTGTACTGCCCAGGGAGAGCGGTATAACGCTGCCTCATCTCCCTATAGAGACTCCGCACGGCGCGCGCATCCCTGTGCTGCACGGCAGTCTCTGCCTCATGCAGCAGCCCTTCCACTATCTCCAGGTCACGTAGCCAGCGCAGCTCTTCGGCGGTGCGGCTCTCGTCTCCAAGCTCGCTGGACAGACGGGCCAGCTGCCGGAGACTGTAGTCTATCTGGGCCCGACGGTGCAGACCCGACGAGTCAGCGGAGCGACGCACGTGCGTCACGCGGCTGACTGCCGCTCTCCTGCCGACCAGGAGGTACCCTCCAAGGGATAGCACGAGCATGAACCCCAGGAGCAGCGCAGTACCCTCAAGGCTTCCGGGCTCCGCCCCGAGCCACGCGATAAGGCCAGACCACAGCTTGCTCAGGCCGGAGGTCCCCTCCGGCAGGGAACGAGGGTCGTACCCGAGGAAAGTCTTGATCTGCCTCACGTCGCTCTCGGACACTCTTCCCGTCAGCGCAAGCCGGACGCTCTTCGTGCCTGCGGGAAAGGCGATGAGCGGGTCCTCGCTCACCACCGTATATCCCTCGGTCAGGACCTCCATCTCCGAGACATGGCTGACGACACTCTTGGGAAGATAGACGAGCAGGAGCGGCGCGCCCGAGGAGTCCTCTGCCTGCGGGGTGAGGGAAAGCGCAGAGACCTCATCGGTGATGATGGTCCTGCTCTCCACCCTGCCGTCCATGTACTCGACATCGAACACGTCCGAGTGCCGCGTGATGCGCAACTCCCCTGGAAGGCCTCGGAGCGCCCGCAGGTAACGCTCCGCCCAGTCAGCGCTCGCCGCCCCCGTGAGAATCCCGGCACCTGACAGCAGGGAAGCGACTTCCTCCTGGCTGGCGGACTGCTCGAGGGCGAGGCGGTCGTGCACCCGGACCAGACGAGGCGTGTCGCGTCGCACCCGGGCGAGCCGCAGCTTGAGCAGGCGGAGCTGCTCTGCGCCCTCATCACCCGACAGGCTCCCGAGAGCATCCTCCATGGAGGACAGCTCCAGTGAGGATTTCGACAGGCTTTCAGAGAGCCCGAGCGCGGCCAAAACCTCGAAATCCGGGTCCCTAAGGAGATTCTGGGCGGACCCTATCTCCAGAAGCGCAGAAGCGATGTCCTTCCGCAGCGTCTCGACTGTCGCAGGTGCGGAGGGAGAGGCAGGCGGCTCCGCTGTGGAATCGCGCCTCAGGGCCAATCCCCCCTCGGTGAGCACGACAGTCACGGCCAGCTCGGAAGAAAGGGGTCCCTCGTTCCCCGCCTCATCCATCGACGAGACGCGGAAGTACAGCGGTCCTTCGCCCGTAAGAGCAAACTCGAAAGTGTTCCCCGGCACCGTCGCCCGGTAGTCAGCGTAGCCGATGAAGGGGCTGGAGCTCGTGTAGATGCGATGCGCCACCGCGTCGTCCGAGGGCCGCCAGCTCAGCTTCAGGCTGCCGTTCTCCGCGGAGACGGAGAGCTCCTCCGGAGCCTCGGGAGGCCTCGCGTCCAGCAGGAAGAGTTTGCCGTCCAGCAGCTCGCTTCCCTGCCTCCCCCGGAGACTTGTCCCCATATAGGTGAAGGAGCCCACATGCTCGCTCTCCGTATCCTCAAGAAGGACGTAGCCAGACCAGCTGGTGCCTGAGCCCTCAAGAGCGACCGGCCGCTCTCCGGAGACAGCGGAGAGGGTGTAGGCAAGGAGAGGAGCGCCGAGCAGGGGCTCGCTGGCGGTGAGGTTCACCCGGTAGAGCCCGGGCCGGAGGGTGCCGGCACCGAGCGACACGGAGGCAGTCGGGGGGAAGTCCACCTCGAAGGTCGTGCTCACGCTGCCCAGATTGCCAGCGCTGTCCCTGCAGGCGAAGAACAGGGAATACACTCCCTCGGCGAACTGCGTCTCTCCCCGGTGCACCAGGCCGGTGCGGGACAACGTGGTCATCGCCTCGAATGGCAGCGCGCTGGAGGAGGACCTGCACTCCGCCTCCTCGTCAGTGGTCAGCTCGGTATCCACCGAAGCGAGCGGCTCCCAAGGATGCGGCCGCGCGACAGAGACTGCGGGAGGCAGGGTGTCCACGCGCACATCCACGCGCGAGCTGCCCTGCATGGTGTTCCCGGAGGTGTCCGTGCAACGCACCCAGAGGGAATGCAGCCCTTCCTGCAGGCTCATGGTGAGGATGTGTGCGCTGCCGTTCGGCAGCATCCCGAAGGGGAGGCTGGCGTACGGGAGGTCCGCGAGACCAAGCCTACACGAGCCAGGCTCATCGGTGAGCGCCCGGAGCGGCACGTTCTGGGATGGCGAGGTGAAGAGCAGCACTCCCCCTGCAAGGACTCCGGACAGGCCGTCGACGGCGAAGGAGAGCACCTCGGGAGCGGCAGGCTCGATGAGAATCCGGGCGGTCGCGTTCTCTCCGCCGGGCAGGCGGGCAGGGCCGCTCACCGCAACGCTACCGTTCAGTCCTGTGAAGAGAACAGGCAAGGTCCAGCTTCCCACGAGACTCTCGTTGCAGCGCGCAATCCAGCCGGAGACTGTGGCGGACTGGCCGAAGCCGAGGTCGCCTATGGCAAGGGTGATGCCATCCATGAAGGGCTCCGCTCCGGGAAGGAGCAACGTCACATTCGTGAGCGCATAGGCCGACGGGTTCAGGACGGAGACTGGCCCGAGGGCGGCGCTCTGGCTCGTGTTGCACAGCCGGATTTCGGCAGGCAGGGAGAGCTGCAGCGCGGGGGCGCTGGCAGCGAGGAGCAGGAACATGAGGAGCAACGCGAGTGTCCTCATGGCAGGCCCTCCCCGAGAGAACGGCGCAGCTCTGCCTCTCTGCGCGAGACTTCCTCCTCGATGGCGGCACGCAGGTACTCGGCGAGTGTCATCTCCCGCGCGACGGCGACCACCTTCGCGAGAGCGTGCAGACTGTCCGGGAGCGCTACGCTGATGCGCTGGTTGACCGGCTCCTTCCCACGGGCCATGCTACTGGAGCATCTGCCTCACGTGACGCTTGTCCCGCTCCACCGACGAGGTCACCGCGCTGCGGAACAGCTCGCTGAGCGTCGTGCCCTGCATCGCCGCTAGCGCCTTCGCCTTCCGGTGCGTCATGGCGTCGAGCCAGATGTTCACCTGTGCCATGGGATGGAGCTGATTTTTATCATATAAATAGTTTTCCTAAAAATATGATTTTTATATAATAATTGATAAATATCAACAATGAGGGTTTCTGGCCCTGGAGAAATCGCATGGTGATACATCGGCCGCGTTGTTGAGGATATCCGGCATTCCGGCGAGATAGCCTGGATATTGCGTGGCATTGCGGCCAGGAGATGCCTACTTTCGCCAGCGCCGGGCCGCGGTAACATTTATAAAGGGGGGCATCGTAGACCGCGGAGGGAAGCGGGAGTCCATTGGCAGCCTCACATCGTCAGACTCGCCTGTTGCTGCTTGGCGCAATGCTGCTCCTCACTGCCCTTTCCGCGCAGGCGCAGGAATACGACCAGATCATCGTGAACTCCGAGGACTGGCAGGATGTCTACTCCGCGATGCTGTACGGAAGTTTCCTCGGGCAGCCCGTAAAGTTCCTGGTGAGCACCCGGCACGCGAGCATCCTCCTCTTCGAGATTCCCCAGGGCACCAGCCTTCGAGTCCTCAGCTCGCGGGACCTTCCCTACGCGGTGGGATACGAGAGCTTCCTGCAGGTGCGCGGCTATCCCACCGCTGAAGAGTCCTATGCGCGAGGGGAGCTCAACCTGGAGCTCGCCTCGGAGCTCGACGTGCGGAAATTCATCGTGGTGGACCCCTCCTACGGGTACAATGCGGTGTCCGTCGCGCCCTATGCGGTGCGGACGCAGAGCTTCGTGCTCTTCGCGAGCGACCGGAACATCAACGAGATTGTCGCCTTCCTGAACGACCGGGACCCGGAGAGTGTCCTCATCTACGGCTCCGTGGACCGCGAGGTGCGCGACGGCCTGCGGCAGTTCAATCCCGACGCCATCAACTCCCAGGGGGACCGCTACCTGAACAACCTGGAGATAGCGCGGCGTTTCCTGGATCTCGAGCCGACGAAGCAGGTCATCTTCTCCAACGGAGAATTCATCGAGCAGGAGATCATGTCGGGAAGCGAGGCCATCATCTTTATCGGCACCGGGAACGTTCCCGAAGCGGTGAAGGATTTCCTGCAGGAACATGACATCCAGGTCGGGGTGCTCATCGGCAACCAGTACGTCGGCTCCGCCACCACCATCCGGCGCCAGACCGGCACCAGCGTCTTCGTCAAGTTCGCCCGCGGCGCGCGGAACCCCCAGGGGCCCATCGCCCAGGTTGAGGGGCTGGACCTCTTCTACCTGCCCAGCTACCAGCCGCGGCTCTCCATCTTCTCCATCACCTACAACCAGGTGACCAGGCAGCTGGAAGTGACCATCAAGAATGAAGAGGACCTCGCGACGTACTTCCGGGGCACCTATACCGTCCTTTCCGCGGACGGCCAGCGCCAGCGCATCGGCGACGTGGAGCCCGTCTTCCTCGACGGCGGGAAGTACAAGACCATCGCGTACGATGTCGGCCAGCTGAGCGGAGACATCGCCGCGGACGCCCTGGTGCTGTTCGGGGAGTCTCCCGGTTCCCTGGACTACCTGCTGGACCTCCGCGGCATCGCCGTGCAGTCCACCACCATCCTGGACAATTCCCAGCTCGACATCGAGGACATGCACTACGATGCGGTGCGGAACCGCTTTGTCATCACCCTGGTCAATCTCGGCGATGTCCCTGTCTATGCGGACATCGAGGTCTTCGACCTGGTCATCGCCGGGGACAGGCAGACCATCGGCGCAGAGAGCGTGGTGCGCATCCCCGCCGGCGGGAAGGCCCGGGTCCTTGTCCCTGCGGTGCTGGAGGCGGAGGACTACGCGGACAATCCCAAGGTGAACATCCGCGTGTTCTACGGCCAGAGGGAGGAGTACCTCGTCAAGACTCTCGTCGCAAGGATGGACCTCGCCGTGAGGGCGGTGGACTACGTGACCATCGGGCTCGTGGTGCTGGTCATCCTCATCATTCTCCTGCTGCTGCTCTTCTTCTTGCGCAGGAGGCGGAAGCGTCACGGCTCGCGCTGGTCAGGGTCGCTGCGACGATAGTCTGTACGCAGATTACAATCGGCCGCATCGCTGAGAATATCCGCCATTCCGGCGAGTCAGCCAGAAACTCGTACGGGATTCCGGCCGGGAAAGGGCAGGAACGGAATCTACTTCCGTCGGTGCGCTGCCAGCTTCCTCGCCCTGCTGCGCTCGGACTCGTCCCTGAGCCGGACGTTCCGCGCCTCAATCTTGCGCTTGATATCCTTGTACACGATGCGCAACTCGGCCAACGTCGAGAGCAGCTTCTTCAGTTCCTCGGACCGGAGAGTGATCTCGATTTCTGTGTTCTCCACCTGCAGGCGCGCACGCTCAAGGCCGTCCTTCTGCTGTTTCCACTGGGATTCCAGCGCCTGAAGCTGCCTGACCTTCTCCTGGACATCCTTATCCAGGTCAAGCTCGTAGGAGGTCTTGATCTCCGTGTCCAACGGCTTCTCCTCAACGCCGTGGCCCTTCCAGAATGTCTTCATCTCGGAGAGGAAGTCATGGGGGATGCGGGGATTCTTCTCCAGGTCCTTCACCAGAGACCCAAAGTAGCTTTCACTGTCAACGGGCTTCTGGCCCTTTGGGGCTGGCGGAGAAAGCTCCGCTGAGGCCTCTCCCTCAAGCTCCCCAAGCAGTTCGTCATCGAGAGGGGGAAGCTCCTCGGGTATGCCGCCCTCCTCCTGCTTCACACCCTCCTCCTCCTTGAGGATGTCTTCCGCAAGGGACGGAAGCTCGTCCGGGACCTCCTGTTGCTTCTTCTTCTCGGCCATGGGGCTCAGCATCGTTACGGGTCGGATAGTATTTAAATCTTATCTGCGTCTGCCCTGCCCACCTAATTACATTTAATGTAGGATATATATTTATATCTAGAGATATTTTTATATAATATGACATACAATGCAGGAGAAAAATTACATATATTGACAGATGTCAGGGGGAGATTGCTGCAGTGGACAGGCAATTTTTCATTTAATGTAAGATAATTGTCATGCATTGTAGGATTCATCATGGGGGATACTTCGGATAGTGGTATTGGAAAGGAGATACTCGTTCCCACCGCTATCTTCCGCAACCGAAAGCTGAACGTGCTGAAGGCCCTGGTGACCTTCCTGCGGGAGCAGCACCGCCTCGGCTTCTCGGAGATTGCGCGCCTCATCCGGCGCGACCCGAGGAATGTCTGGGCTGCGTACCACCTCGGCATCGAACGGGACCCGGATGCCGTGGTTCCCGAAGGCGATTCCCTGTTCTTCCCCGTCTCCATCGTCCGCGAGGATGACCTGAGCATCCTCGAGTCCGTCGTTGCGCACCTCCGGGAGCACCGGGGCAACGCGGAGATTGCCAGGCTGCTCTCCCGCGACCCACGAACGACAGACACCGCCTACCGCCGCGCGAAGGAGAAGCGACTCCGGAGGGTGGCATGACCCCGGCGCGGGAGCGCGAGGCGCAGATGCGCGGCAAGCGCGCATGGGTCATTCCCCTCGTCGTCCTCATCGGGCTGCTCTCCCTCGCTCCGCTGCTGCGGTTCGTCGCCTTCACCGGGCGGGTGACCGGTGAGCGGAGGTCGCTGGTCAGTCCCCTGAACCTCACCCTGGCGGAGGATGCACTCATCCCGCTGGACCTCGCACCGGGAAGGCTGACCTCGCTCAGCGTGAGCGGCCGCGTTGCCGGAGAAGCTTCCGTCTGGCTCGATGCCGGGAACGTGAGCTATCTCATCTGGGAGAGCCGCGAGCCGGGATTGCCGGGCATCACCGGACAGGTGATAGAGGGCGAGCCTTCCGGCGCAGAGAACACCAGCACCGAGGAGAGTGGCCAGTCACCCGCGCAACCATCCGATGAAACTCCAGACGCAGAGGAAGCGAACGGCAGCATTCCGCTGGAAACCATCCCTAAAGCTCCGGCAGATGAGCCGACGGATTCACTGCCCGGCAGCGAAGCCGAGAACGTCAGCGGGAATTCCTCCCCGATGGCCGAGCAGGGAACTCCGGACGCATTCCCGGAGGCGGGCGTCGAAAATCTCCCAGACAGCGCGGATAACGCAAGCATCGTGGCCGAAACACTCATCGAGCCTCAAGCGGATGATCCAGCGGAAACTGGAGAGAATGGGAGTGTGGCGGTCGAGAACAACAATCCGGCGGCGCTGCCCCTCCGCGAGCAGTGTGCGGAGACCTGCCAGCTGCCAGGCACCCTGTCCCAGGGCGCATCGCTGCGCATCGAGGTGAACGGGATACTTGTCCTGGAGGAGCTGCAGTACACCCTGGCCGAGAATCAGGCTCCGGAGTTCTTGTTCAACGGGACGCTGGCGATGCGGGAGACCCTGGACCTCAATCTCAGCGAGTTCTTCAGCGACCCGGAGGGAGCGCGGCTGACGTTCGCGGCCTTGGCCGACACCCTGGACACTTCGCTCACGGACGATGTTCTTACCCTCACAGCCGCTCCGCAGACAAGCGGGGTGCACAATGTCACCCTGATTGCGAGCGACGGCGAGCTTTCCACGAGGACTGAGCTGTCTATCCGCGTCAGTCCTGTCGAGGCAGCCAACGAGAGCGTCAACGCCACGATTGAGATTCACGTGCCGGTGCGCTGGCTGCGCACCGTGGACTCCTCAGAGCGACTTTCCCTGCCGAGGCAGGCCTTCAACGTGAGCGTCGATGGAGAGCCGTATGCTCTCGCAGCATCGGATGACATCCTGGTGGATCTCGCGGACAGGAGCGGCATCGTCCAGGTGGAATACTACACTCCCGCTCCGGAAGCGGTAGAAGAGGAGCTCTCCCCCTACCGGAAGCTCGTCACCGTCTCCGCGGAACTGCCCTACGAGAATGTGCTGGCATACACGGACATCACGCCCTCTCCTGCTGCGGCAGTGCGGCTGTTCTGGCTCGTGAATGGTAGCAGGCTTCCCCATCCGGCCGCATTGCTGGATGCGGACCTCGACGGCCTCGTGGAGCGCGTCGAGTGGATGGTGCCGCACCTCAGCAACCAGACCTTCGAAATCTCCATCACCATCCTGAACCCGGTGAGCTACCTCCGCGACGGCGACACCTGGACGGTGTACTTCAACACCACCGGCGTTGCAGATTTGCATATCAACTCCACCAATGCGAACTGGACGGAGATGCTCTCGGACCTCCCGGACACGGTGGACGAGATGACCTTCCTCGACATCGCGTGCGGGAACGTCCCCCTCACCGACCGGCTCCGCATCGTGGACGTCAGCGGCACGGTCTGGAACTTCAGCGCCCTGACTCCTTCGGTCAGCCTGAAGCCGGCGCAGTTCCTCGTAGAGAACTGGTCGTGCA
>JAGVZT010000016.1 GCA_018302335.1 Candidatus Woesearchaeota archaeon | reverse complement strand
CATAAGACCATGACACATCGCGCACCCTCATCTCATGAGAAAGGTGATACACCTGGAGGCGTGTGGCGTTGCCTTTCACGGTAAACTGCTCCGCGACAATCTCGCGGTCATCCGCTAATCTTGTATTCAATTTTAGCCCCTGTGCGTCATCGGGAATCCACCAATCTCCCTCACGGAGTTGGCACTTTGTCCCCATGCATCGGTATCCCAAGCTGCAGTCGTCGTTCGTCAGGCAGAGACCAGCTGTTGCCAGTGGAGAGGGCGTTTGCCTTACCGGAGAAACTTCCGGCGCGGTAGGCGGTGGGGGAGGAGGTGGTGGTGGGAGTGGATCTGCTTCTAGCCAGAACTCAACAGACGTCACACCCCCAGCATAGCCCTGATAGAGGATTTCCTTGACACCCAGCCACGCGCTAGTGCCGACGGAAACTGTAGCACCAGACCGCAGGCCGCGGTAAGCGCGACCATTTACAGTGAAGCTGGAGGACTCACTGGAGAGGGAGTCGAGGGTGACTGAAAAGCTCTGCTCAGCGACGGTGTAGGTTTTCGTTTCACCAGCGGCAATGACATCTTTCGCGCTTTCGCGCGCAGCTCCGCGCATGGCTATAACCACGAACGCAAGAATGATGCATAAGACTAGACGGGACCTCATGCTAGGACGAAGCAGCTCGCACTTATTTAGGTTTTCCCACAGTCCTGAAAGCTTTGGTACCATGGAAGCCTTAGGGAAGCGCGACCCCTAGGCGAAACCTTTAAAAGCCTCCCTGCGCCACCTCAACGAGTATGGCCAAGGAAGACATCAAGCTCACCAAGTACGAGCGCGCGCGCATCATCGGCGCACGGGCGCTGCAGCTCGCCATGGGCGCCCCGTTCATCCTCAAGTTCACCAAGAAGGACCTCGAGGACGTCCGCTTCAATACCGTTGAGCTCGCGAAGCGCGAGTTCGAGGCAGGAGTCGTCCCCATCGGCATCCGGCGCCAGCTGCCCGGCAAGGCCCCCGCTGCGTAAACCTTCCGGATTTCTCTCACAAACGCTTATGAATCCGGGCCTGTGCACGACGTGCTCAGCTGAGCTCCTGCACCATCGCCGCGATGTCCACGCGCTGCTCCTCCCGGAGGACCTGCTCCTCGCGCACCCGCGTCGCGGGATTCCGGGGACCGAGGACAGAGCACATCTCCGGCCCCTTGCTCAGCTCGTACGAGCCTATCTCCACCGCGCGCCGGATGATGTCCTCCTTGTCCATCCCCAGGAGCGGGCGCAGGACCGGCAACGCGCTGGCCCGGTCGATGACCATGAGATTGTCGAGAGTCTGCGACGACACCTGGCCGAGACTCTCGCCAGTGACGAGGCTATCGCATCCGAGTTCAGCGGCAATCCGGGACGCGAGCCGCATCATCAGACGCTTCGACAGCACATAGTACAGCCTGTGGTTACAGCGCTCAGCGAGCTGCGCGAATTGCGGTCCGGTGCGCACCGCCCGGAAGGGCGAGAAGCCGAGCTGCTCCGCAAGCGCGCGGGATTTCCGCTCCGGGGCGTCGTCGGTGAAGGGCTCGCTCGAGAAATGCACCGCGGCTATGCGCAGCCCGCGCTGGCGCATCATCCACCCCGCGACCGCGCTGTCGAAGCCCCCGGAGAGCAGGAGCAGGCCGTGCTTCACAGTCCTGCCTCCGCGTAAAGGCGCGTGGCAATCTCACGCGCTCTCCTTTCAGCGCAGTCCCTGAAGGTCAGCTTGCCGAAGCGGTGCACCACGACCTGCACCGCATCGACAGAGAGGACGAGGACCTGGGGCGTGCGGGCCAGAGGCGAATAGCGCGCGGCAATGCGACCAAAATCCAGCCTCACCTGCGCGCTCGGCACCGCCTCCAGCGCCGCCTTGCTCTTGCACGGTCGCAGTTCGAACTCCATGACAGGGGGGAGACGATAAAGGTTATAAAAGGAGCCCCTCCTGTTCTCATTCTGAGCATGGGGGAGCGCTCAGAGCTGGTGCTGGAGGACGGTTCTCGCTTTCCCGGCATGCTTCACGGCGCCCCTCTTGCGGGCGAAGTGGTCTTCTCCACCGGGATGACCGGCTATCCCGAGGCGTTCACCGACCCTTCCTACCGGGGACAGATTCTCGTGATGACCTATCCGCTCATGGGCAACTTCGGCATCGGCCGGAAGATGGAGTCCGAACGGGCGCAGATTGCCGGCCTGGTAGTCTCCTCTCTCGTCAGTGAGCAGAGCCATCACCGCGCGACTTCCTCGCTCCTCGCCTGGCTCCAGGAGCAGGGCGTGCCTGTTCTCGCCGATGTCGACACCCGTTCGCTGACGCGCAGGCTGCGCGAGCGCGGGGTGATGCTCGGCGCCTTCGGCGGCGCATCTCTGCGCGACCCGAACAGCAGGAATCTCGTGGCGGAGGTCTCCATCGCCGAGAAGCGGACCTATGGCACAGGAGGGAAGCGCATCGTCCTGGTGGACTGCGGGGTCAAGGCGAGCATCCTCTCCTCCCTGCGAGGCACGGTCATCCGCGTCCCCTGGGACCACAACGCCCTGGACGAGCAGCCGGACGCCATCGTGGTGTCCAACGGCCCCGGGGACCCGCAGCGCTGCGGGAAGGCCATCGCGCACCTTGCCGAGGCGCTGGACGCGAAGGTCCCCGTGCTGGGCATCTGTCTCGGCCACCAGCTCCTCGCCCTCGCTGCGGGAGGAGAGACGTACAAGCTCCGCTACGGCCACCGCTCTCACAATCAGCCATGCATCGAACTCTCGACAGGGAGATGCTTCATCACCAGCCAGAATCACGGCTATGCGGTCCGCGCAGAATCCCTCCCGGAGGGTTGGTCCGCCTCGTGGACGAACGCCAACGACCAGACCAACGAGGGCATCTCCCATCGCTCGGGGCTCTTCTCCAGCGTCCAGTTCCATCCCGAGGGCAATCCCGGGCCCGCGGACACGGCGTTCCTCTTCCACCGGTTGGAGTCGCGATGAGGGAGTTCGACGAGTTCGTGAAGCAGGTGGGGAAGAGCGCGCGTCTGGACCCCTGGGTGCGGGAGAGGGGTTTCGCCGGATATGTCCAGGAGCTGAAGAAGGAGGCGGACGAGGTCATCGAGGCCATAGGGAACAATGACCGCGAGAACATCCGCGAGGAGCTCGGCGATGTCCTGTACGACTGGCTGCATGCCTGCGCGCTCGCGGGCATCCCGCTCCGGGACATCATCGCCTCGGCCGCGGAAAAGCTCCAGCGGAGGAAGCCGTACCTGCGGGAGAACCGGAGCGTCAGCAGCGAGGAAGCGGTCGCCATCTGGAAGCGGGTGAAGGAGGAGGAACATGCGCGCAGATAACGTCAGGAGGGTGCTGCTCCTCGGCAGCGGCGCGCTGAAGATAGGCGAGGGCGGAGAGTTCGACTACTCCGGGAGCCAGGCCATCAAGTCCCTGAAGGAGGAGGGCGTCTCCGTGGTACTGGTCAACCCGAACATCGCGACGGTGCAGACCAGCGAGTCCCTCGCGGACACGGTCTATTTCCTGCCGGTGACCCCCCAGTTCGTGACGCGCGTGCTTGAACGCGAGCGTCCGGACGGCATCCTTCTCGGCTTCGGGGGCCAGACCGCGCTGAACTGTGGCATCGAGCTCCACCGCTCGGGTGTGCTGCAGCGTCTCGGTGTCAGGGTCCTCGGCACTCCCGTCGAAAGCATCATCGTCACCGAGGACCGGGAGCTCTTTGCGCAGCGTCTGCGCTCGCTTGGAGTCCCCACCCCGAGAAGCGAGGCGCCGCCGCCGGCCGCATCGGCTATCCCGTGATGGTCCGCGCGGCCTTCGCCCTCGGGGGCCTCGGCTCCGGCGTCGCCCGCTCTCCCAAGGAACTCGCGCCGCTCGCGGGGACCGCGCTCTCCACCGCGACGCAGCTCCTTGTCGAAGAGTACCTCGACGGCTGGAAGGAAATCGAGTACGAGGTCGTCCGCGACGCCTCGGACAACTGCGTCACGGTGTGCAACATGGAGAACATGGACCCCATGGGCATCCATACTGGGGAGAGCATCGTGGTCGCCCCTTCGCAGACCCTGGACAACGATGAGTACTTCACCTTGCGCGAGGTGGCGCTGAAAGTCGTCCGCAGCCTGGGCATCGTGGGAGAGTGCAACATCCAGTTCGCCCTTTCGAACGGAGCATACCGCGTCATCGAGGTCAACGCGCGGCTCTCGCGGAGCAGCGCCCTCGCGTCCAAGGCCACCGGATACCCGCTAACAAGCTCACCGGGGTGACGCAGGCATGCTTCGAGCCGAGCCTGGATTACATCGTGGTGAAGATTCCGCGCTGGGACCTGCAGAAATTCGAGCGCGTCTCGCCGCGCCTCGGGAGCGAGATGAAATCCGTCGGCGAGGTGATGGCCATCGGCCGCTCCTTCGAGGAGGCCCTGCAGAAGGCCGTGCGCATGCTCGATATCGGAGCAGAGGGCGTCATCTGCCCCGAGCTGGCGGAGCAGGACCTCGAGCCGCGAGACAGAAGACTGTTCTCCATCGCCGACGCGCTGGAGCGGGGGATTCCGGTCGAGAGCATCAGTGCGCAGACCGGCATCGACCCCTGGTTCCTCCGGGGGATAGAGCGCATCGTGCGATTCGCCTCGCGCCTCCGGCAGTCCGGCCTCATTGCTGACGATGTCCGGGATGCCAAGCGTCTCGGTTTCTCCGATTGGCAGCTTGCGCTCTTCAAGTCGCTGCAGGAGCAGGACATCCGCAGCTTCCGTCGGCAGGAGGGCATCCTCCCGGTGGTGAAGCAGGTGGATACCCTCGCGGGGGAATATCCCGCGCAGACGAACTACCTGTACCTCACCTACCACGGGACAGAGCATGACACCTCCCGGGGAAAGGGCGGCGTGGTGGTGCTCGGGGGCGGGCCCTACCGCATCGGCTCCTCGGTCGAGTTCGACTGGTGCTGCGTCTCTGCGGCGCAGGAGGCGCGCAAGCTCGGCACGCGGACCATCATCATCAACAACAACCCCGAGACAGTCTCCACCGACTTCGACGAGGCGGACGCCCTCTATTTCGAGGAGCTCACCCTGGAGCGCGTGCGGGATATCTGCGAGCTGGAGTCCCCGCGCGGCGTCATGGTCTCCGTGGGAGGACAGGTCGCGAACAGCCTGGCACTGCCGCTCCATCGCGCCGGCGTCCCCATCCTCGGCACTTCGGCGGAGAATATCGACCGCGCGGAGGACCGGCACAAGTTCTCGCTGCTCTGCGACTCCCTCAGGATAGACCAGCCAGAATGGAAGGAGCTCGTCTCTGTCGACGACGCGAAGCGGTTCGCGGAGCGCGCAGGCTATCCGGTGCTGGTGCGGCCGAGCTATGTCCTGAGCGGAGCAGCGATGAAGGTCGCCTACCATCCGGAGGCGCTGGAGGAGTACCTCGCAGGGGCCTCGAAGGTGTCTCGCGAGCATCCCGTCGTCGTGTCGAAGTTCATCCACAACGCCAAGGAGCTGGAGTTCGACGGCATCGCTGCCGCGGGCGAGGTGCTGCTCAGCGCGGTCTCAGAGCACATCGAGAACGCAGGGGTGCATTCGGGCGACGCCACCATCGTCCTGCCCCCGCAGCGGCTGTACGCGGAGACCCTGCGGCAGGTCCAGCGCGTCTCCGCGAGCATCGCGAAGGAGCTGGACATCACCGGGCCCTTCAACATCCAGTTCCTCGCCCAGGACAACAACGTGAGGGTCATCGAGTGCAACCTCCGCGCGTCGAGAAGCCTGCCCTTCGTCTCCAAGGTCATGAAGCGGAACTTCATCTCCCTGGCGACCCGGGCGATGCTCGGCTTCCCGGTGCAGCGCGTCGAGGAGAGGAGCCTGGGCCATGTAGGCGTGAAGGCCGCGCAGTTCTCGTACGGCAGGCTGCGCGGCGCCTTGCCGCGCCTCGGGGTGGAGATGGGCTCGACAGGTGAAGTGGCATGCCTCGGAGAGGATATGCACGAGGCCCTCCTCAAGTCCCTGCTCGCAACGGGATTCGCGCTCCCCAGCGGCGCGGTGCTGGTGAGCATCAGCGGGGACGAGCAGCGGCTGCGCATGCTGCAAGAAGTCCGCTCCCTGCACGAGCTCGGCTTCCAGCTGCTCGGCACCGAGAACACCGTGCGGTTCTACGGGAGCCACGGCATCCCCATCGGGCAGCTGCGGAAGATACGCGAGGGCGGCAGCCCGAACGTCCTGGAGGCGCTGCAGTCGCGCGAGGTCAAGATGGTCATCCACCTCGACCTCCCGCACCGGCCGGTGCACGAGGACCACTACGCCCTGCGCCGCGCTGCCGCGGATTACGCGATTCCCCTGGTGCAGAACGCCCAGCTGGCGCGCGCGCTCATCCAGGCGCTGGCGCTGAAGCCGGAGCTGAGCGTCAAGGCCTGGCACGAGTACGGAAAGCCATAAAAGCACCGCTTCTCTCTTCCGGGCGTGACGCTTGAGGAAGAGCGCGACGCGTTCATCAGGGCGGCCGGGAAGGGCGGGTTCTATGCCTTCGCTCCCGGACGCGGCAACCTCATCGGGGAGCACATCGATTACAGCGGCGGCACCGTCGCCCCGGTGACCATCGGCGCGGGGTGCTTCTGCGCAGCCATCCCCGCGGACGGGCTCATCGCGCGCAATCTCTCCGGTGAGCGGCACGACGGGCAGCAACTCCTCTCTCCTGACGTCTCGCTGCCAGTTGACGCGCTCTTCTCGCACGGTGATACCCTGCTCGCGCCGGAACGCGTCCGCGGCTTGCTCTCCGCGAACGAGAGCTGGGCAGGCCTTCTCTTCGGCGCGGTGTACGTCCTGCTGGAGGAACGCCTCCTCGCTCGCGCCCAGCTGAAGGGGATGCGATTCCTCATCCGGAGCGATGTCCCCATCGGAGCGGGGCTGAGCAGCAGCGCCGCGCTGGAGGTGAGCGGTCTTGCTGCGGCGAGCGCCTGCCTGGGCATCACCCTCTCCGGAAAAGAGCTCGCGCGACTCGCCCAGAGGGTCGAGCACGCGCTCCGCGGGGTGCCGTGCGGCAGGATGGACCAGAGCGCCGCGGCTCTCGGCAAGGAGCGCGAGGTCCTCGCGCTGGACTGCTCCACGTGGGAGACGCGCTCTCTCGCGCTGCCCAAGGGATGGAGCCCGCTCTTCGTGCACACCGGCATCCCGCGCAGCCTCGCGACGAGCGCGTACGCGGAGCGGCGCGCGGCCTGCGAGCGCGGTCTCCGGAAACTCAATGCCGCCCGGGAAAAAAAGGGAGAGAGATCATCGGCCGCGCTGTGCGCGCTTTCTCCGGAAGAGTTCGCTTCGCTGCCGGATGCTGGCCTTTCCGCTGAAGAGGAGCGGCGCTGCAGGCATGCCATCGATGAGCAGTCCCGCGTCCGCCGCTTCATTGCTGAACTTCGCCGCAAAAAGCGGCCGGAGGTACTCGGGAGCCTGCTCTTCGCATCGCACCGCAGTCTCCGCGACCTGTACGAGGTGAGCTGCCCGGAGCTGGACGCCCTGGTAGAGATTGCGAGGGGAATCGGTATCAGTGGGGGAGTCGCGGGAGCCAGGCTGCAAGGAGCCGGTTTCGGAGGGTGCGCGGTTCTGCTCATCGAGAGCTCGCGCGTCGAGGAGGTCTCCCAGCGCGTCTCGGAGGAATACCGCAGGACGGGAAAGCGCTGCTCCTTCCACGCGGGAAGCTCGCCGGGCAGCGTGGCGTTCGGGACGCACCCGCTGGGCGGCGAAGACGACGTCGCAAGGCTTAAATAAGCAGCTTCGCTGCTTGCCCCATGGTCCTCAAGCTCTTCAACACCCTGACCAGGAAGAAGCAGCCCTTCCAGCCCGCGGACGGGAAACGGGTCCGCATGTACGTCTGCGGCCCGACGGTGTACAACTACATCCACATCGGGAACGCGCGGACTTTCCTCACCTTCGACGTCCTCAAGAGATACCTGCGCTACAAGGGGCATGAGGTCCTGCACGTCCAGAACATCACGGACGTCGGACACCTGACCGAGGACGACCTCGCGGAGGACAAGCTCATCCGGAAGGCGAAGGAGGAGAATGTCTCCCCGCTGCAGATTGCGGGGCACTATACCGAGGCGTATTTCCGCGACATCGAGCGTCTGCGCATCGAGCGCGCCGCGGTGAACCCCAAGGCGACGGAGCACATCGACGGCATGGTGCGCGCGATAGAGGAGCTCATCCGGCGAGGGCATGCCTACGAGGTCAACGGCTCGGTGTACTTCGACGTCGGCTCGTATCCTGAGTACGGGAAGCTCTCGAGGCTCCCGCAGGAGCAGCTCCTCGCGGGAGCGCGGGTCGAGGCGCGGGAGGAGAAGCGCGCGCCCATGGACTTCGCGCTCTGGAAGAGAGCCGAGGCCGGGCACGCGATGCGCTGGCCCTCTCCCTGGGGCGAGGGCTATCCCGGGTGGCACATCGAGTGCTCGGTGATGTCCGCGCAGTACCTGGGAGTGCCGTTCGACCTGCACGGCGGCGGGAAGGACCTCATCTTCCCCCATCACGAGAACGAGATCGCGCAGGCCGAGGGCCAGTTCGGGAAGGAGTTCGCGCGGTTCTGGCTCCACAGCGAATTCCTGCTCGTCAACGGCGAGAAGATGTCCAAGTCCAAGGGCAACTTCTTCACCGCCAAGGAGGTGATGGACCGCTTCACGCCAGAGGCGACGCGGTTCTTCCTCATCAGCGCGCACTACCGGACCGAGCTGAACCTGACCGACGAGGGGCTCGCCGCGGCGCGCAACACCGTGGAGCGCCTCCAGGAGTTCATCGTGCGGCTGCGCTCAGTCAAGGGAACCAAGCAGGGAAGCGAGATGATGAAGCTCATCGCCAGCGCTGAGAAAGGTTTCGCTGAAGAGATGGACGACGACCTGAACATCAGCGCGGCGCTCAGCCACGTGTTCGATTTCATGCGCGAGGCGAACGCGCTCATCCAGGCGGGCGAAGTCTCCGAGGAAGACGCGTCGGCGGTGCTCGACTTCCTGAAACGGCTGGACAGCGTGCTGTGCGTCATGCGCTTCGAGAGCGAACAGCTCCCGGCAGAGCTGCAGGCCCTGATTGACGAGCGCGAGGCTAGCCGCAAGCGGAAGGATTTCTCCGCCGCGGACCAGCTCCGGGAGGAGCTGCGCAAGCGTGGCATCATCCTCGATGACACCCCGCAGGGCCCGCGGTGGAAGCGGGGCTAGACGGCTCTCCGTATCTACAGATTGTCGGCCGCATTGCGAGGAATGTCCGCCATTCCGGCGAGACAGACGGGAACCATTGCGGGCTCCCGACCGGCGTCTGGAAGATTTTCTGCAGAGCCGGCCGTGACCATTCTCTATAAAAAGAGCGGCGCATCCCCATCCGCATCGCGGACATCCCCGACTCTCTTGAGGAGACCATCCGGACCTATGACGCCAATGTGGGCGCGTACATCCAGCGGACCGAGCACCTCTCTGCCGAACGGAAACTGGAGCGGTTCATGCGCCATGTGCAGGCACCGGCCCGGGTGCTGAGCGTCGGCTGCGGCTACGGCAAGGATGAGGCTGTCCTCGCCGCGCGTGGCTACGGTGTCACCGGCATCGACCTCTCAGCCGCGATGATTGCCGAAGCGAAGAGGCGCGTCCCGGCCGCGAGATTTCAGGAGATGGACATGCGCTCCTTGCTCTTCGAGGAGTACTGCTTCGACGGCGTGTACTGCATGGCATCCCTCCACCATCTCAGCCGCAGCGATGCTCCGCAGGCGCTGCGAGAGATGCGCCGCGTCCTCGTGCCGTCCGGAACGCTCTTCATCTCCGTCAAGGAGGGCTCCGGAGACGAACTTCGGACGCTGGGCACGGGGACGGTGCGCGAGACCTTCTATGACGATGCAGGATTCCGCGAGATGCTCCAAGGAGCCGGATTCACGGTGGCAGAGTTCTCGACCGACGATGCGCGCACGGCCACCCCGAAACGCTGGCTGAACTATTACTGCAACTAGACAATCCCGTCCCGGATGCGCTCCAGCATGTCCTGGCACGCGACCGACAACTGCGCCCGCACCACCTGCCTCTTCTCGTAGAGTTCACGCATGCCGTCCGCGACGGCGTCCCGAAGCGCCTGCACCCGGGCGGAGCACTCCCGGACGCTCGAGGTGGTGCCGTCGATGTCCGGGCACGCGGCCGCGAGCTCGGCGATGCGCTCGGCAACCTCCGGGACGGCGTCCCGGAGATTCCCCGCGTCATACTTGCGCAGGGTCTTCATCACCTCATTCGTCTCGACCACCTTCCAGCGCATCATCATGTCATCGGGTCCGTCGCCAAGGGCGAGAGACTGGCTGCACCTCCTTAGCCAGAGGAGAGCGCTCTCCGCGGTCCTGGAGCAGAGCTCCATCCTGTCGGAAGAGAGCGTGAGCTGCACCTGCTGCTCGCGAAGCGCGTCATACCGGGCGTCAGCGTCCTTCTGCAGGATGAGGTAGTTCTCCACCTCCTCGTACTGCAGCCGCTCCAGCGAAGCGACCTCCTCTTTCAGACGGTCGCGGTCCCGCAGCCCCCGGGACCACTCCCTGCTGGCCTCCAGCACGGGCTCCATATCGTAGTGCACCACCCACTCGTACGCCCTGCGGAGGAAGCCGAGGCCCGGCTGCTTCCAGGGCAGGGCAGCGTCAAGCGACATCACTCGCTCCTCAAGCCCCCTGCATTCCTCCTCCCTTGCCTGGTGCTGGGCAAGCAGGGTCTCACGGCGCGCCTCGTACCCGAGAACCCTGCCGCAGAGTTTTTCCCACTGCACGGCAACAGAGTTGTCCCCGCGCTATTTGAATGTTTCCGGACCGGAAGGCTTAAAAGGCGGATAAGGATTCCATTCATCACCAGAGAAAGGTAATAGTTAATGGATATCGTTCCCGAGGGCCAAGCGCCCCTTTCCTTCGCCGCAATGGAGCTTCCCAGCGAGATACTACGCGCGCTGGAGGAGCAGGGCATCACCACACCCACCCTGATACAGCAGCGCTCCATCCCGCTCATCGCCTCGGGCCATGATGTCATCGGGATGTCGAAGACCGGGAGCGGCAAGACCATCGCCTTCGGGGCGCCTTGCCTCCAGCTGCTCGCCTCACGCGCGGGAGTGCAGGTTCTCATCCTCGCCCCTACCAGGGAGCTGGCTGTCCAGATCGCGGGAGAGCTGCGCAAGCTCGGGAAGTATCTCCGCTTCTCCATCGCCACCGTGTACGGGGGAGTCGCCCTCGGCCCGCAGGTCGAGCGCATCGAGCGCTCCGAGGTGGTCGTAGGCACTCCGGGAAGGATTCTCGACCATCTCGAGCGTGGCTCGCTCAGGCTCGACCGCGCACGATGCGTGGTGCTGGACGAAGCGGACAAGATGGCCGAGATGGGATTCATCGAGGACGTGCAGCGCATCATGGACAAAACCCCCGAGGGAAGACAGGTGCTGCTCTTCGGCGCGACCCTCACGGACGACATCGAGCGCATCACCAAGCGGTACATGCGGTCTCCCACCATCGCCCGCGCGGAGGCGCAGGTGGAGGGGGAGTACCTCCAGCAGTTCTTCTATGAGGTCGAGGCCCACGAGAAATTCTCGCTGCTGGTCCACCTGCTCCAGACAGAACAGCGGAAGCAGTCCATCGTGTTCTGCTCGCGCATCTCGACGTGCGAGATGGTCGCGCGTAACCTCCAGCGGCACGGGGTCAGCGCTGCGCTCATCCACGGGAAGCTGCCTCAGGCCTCGCGGCTCAAGGTCATCGACTCCTTCAACCAGGGCAGGGAGAAGCTGCTTGTGGCGTCGCCAGTCGCGGCGAGAGGACTGGACATCCGCGAGGTCTCGCATGTCTTCAACTACGACCTTTCCGAGGACCCCGAGGAGTACGTGCACCGCATCGGTCGCACCGCCCGTGCCGGAGACCGCGGGAAGGCGATTACCCTGCTGTCGGCGAGGGACTATGAGGTCTTCAGCGAGATCCAGAACAGCTTCCAGCTCGAGGTGCAGGAGCTTCCCCGACCGCAGTTCAGGCGCCTCGGCTTCCAGGCGCGGATTGGCGGAATGCAGGACCAGAGATACTCCCGCGCGAGGCGCCCCGCAGGAAACCGCTCCGGAAGCCGCTCAGCACGCCCGCTCTACAACGGGAACAACTGGCCGGCGCACTGGGACTAGGGCACCTGTTCTGGTAGCATCCGGCCGCGACGCATTCATCGCGCTGTCTTGCAGGACTCCCTATGATGCTCCGCAATGCGGCCGATTGACCCGACCCCGCTCTTCGTGTTGACCGAACGAGTCGCACGGGGTGCGGCAGTCACTGGCTGCCGCGGGGTCGTGCCGCTGACCGATGTGCCAGACAGACATAAATACTACATGTCTCTCCGACAACCCCACAGCGATGCAAGACTATGATGCCATCATCATAGGGGCGGGCTACGCCGGTCTTGGAGCCGCCCTTGAGCTCAAGAAAGCCGGACTTTCCGATATCCTTGTCATCGAGAAGAACGACTACATCGGCGGGCGATGCGGCAATGTAAGCCTCGATGGCATCATGTTCCCGACCGGACAGGAGTTTGTGACCAGACATTATAAGTCTCTTTGGGAGTTGTGCCAACAGTTCGAGTTCACGCTCACTCCTTTGTCTCTGGAGGACATGCTTCTCGACAATCCCTATCCTGACATCGACAGGGGGCGACCGCAGCGAATCCGTCCACAGAATATCCTGGGTTCGTTCGTGTTCGGCAGGACGTTGAGCCCCCTGCGGAAGATCAGCATGATTCTTCGCGCTCCTGAGCTCGTATACCGCACTCTGCTTCACCAGAATCCTCGACCAAGTCTGTTCGAGGTCTCTGCATCGGCAATGGGCGAGCCACTCGCAGAGCTCATCGCGGACACGGCGATACGAGCGACATGGGCGCATTCCGCAAAGGAGGCAGATGCCGGTTATTTCCTGCGTTGGCTTCGGAATGTGGCACGTGGAAATGTATACACCATTGACGGAGGGATAGGACTGCTCCCCAAGAGGATCGCAGGACTGATTGGAGAGGAACATTTCCTCCTGGATACCGAGGTGACCGAGGTCACGAGGGAGGGCGACAGCGTATCTCTCACCTGCAGGCACAACGGAGAGTCCTCTGCATTCAAGACAAGACAACTGGTGGTCACGACGACGGGGAATGCGGCGCTGAAGATGCTCCATGGCGTGGGTGATGACACCGAGGAATTCCTGAAGGGTGTGCGATACAGCAGCTATCAGAGAGTATGCTGCGCAACCGAAGAGGCATTCCCTCACAGCTATATCCTTGTTCCTGAGAGGAGAAACACGCACATCGCGGGAATGACCAAGATTGCCCAGACCGACAAAGCGTATTTCACCGTGAGCCTGATGGCGAAGGCCATGAGGGAGGCGATGGGCCGCGGTGCGAGCAATGATGAGCTCAAAGAGGTGCTGGAAAGCCTCGACATCCACGCCATCTCTGGGATGGTAGAGGATTTCAGAGTCCTTGGCGGAGTCTATTGGGATGAGGCATTGCCGATATTCTCCTCGGACCATCTGGAAAGGGTCGAGAGGTACACCAGCTATCTCGCCGCGCATCCCCAGGAGAATATCGTTATTGCAGGCGATATGCTGGGAGGACCGTATAGCGAAGGCGCGTTCAGAAGCGGAATCGCCGCCGGTAGGAGAACAGTCAAGAACCTGCGCTGACGGAGAGCTCGATGCTGGCGAAGAATCCAAGACCTGCCCGGCGTATTCCTCAACGAGCTGCCACCTGTCCGGCCCGTCGGCCTCGCAGGGCCTCCGATGATTACCCGCAATGCGGCCGCATCCTCTAAGAATCCTCGAGTTCGTCCTTCTCGTCCGTCATCACCACGTAGAGCGCGACGATGTGCTCCTTCCGGACAGCAGCGTACGGGGCATCGATGTCGAAGAATCCGTTGGTGTAGTCCTTGCCGCTCTCCTCGTCTCGCGCGGTGCAGACTACGTCACGCAGATAGACGTGCGTCTCGCTCTCCTCGTCAAGCATCCCCTCGAGCTCAAGCGAGTTGCCCGTGCTGCAGTAATTGGTGTTCGCCCACCTTGCGGTGGTGACCACGCGCACCGTCTGGTTGAGGAATCTGTCGTAGTCCATGCGCACAGGGAATCACGGCGGACACTTAAGCCTAACGTCAACGTTTATAAGCTGAGATTCACTCCTCACGAGCGATGCAAGACCAGCGGGACCTCGAGAAACTCGTCGAGACCTTCGCGGACGCCGAGGAGCGGATTCCGCCCATCGAGCGCGCCGCGCTCGCGGTGCGTGATGGCGCGGCGGCCGCGTACCACAGCGTCCTCGGGGGATTCAAGGCCGCGTATCACGGCCTGGACAATGCCCTGCTGTCCCTCCACGAGAAGGCGCTCTCGACATGGCAGCGGTTCGCCTTCCGGGACCCGGGCACCCTGAGCCGCGCGCTGTACCTCGGCGCCTCTGCCGCGTGGGCGGCGAGCGGCTACATCAACAGTGGGTCTGTTCTCGCTTATGCGAATGCCGGTATGGCCATGCTCCTGGGCATCCTGCCCCAGACCCCGAGGAAGCGGGACGACTGGATAAGCCGCGCCGCAGACCTTGGGCTCTACGCCATCGGCGCCCTGAGTTTCATCGGCGCAGGGGCTGGCGCGCTCAGCGGTCAGGCCCAATACCTGCCATTCACCGGCATAGGCCTCTGGACCTGGGCAAGCGCAGGCTACGTGCGCAGGGCACGGTCGTCCGAGCTTGACCGCAAGGATTTTGGAGTCCCATGAGACCTCTTGAGGACATCATCGCCCAGAACCGGATCGGACGACTCCTCGCGATCCGCAGCGACGTCGAAGAGCGCTTCGCCGTCCGTCAGCGGGAATACCTGGATGTCGAGGACGCGGTGACGAAGGTGCGCGAGCAGTATCCGCAGGGCCTGGGCGTCGACATCGCCACTGAGGACGGAAGACGCAAGGCCGCGGGCATGATGGGGATGGAAGTCGCGCGCTTCGAGCGATACATGGCCCTCGGGAAAGAGGAGCAGGAGGCGTTCAAGGCTGCCATCGGGCTCGACGATCTCAAGGAAGAGGGGATGCGAGCCCTCCGGGAAGTCGCCACGGAGATTGCAGCGCTGCCCGCGGAACGGCCTCTGATGGTCTTCTACACCGCGGAGTGGTGCGGCCCTTGCGCGTGGGTCAAGCCGGACATCGCGGCGCTGGCGCCATATCTCGACATCCCGTTCTACTACTCCGAGGACGACGCGCTGCGAAAGGCCGAAGCAGTCACCAGCATCCCGCGGCTGGTTCTCTACACCGCCGAAGGCAAGGTACACTCCTATCCCTGGATGGCGGAAAGCACCGCCGAGCTCTGGGACATCATGCGCGGCCTGTCCGCCCAGTCCTACCGGGGCACCGGCCTGTTCGAGTGCAAGGACGGCATGTGCGGCGTCACCGCGTACGACCCCGAGCGGCACTGAACGGCTGCGAGGTGGGGATTCCGGCCGCGTGGCAGCGTTATCCGCGCGGACGGCGATACACTCCGGTGACCGGACGGCGCTGCGGCCATGATTTACGAGAGTTGCCACGGGGGCTGGGCGATAGCTTTAACTGCTGCGCACATGCTGCGTTCTGCATGTCCCTCAGGGATACATTAGAGGAGGCCTCGCAGCATGTCCGCGAGTACGAGGCATGGCTCACACGCTGCCGGGAGCGCGGCGCTCAGCGGACGTACGAGGAGAGGGGCTGGCTCAAAGAAGTCCTCGAGAAGAACGAGGAGGACATCCGCGACATGCCGGAGTGGCTGCGCGCCTACGCAGGTCTCAGGCCACGCGAGCCGGAATCACCCGCGTACCGGCCCGCCCCTGAGGACATCGGCAGGCAGTTCCGCCGCGCGTGACCTATCTCTCGTATACCACGGCCTGCTCGGAGAATCCGGTCACTTGCTGGGCAGCCTTCCCGGGAAACACCTCAGCCTTCAGCCGTCTGTCCGCGAGCATCTGGACGAGCGCCGTGCCCCACAGGCGGTCCTCGTGGTTCTTCGCCAGGACGCCCGTGATGAGCGTCATGCGGCCCCAGTAATTCCCCGCAGCATCCGCCCAGTCCTTCTGCACGAGTTCGTACCGGACCAGCCCGGTGTCCACGGAGATATCCTTGGGGTCAGGCGAGTTGCCCTTCACCCCGAACTGCATCAGGAACATCATCGGCCAGTTGCTCGGACTCGCGCGCTCATCGAGGCCAGGATAGCTGCCGACGGAAAAGACGATGCTCGAAGGGTCGAACGCGTCATAGCTGAGGGAGAGGTGGCCGCGGTAGTACTCGCTGCCGACTCCGCCCCCGCCGTATCCATCGGTGCCCTCCTCGAACCAGTTGCCCGCGGCGCGGCCGTCGATGTCGTAATCAATCTTGCCGCTTACAGGCTCTGCGGTGCGCACGTAGCGCGAGAGGATGAACGCCCGGAACTCGTCGGTGTAGTAGTCCAGAGGGTCCGCGGTGTGGATCTTCCAGGACTCCCCGGCGTAATGCTCCGGGACGATGAAGCCCAGGCGGACATCCATGTCCCACACCGCGAAATCCAGGGTCTGGCCGCCGATGCGGCCTATTAGCTGGCCCTCTTCCACCGGGATGTTGATGCGCTGCGCGTCGTAGGCCTTCTGGATGTCCGGCGCGAGGGAGGTGAGCAGGTCATAATAGTAGAAGAGGGTGCAGCTCATGCTGAACACCAGCCGGTATTCCGTGCCCCTGGAGTTGGTGCGCGAGGTGATGCCCACGATGGTCGCGTTCGCCATCGCCACGACATCGTACGCGTCACGCGGCGAGTGGAAGACCGCGGGAGAGAAGTACTGGTGGTCAATCGGCGTCACATGGCCGCCGATCATCGCACCATAGGGAATGATGAAGCGGAAATCCTCCGGACGCATCGGGGAGGTGCCAAGCTTGGGCTTGTCCGTGCCGCGGCATTGCCCGCCGCTGAGCTGCTTTCCCGCAGCGACCGCCGCGGAGCCTCCAGGCTCCACCCGTGGGGTCTCTTCGGGCGTGATGGCCTGCGTGACGTCCTGCGGACCGGCGCGCTGGCACGCGAGCGCAGAGAGAGCAAGCATGACCACGATGACAAGGATTCTCGGATGCACGGGCATCCGGTGGGACTCCTTCCATATATCCTTTTCGTGGTAAGCGGCGGGCTCCGCGGACCTGGCCCCGCACTCGCGGGGAACGCGTGTCCCGGCTCGATGTGCGCCTTGCAGTGGGTGCAGTCCATTGCCCGAGCAGCCGATGCGTTCATTCTTTGGGGATGCCAGCGAAAACGCTGGCGCTCACGACTCTCCTGGGATCTTCTCGCACGCCCCGTACACGCACTCCGCGTGGTAGTTGACGTCGACAATCATCGCCGGGCAGCCCGGCGCGGGACCGCACTGCCGCGGCGGAGGGCAGTAGAGCGCGCGCATCTGCGCAAGCCACTCGCCGCTCACCGCGATGACCGATGCCTTGCCGTAATCCACTCCGCCGCACTGTCCCGCATAGCAGCAGGGGACCCTGTACTGCCAGTCAAGCAGGACACAGTCAGCATCCGCCGAACAGCCCATGTCCGGCAGCGCGCACAGCCCTCCCTCGCAGAACTCCTCCGCGAGGCAGTCGGTATCCACGGAACAGCCGCGAGACTCGAGCCCGCCCACGACGAGAGTGAGCACCTGGCAGGCGACCGCTCCGGCAGCGTCCGCAACGCATACCGGCACGCTGTACTCACCGGCCTGGACAGGAGCGCCGAAGAGAAGCCCGTTCGGGAGCAACTCAAGACCGGCAGGCAGTCCACTTGACCCGAAGGAGTACGGCGGCAGTCCGCCCGAGGGGTCGCCATATTCACCGAGGCACTCCTCCTCTGCGCCGCAGAGAGCGTAGCTGAACTCCTCGCCCTCCGAGGCCCACAGCGTCTCCCCGGGACCGGAGAACGTGAGGGGCGCAGAGCCGCAGCCGCTGAGCTCGCCGAGCTGCTCGAGGGAGAGCACCCCCGCTACGCGGCTCCCGTCTGCGAACTCCCAGGTGGGATACCCCTCGATGCCCGCGCACGCCGGAGCCTGCGTCCCGTCCGGGAGTGCGCATTCCACATACCGCAGGTATTTCCCGCTATCGCCGAACAGGCGCTTCTGCTCGTCGCAGTGCGAGCACCAGGACGCGCCGTAGAACGTCACGCCGCTCTCGCTCAGGCAGGACGCGAGCGTCACCGTATCTTCCTGAGGCGCGTCTCTCGCCAGAGAATAGATGATTGACGGCATGCAGCCCGCGAGGAAAAGCAAGCCCGCCAGGAGCCAGGTCGCTCTCATGCGCCCATGCAAACAGTCCCGCGATATAAGGTTTGCCCTCGACGGGAGTCTCCCCGATGAATCCCCTCCAGGGCCGCTGAGCCAGGGCTCCGCAACTCATTTATAGTGGAGTGCACGGTCCTGAGGCGATGGAAGTCTTCCTGCGCCGCGGAGATTTCCCGGAGAACACCTTCTGGTCCGGGAGAAGCAGGCTCCTCGGCGCGGTCCTTGCGGGCGTGGCCGAGAGCTTCCGGCTGAGCGCGGTGAAGGCATATATTCACCGGTGCCTTGCTGGAGGCCATGCGAAGATTCGACTTTATCGGCATGGCCATCCTCCTGCTGATGCTTGCGATTCTCCTGCTCTTCATGAAGACCATGGGAGGCTCTCCGTGAGCAGCGACCGGATCTTTCAGGCGATTGTCTGGGCGCTGCTTGGTGCGCTCTGGTTGTACACCCTGTACGAGATTGCGCGCTTCCTGCTCGGCGGCAGTCTTGCGTTGGACCAGCTCATCCTCCTCGCGCTCGGCTGCATCCTTGGGGTCGTGTACAAACAAGGCGCTTCACTGGGCTCCCTCAGGGGAGAGCTCGCAGGCATGCGGGCGGAGATGCGAGCGGAGTTCCGCCAGTTGGACAGACGCCTCTCCCTCGTCGAGGTGGATGTGCGGCACCGGAAGCGCTAGGGCACGCAAGTGGGTCGGCAGGGATTTGAACCCCGGACACCACGGTCTTCAGCCGTGTGCTCTCCCAGTCTGAGCTACCGACCCTCGGCTCCGCAGGGCGACCGGGCGTTTAAATGTTTTTCTCACGGACTGTGCGGAAATCAATCCCGGCCGCAATGTCGGACAGGTTCCGGAAGGTCGCACCGGATTGCGGGAGATTCTCCGCAGCGCGGCCCGCGTTACGAGGCGGTCCGCTCCACTGACACTATCTCGTGGCCCGCTGCACGCCGCGCGACCTCCGCCTTCTCCCGAAAATCATCGAGGTAATCCTCCACCACCTCAGTCCGCGTGCGGTACGCGACGCGCACCTTCTCGCCGTTGCTCAACTCAGTGAAGTACTTCGGGTCGTCCACGGTGATGCTCACGGTGCCCGTGGAGAATGTCACGAGATGACGGTCCGACACTCGGTATCCCTCGGTCGCGAACAGTCCACCGCTGGGGTGCATGGAAGGCACCATAGAGTAGCCGCGCTCAAATCGCGTGCTCACGCGCGCGTCCTCTTCGACGATGTCCGAGAGCTCGATGCGCCTCTCCGCGGTCAGTCCCAGTGTCCGTCCGAATCTCCTCACGATGCTCATCGTCTCACCTCACAACCAGCGCACCGCAAGGTCGCGGTGCAGGTCCTCGCCACTGTCCAGCCAGCGATCGCCGAACTCCTTCTGGAGGTCGATGACCGCGTATCCGAAAGCATGCGCCTCTTTCATCGCCTGCTGCCCAATCAGCCTCGCCAGCATGCGTGCGGTCACGTCGAGGGACTCCATCACCGGCGGCGCGGAGTACCTGCCCTTGGTCCCCCAGCGACCATGTCGCGGGTACACGAACTCGGCATGCGACTCCTCTTTCCCGTTGAGCGTCAGACCGAGAATGAGCACCAGCGGCCGATAGCCGAGCTGCGACGCCAGCGCAGCGGAAGCGACCGCATATTCCCAGCAGCAGCCGCTGCGGGCATCGTGAACTTTCGCGAAAGAGTCGTACGGCAGGGCATCCATCTGCGCCCGCCCGCGGTCATAGGTCAGGGTGTTCAGATAGTCGTCGACATCGCTCAGGTTCTGCACGCGACAGAGCGCCTCCCGCCAGCTGCAGTCCCAGTCCGGAGAGCTTGGGTATGTCCCGCGGGGCGCTGTGTTGTGCAGGATTGTCTCCAGCTCCCGGCGCTCCAACGGGGTGAACCGCTCCATAGTCGGAGGGAAAGCCAATTTTGTTTATAAAAGTTATTATCCTATAGCGGTGAATCAAACCCAAATAAGGCCCTCTTCGCCCGGTCGCCATGCCGCGCGTCCTCCATGCTGTCTCGCCGTCTTGCCGGAGATGCTGAGGATTCCGGCCGTCTGCCTACCGGGCGCGCAAACGGTTAAAAACGGAGCTTCGTTCCCGGAAGCGGAGGGAACACCATGGCCATCGAACTGGAAAAGATACTCACCGTCTCTGCGGAGGCCTACGCGGCTTCGGTCGGCAAGGACCTCAGCATGTACGAGCTGCGCGGAGTGCATGTGGTGGAGGCCGTCGACTCCAACGGGATAAATCTCTTCGCTGCGCAGGTGCCTGATGGCGCCGAAGCGGTCGTGGACTATCGGGCACGCATCTCCGGCTCTGGAGTCAACCTCTATTCCGCGAGCGGCACCGCCCTCGTCCCGCTCACCGCCGAGCAGGTTACCGCGCGCCGCGAGGAGCAGATGCAAACGCTGACGGAGACGATGGAGTCGCTCCGCAGGAGACTCGGCGGAGACTTAGACATCGAGTCGCTCGCCAAGGGACTCGGCGGAGACTTCGACGACAACAGCGGCTTCCCCCCGTTCAACTGAGCCGAACGTCCACGAGCACGAAGTCGCTGTCCTCACGCGCCAACAGTTCGACGCGCGCATCCGTGAGCCGCGCCTGGTCACCAGGAGAGAGCACATCGCGATTCACTTCAAGCATCCCGGCCGAGAGATAGATGAAGGTGCCGCGCTTCGCGGCGTTGTGAACCAACCGCTTCCCCTTCCTCAGCCGGCCGCGATGGAGGCGGGCATCGCTCTGCATGCGCAATCCCCCTGAGGACGATGCGAGCAGGGTAAGCGCGTCCTCGTGCAGGGAAACCGCAGTCTGTCCGTAGCTCGGACGGAGTCCCTTCACCATCGGCAGGAACCATAGCTGGTAGAGGTGGCACGGCTCCTTGCCGGCGTTGCGCTCGGCGTGCACGATTCCCGTTCCGGCGGACATGTGCTGCACCTCCCCGGCGCGGATGACACCCTTGCCGCCGGTGGAATCCTCATGGCTGAGCTCTCCGGAAAGCACGAGCGTCACAATCTCCATGTCCGCGTGGGGATGCATCGGAAAACCCTTGCCTGGCGCGATGACGTCGTCGTTGAAGACGCGCAGCGCGCCAAAGCCGACGTTCCCCGGGTCATAGTAATCGTCGAACGAGAAAAGCCAGAAGGTTCTCAACCAGCCGAAGTCACGCATGTGCCGCTCCGCGGCCCGGAGAATCATGCACAGGAGGAGAACGATAGGTTTATAAATACCCCTCATTCCTCCTCTCATTCCGGCATAAGCTGGAGCTGTCCACGGGTGAGACGGTTCCGGGATGGCCTCATTACCCGATCCTCGCCCCCGTCTCACGACGGAAATCCGTAAGACATGAATGCTCAACTCACCAGTTGAGTATGAGGCAGGTACTGACGCTCAATCCGTACAATAACGTTAAGTGCGACCGTCCAATAATTCCCGTTTATCCTGCGGGAGGCTGCCGCTAGTAGGATTCGGATAAGCCATGCAAGTCCAGGGGTCCGCAAGGACACCGGCAGACTGCTCAGTAACACGTCGATAATGTGCCCTAGGATTCGGGATACCCTCGGGAAACTGAGGTTAAACCCGGATAGGGAGTCGAGGCTGGAAGGCGCTTCTCCTGAAACGTAAGGTCCTAGGATCAGTTGGCGGCCGATTAGGTAGTTGGTGGGGTAATGGCCCACCAAGCCAATGATCGGTAGGGGCCCTGGAAGGGGTTGCCCCGAGAAGGGCACTGAGATACTGGCCCTAGCCCCACGGGGTGCAGCAGGCGCGAGAACTCTACACTACGCGAAAGCGTGATAGGGGAATCCTACGTGTCCATACACCGTATGGACTTTTGCCAAGAGCAAGATCCTTGGCGAATAAGTGGTGGGCAAGACCGGTGCCAGCAGCCGCGGTAATCCCGGCGCCACAAGTGGGAGCCACTATTATTGGGCCTAAAGCGTCCGTAGCCGGTCCGGTAAATCTTCTGTGAAATCGTGTGTCTCAAGCTCACGGCGCGCAGGGGACACTGCCGGACTCGAGACCGGGAGGGGTTGGAGGTATTCCGTGGGGAGCGGTAAAATGCTATAATCCTCGGAGGACCAACTGTGGCGAAGGCGTCCAACTGGAACGGGTCTGACGGTGAGGGACGAAAGCCAGGGGAGCAAACCGGATTAGATACCCGAGTAGTCCTGGCCGTAAACGCTGCGAGCAAGGTGTTGCGTATCTCACGAGGATGCGCAGTGTCGAAATGAAGATGTTAAGCTCGCCGCCTGGGGAGTACGGTCGCAAGGCTGAAACTTAAAGGAATTGGCGGGGGAGCACTACAAGGGGTGCGGCGTGCGGTTTAA
>JAGVZT010000015.1 GCA_018302335.1 Candidatus Woesearchaeota archaeon | reverse complement strand
ATGGGAGCACAGGTGCCGGCGAGAGAGAAAGCCGCGCTTGAAGAGTTCGGGCATTCCTTCAAGAAGGTCCGGGAACTGGTGGTGCTCACGGATGATGTCGAGAAGGAGGAAAGCGGCATCGCCTACCGGCCCCTGTGGAAATGGGCGTTGGGAGCATAATTTACTCTGAAGAAGCCCGGGTAGCTTCTAAGTACTATATCTCCAGTTTTTTAATCCCGAGTCACGATAATTCTTGGATAGAAATGCCTATTTCCTTCAACGCCGTTGTAATATAAGGTAATTGAGGGGTAATCTCATGCATATCTACGATAACGAGGGGGTTGTGCGCAGCCGAATCACCGAGGAATTTTATTCCGTGAATCGCCTTGCGTGTCTTTGGCATTATGATTGGATGCCCTTTCACTTGCTCTTTAGCTGCGAGATCAAGTAATAAGTCAAGACCCTTGATGTGTCCATTGCCCTCGTTTAGCTCCCCGCCCGCGCCTTTCTTTGAAAGCGCGATAAAAGCTGCCTTCTCAAGAATTTTTCTCAAGAGAAAGGCAGTGCATGTGCCGCTCTTACCATACACATATTCTAAATCCAGGAATTCGGTCTCGAACGTTTGTCCCAACAATGTCCGAATCGATGGTGAGAGTAACTCCTGGGACGCGGATAGGGCTTTCTCGAGAAGAACTTCCAAGTCGTTACATATAAACTCTAAACGCTCTATTGCGGACAAACGATCTCGATTACAACCACACGCTCTGGTCTTAGATGGTTCTATCCATTTACGCAAACGTCGATTGCAGGCAACCACAGTGCTTTCAACCATGACGACCAAAGGCCACTATACCTATTCATACTCCTCTCCGGTTTTCTGACCGTTTTTATCTTAATAGGTGACTCTTGGTTTTGGGGAATTGGGCCGATTTTCTTGATTCTATCTCACCTAATGTTCTTTAAAATCTGTAAGACGG
The DNA here is from genome assembly GCA_018302335.1 of Candidatus Woesearchaeota archaeon. Lineage (GTDB taxonomy): Archaea > Nanobdellota > Nanobdellia > Woesearchaeales > JAGVZT01 > JAGVZT01. The sequence continues at coordinate 23,370 of JAGVZT010000015.1, read as the reverse complement.
CAGTGACCTCGTCCGCAAGCTGAAGATCGCGGCTTCCGTGGCCTATGCGAACACCACGCCGTAACTCTATATGCGAACCGTTACCCTACAACTCGCCAATCGCCCACAGCAGCTTCTCGTGGCCCTTGATGAGCTTCTTGAAATTCTCGAGCTCTCTCGAGACAATCTCCAGTATTTCCTTATCGCTCAAACGCTCTGATTTTGCCATGGTGTACCCACTCCCTGATTTCTGCATCAGCATAATAGTTTTCCCGTATGCCCAGGAGGATACGGGCATTCTCAGGCTCATCCACAATCCCGAGTCTCGCTCCATTCATCAGAAGGAACTCCTTTGTGGCGACAAATGCGGTCCTCCTGTTGCCACTTTCGAAGGGATGCTTCTGCACGATACCCTTCAGCAGCATGACTGCCTTATCGTAGACGTCACCATCGACTCTCCTGCACGATGTGAGCACTTCTTCTAATCGTGCACGGCTCATCACCTGAGCCCTGTCGGCTCGCTTCACCTGAATGACGCTGAGCGCAAGCACATTGAGCTCGATGAGATGGTCCACGGATGGATACGTCAACTCCTTCATCATGTGGTCTGCACATTACTACCTTTAAATGGTTTGCTGAGGTAGAGCCCTCCGGAGGCTCTTGAGCGAAAGTCAGGTCATAACGCACATAGTGCTACCATAACCATAAATCGTCATCATCCTCCAGTTCCTCAGCACTTTCCCGTATGAATTTTGCCACGTAATCTGAGGTTTTCTGAAGGTGATTCTTCACAAGAGTATTCGGAATCCTTAGCGTAACCCACCCTTTCTTGAACGAATAGAAAGTCCGTTTTAGGTCTGCCAGAGCCTGTTTGGGATTAAATGCGTGCTGCTGACCATCAACCTCAATATTCACTTTCGCGTCAGGAATAGCCAGGTCGATATGCTTGTAGCCGTCCCATTTTTGGGACTGTACTCGAAGGCCTCGCTTCTTCAGTTCCTGAAAAAGTGCCTGCTCTTCAGGAGTCTGAGGTTCTGCGAGGATTCTTTTGCGCTCAGACTTTCCGAAGGCTCGTTTTCTCGGCTGACAATCAAGGCAGAGAATCCTTCCGAAGTGTCCTTTAGAATATTCAACAACATCATCCGGTAAGTCATCACGCTTACACTTGTTGCAATAGTAACCCATGTCATGAATTGGCTGTGGTCCTGTATTAATACTTCACTCATCTGCGCGCTGCAAGGTATGCTTAGTGGTCGGCCGCATTGCGAGAAATCATCGCCATGCCGGCGAGACCACCCTGATATCCTACGGGATTGCGGCCGAAGAATCTGAGGGTCTCTACTGACAGTGACATACATTTCTACGGGGGCTTCTGCTCCGAAACCCTTTTAAATAGTTATGCCAAACATAACTATTATGGAAAAGCACGACGGGCTCCTGCTGCTCTTCCTCGAGGAGCCGACGAGACGCTGGCGCTTCTCCGAGCTGCTGCGCGCGGCCGGCATGAGCAGGCCAAGGGCCGCCCTTTGGCTGAGGAGGTTCATCGCCGGCGGCCTCGTGCGACGGATGAAGGAGCGCGGCCGGATGCCCTACTACGAGGCCGCATGGAAGAATGAGCGCTACCGCGTGAGGAAGCGGCTCTTCGCTCTGGATGCTCTCGAGCAGCGAGGCCTGCTGAGCGGGCTCTCCTCGCTTCCTGCGGACACCGTGGTGCTGTTCGGGAGCATGAGCCGGTGGGACTGGCACCGGGAGAGCGATGTGGATATTTTCGTCCTTGGATATTCCAACGTGCCCGAAATCTCGCGGCTGGAGAGGGCTCTCGGCCGGAAAATCGACCTCTTTGCATGCAAGAATCGTGCAGCGCTCCGAAAAATGCGGCCACCTCTCCTGGGAAACATCCTTGAAGGGTATCTCCTCAAGGGCAGCCTTGATGAGGTTGCGAGATGCGCATCGGGCATGCCTGGAGAGCGGAGCCTATCTGCCTCTCGGAACGCCTGAGCCTCATCGCGCTGCTGCCCTCCCTCACCTCGCGCTGGCGAATCTCAGGACGTTCTCACGATGGGAACGCGCCATCCATCGCGGAGACGAGACTGCTCTCTTCCGTCTCGGCTACGATATCCTGCACATGCTGTGCGAGGCGTTCGTCCGCCTGGAGGGATGGAAGGCGAAGACCCACGAATGCCTCTTCGCGTATCTCTGCGAGCGGCATCCTGAACTCGGGCTGGATTGGGACGCTGTGGACCGCCTGCGCCAGATGAGAAACAGGAGTCTGTACTACGGCGAGCCGCTCAGCTTCGCGCTCTGGCGCAACGCTGCCCCCACGCTGAAGCGGCACATCGCCATCATGGCGAGGGCTCGTCCATCCGGGCGGAACTGACCACGGCATGCCGATGATTCCCGAGGTGCGGCCGACCTCGTTTCCGAGCGTTCCTGGACGGCCGCCGTGACCGCAGCTTTATATAGCGCGACCGAATCCGTCGCAGGGGGGATTGCATGACGTTCGACGACCAGGTCAGGAAACTCCGGGACACCGTGAGAACTCCGAAACGCAGCCCGCGCGCGAAGGTCGCTGCCAGCATCGCCGCAGGCCTCGCGGTCCTCGCAGGGACCCTCGCGCAGGACGTCCCGCCGCATCAGGACCGCGTCAGCTACCTGTCCCAGCATCTCACGGAGCAGCCGCACTGGCTGCAGTCCTCCGGCTACTTCTCCCGCGGCCTCATGCTCACCGCCCAGGGGCAGCTCGCGTCCGCGTATGTCCGGCAGCGGCTCGCCACCGTGCAGGCGCTCGGGACCATCGATGCGGACCTCGACGGCGAGGTCGACATGAACATCGCCGCGGTCGGCTCCCCGAGAGGGGGCAGGCAGTGCCTCTTCGAGGCAGGAGACCCGGCGTTCCAGCAGAACTACGAGGTCTCCACGGACGCATGGTACCGGGCCCTCACCGAAGGGAACACGCGCGTCGAGCCGGTCATCGGCGAGTCCCAGTGGGAGCGAGCGGAAGAACTCTGCGAGGGGAGGTGGCAGGCGGGCGGGCTGGAGAGCGTCATGCAGATTCCCGGACATCGGGAGCGCATCGCGTATCTGGAGAGGCACCTGCTCGGCCAGAGCATGGAGTACTCCCCGTATTTTGAGAAGGCCATCGCCTTCACCGAGGACCCGCGCTCCCAGACCCAGCACGTCACGCTGGGCGTGATGGTCACCAAGCTCCTGGGCAACCACCCGTTCCGGTTCCGGCTGCTGTCCATCCGGGACATCCCCCCGGGCAACGACGGGACAGTGGACACGGTGGTGCTGTTCGACATCAACGGCGACGATGAACTGCGCTGCACCCTCTGGGCCGAGGACCTCCCCGAGGGGCTGCAGGCCACGCTCAATGAGCACTACGAGAACTCGACCGAGGCCACCTACCTCGCCCTGACCGAGGGGAAGAAGGGCTACAGCAGCGTCATCGGCGAGCGCGAGTTCCTCGCGCTGCGCGACCTGTGCCGCTAGATTTCCCTCAGACGCGCCCTCACAGCAGCCCGACCTCTCGGAGGTACGCTCTCGCCTCAGCCTTGAAGTCCTTGCCGAACAGCCCGCTGAAGAAGGCAGCGCTGCTCTGCATTTGCGACTCGATGAGCTCTTTTTGCTGAACGAAGATATCAGGATTACGCTTGAGCTTCTCCGCATAATAGACAACGTAATCAATGGCCATGTGAACGAACAACGGGCTCAAACTCCTTAAATCTTTCCCTCTTCAGTATGTCCGAGAAAACAGTCCTCAAGTGCTTGGCATCCGCAAGGTCCTTCTCTCCGCCGAGGATTATCTCCTTGTAGAGAATCTCAAATTCGAGTGGAGGGATATTGAACTCAAAGTCCTTGATTCTCATCTTCTGAGGATGACGGAATTCAAAGTACTGTGCCTTTTTTTCAGACGTAATCGGAATGCATTCCACATTGGGAAAAACCTGATTGGCGCGCGCAAATCGGATATGAGCAAATTCTTGGATGTAGGGATAGACCCCTTTGGCAGTGTCCCCCTGATAGCACCAGAATCCCCTCCCGGAGAGCTCTTCAAACAACAGAGTGAAGGTCGCAGAGTCTACGGCAGGTATGAGAACGTCAACGTCCTCCGTCCCCCTGCTTCTCCCGGCAGCGATGCTGACGAAGCCGCTGACAATGAGATATGCTATATGTTTCCTCAGAACCTCAACAAAGTCGCGGACAAAAAGGTCAAGTTGCGTCAGTTCTCGATGGATGACCAGCACATCCTTCTCCAGCGAGTACGCCTTGCCCATTGGCATAGCCGTAGGCCCCCTCTCCTTAATATCTTCGTATGGTGAGCGTTGAATCCCAGCCGAGTGACCCTCTCTTCCCAGAGCCATCCGAGTGCTTCAGCGCCCCATCACCCGCTTCAGCCTCGCCAGGTCCCGCTCCACCAGACGGATGTCTTTCGCGAATCCTCTCGCGCTCATCCCCGGCTGGCGGAAGAGGGTGAGGTAATGGTCCAGCACTCCCAGCTTGTTCTTCGCGACAAAACGGAACGCGACCTCACCGTCGGGAGTCTCCAGCAGCCAGCCGCCGCGTGATTTTCTCAGGGAGCGGCACAGTCCGGGCGCCCACTTCGGGAGATTCTCCGGCCGAGAGACGAAGGCATACACCCTCTTGGAATCCAGGGAGATGGAGACGCTGACCGTGTGGGAGGTCACGCCTTCCACTTTTTCGAGAGCGCGCTGCGCTTCCACACGGTCTGCCGCTTCCGGAAGCGCTGGAGATACGACTTGCGTAGCGAGGAGACCTCCCGGGGAGTCATCCGCTCCAGCTGGCTCTCCGCGGCGGGATTGGCGGAGACGTCGAAGACCGGCCGGATTTCCGGGGCACTCAAAGGCTCCGCATTCCACGACGGCTCCGGCAGGCAGAGGCACTCCCCGACGCAGGTGCAGCGCTTGCGCATCCCTCGGCGAAACACGCGTGCAGCTTATAAGGCTTTCCCGACCGAAGAAAAAGCGGGAGGTCGGCCGCGTTGTTGAGGATATCCGGGATTACGGCGAGACAGCGCGGATATCGTGCGACAATGCGGCCGGGAAATCCTCTGCACGGCCGAGGCTGATAGTTTTATATAGCGGCAGGATGGCCGACTGCCATGCGCCTATTCCTCGTTCTCGCGATGCTCCTGCTCGCCTCCTGCGCCCCCTCAGCGGAGAGCATCGCAAGGAATGCCATCGCCGCGCACCAGTCCCTGGAGAGCTACGACCTCGCATTCATCATGCAGGGCAGGACATCGACAGTCGTCGAGGGGCAGAACGTCACCATCGTCTCGGTCATCGAGATGCAGGGAACCTTCGACCGAGGCGACATGCACCTCATCTCCTCTATGCGCAGCGAGGCCGGCCCGCTCTACACCGAGCGCAGCGCGGAGACCTACATCATCGGGGACACGATGTATCTCAAGAACGAGGGCGTGTGGTACACCTCTCGGGCAGAGGAGCCGCTCGACCAGTCCGCAGACCTGGCCGCGCTGCTGAAGGGCAGCGAGGTGCAGCGCCTTGCGGACGAAGACGGTTTCCATGTCCTCCGCGTGATTCCGAGCGAGAGCGCGCTGGAGCAGTACGCGCAGCTGGACCGGAGCGCGCTGCTGGAGGACGGGCAGCTCACCTCGATGCGCGTCACCTACTGGGTCGACGCGAAGACGTTCCTCATCACGAGAGCACAGACCACGGCGACGTTCCAGCTCCAGGACAGCGAGTTCCTGTTCGAGAGCGAGGCGCGCATCACGCCGACAGCCGGGCAGATTGAGCTTCCCGATGAGGCGCTGGATGCGGTGGACCTCTCGCCGCCGCTCCCGGAAGTCTAGCGGAACCGCTCCTTGAGCTTCGCGAGCACGACATCCGGGACATACTTGCCGAGTTCCTCCCACTCCCCGAACTGCGCGAGCTCCTTGACCATGCTGCTGCTCACGTGCGCAAGCTCCGGGGCAGCGGGCACGAACACCGTCTTGATGCCCGGCTCCATGCCATGGTTGATGGCCCACATCGCGTGCTCGTGCTCGTAGTCGCCCTGCGTCCTGAGCCCGCGAATCATGTAGTGCGCGCCCTCGGCCGCGGCGTAGCGCACCAGCACCTGGTCAGCAGCGGCGCGCACCTTGACCCGCGAGTCACACAATGAATCCTCAAGCATCTTCACGCGCTCTTCCAGCGGGAAGGTGTAGTGCTTCGCAGGATTCGTGCCGACGGCGACGATGAGCTCCTCGCAGAGGTCCAGCCCGCACTGGATGACCCAGAGGTGGCCGTTGGTCACCGGGTCGAAGCTTCCCGCGTAGACCGCGATGCGCTTCTTCATAGAAGGAGGGATGCTTCTCCTTTCTTAAAGCTTTTTAAGCACCACGCCTCGTTGAGGCCATGCAGGTGCTCTACGACGCCGGATGCGGGCTCTGCGCGCCCTTCGCGCGGTTCGCGATGCGCCGCGACCGGAAGCGCAGGCTGGAGTTCGTCCCGCTGGACAGCACGGAAGGCAGGGCATTGCGGAAAAAGCTGGACATCCCGGCCGAATTGGACAGCGTCATTCTCATTGCGGAGGGCCGCATCGTACTGAGGAGCACCGCCATCCTGGCAATCCTACGCTCGCTTGGATTTCCCTGGAGCCTCGCGGCAGCGCTGCTCCTGGTGCCGCGCGTCCTGCGAGATGCCCTCTACGACATCGTGGCCCGGCACCGTTCCCGATGGTTCGGCAGGTGCGACATTCCATCGCAGCGCCGCAGCAGTTAAAAAGGGGACCACGCTCCTCCCTGAGGTGGAGCAGTACCAGGAGCCATGGGCGGAGACCGGACTTGAGGGCATCCTTGTTGATGACCTCGTCAAGGTCAGCATCGAGAAGCCGGGCAGCGCGGTGAAGCGTGCGCGAGAATCCCTTCGCGAGTACGCGAGCATCCTCTTCGACCACCTGTACGCCTCGCCGCTGTGGACACTCGGCGCAGCGGCCTTCGCTGGAGTCGCGGCATGGAACCTGACCGCAGGCCACGACATCGGGGCAGCCCTCGGCGCGGCAGCGGCGACAATCGGCGCGTACATGGCGCACACCGTCTACCGGCCGTTCATGGAGGCGCGGTACCGCATCCGCTGCGAGGGATGGGACTGGGACTACCTGGAGCGCATGATGGACGCCCACGGCAGCCGCCTGGTGGATAGGGCGCTGAAGCGCGAGGGATGGAAAGAAGAAAGATGAGCATTTTCCGCTTCATTGTGGATAGTATCTCGACTTCCACGCATATCTCTCCACAAAGAACCTTATATGCCATCTCCGTTGCCTGACACCATGAAGGACAACAGTCTGGAGCGGATGCTGGACGAGACCCTGTCCGAGGACCAGGACAGCCTCGACGTCGCGTTCGAGACCGTGCAGGATGCGAAAGCTGCCGCGCCCCGGCTGTACAACGCGTGGGACACGCTCGTCGACTACGTGGCGCTGGGCGGGTGGAAGTCCCTCCTCACCGGACTCAACACGTTCAACGCGGCGCTCAATGCCGCCATGGGAGACTATGCCATCGCGGGCCTGTATGTGTTCTGCGCGGGTCTCTGGGGCCTGCAGGCCGCATTCGAGGGCAGGAGATACCACACCATCCGCGGCCATCTGGAGCAGCACGGCTTCGACGAGGACTATCTCCGGAGCGATGTGTCCACGGGAAAGTATAAGCACGCGCGCCGCGCCGCATTGCGCACTGGCCACGAGACGGAGTTCACTGCGCGGTTTGGTCGCCCGTAGCGCAGACCTCGCTCTCGCTCACGTACTTGTACGCGTGGTACGTCGCGGTGACGCCCTCTGCGACACCCGTGATGGCCTGCTTGAATTCGGTGTCCGCGACATCACCTGCGGCGTAGACGCCCGGGATGTTGGTCTCGCTCTTGCGGTTGATGATGATCTCCCCCTTGGGATTGACTTTCACCCCGAGCTTGACGGCGAGCTCGGACAGGGACAGCAGCCCGATGGCGACAAACACGCCATCCAGAGGGAGGATGTCCTTCCCCTTGTACGGCCGGTCGAGGCGCACCCCACTCACCGACTTGTCCCCGAGAATCTCCGTCACGTTGGTGTGGTAGATGATCTCGATTTTCCTGTTCGCGAGCACCCGCTCGTAGTTCACCGGCTCCGGCCGGATCTTCTCCCCGCGGTAGACCATGTAGACCTTGCTGCCGTGCTGCGCGAGCACGAGCGCCTCCTTCGCTGCGCTGTCACTTCCGCCCACAACGGCAAGGACCTTCCCCCGGTAGAACGCACCGTCGCACAGCGCGCAATAGTGCACCCCGCGGTTCATGAAGGTATCGTGGCCGGGAACCTTGAGCTCGCGGTGCTTGGTCCCGGTGGCGAAGAGCACGGTGCGCGCCTCGTACGTCTTCTCCCCCACGATGATGCGAAAACACTTCCCCTCGCGCGTGATGACCTCGGCGCGCTCCTCGATGAGGTCCGGCTTGTACTCCATGGCATGCTCCTGGAGCTTCTCCGCGAGCTCAACGCCCGTGAGCAGCTTGAATCCCGGGTAGTTCTCCACCCGGTCGGTGAGGATGATGGTGCCTCCAGTCCTCTCGGAGAATACCACCGTCTTGAGATTCAGCCTGCGCGCGTACATGGCGGCCCCGAAGCCGGTGACGCCGCCGCCGATGATGGCGATGTCGTACATGGCCCCAGGACCACCCCTGGCCGTTTAAGAGGTTTTGGGCGAAACTTTATATAGAGTGTTTTCCGCGGAAAACGGGAGCATGGGCGCATTCGACTGGATTGGCAGGATTTTCAGCGAAATCCGGGGAGAGGGCCCGCATTACCGGCGCCTGGTCGCGTGGGTGGAGACCAACACCCCGGCGCGCTTCGATGGCTCGCAGAGCGCGGCGGACGTCAAGAAGCATATCCAGGAGAAAATCACGGAGCTCCGGCAGCACCGCCGCTCGCGGGAACTGCGCGGGCTCCAGAAATTCATCGAGAGCCAGCGGTACGAGAAACTCATCAGGAAATGATGCGCGCCTTCTACCGGGAGAACGCGCCGGACCTCACGGGCATCACCGAGCCCCATCGGAGACAGTTCCGCTTCCATCTGCGCCACGGGTTCCGCAAGCTCCCCCGGCAGGTCCGCTCCGCGGAGGACCTCCGGCGATGGCTCGTCCGTCTCGCGCCGCTGGACGCGTATTACAGCGTCGCGCGGTGGCTCTCGCCGACATCGGTCGGGCCGATGCCCCTCGACCGCGAGAACATGGCGGCGAACCTCTTCCTCGGCGCGGACCTCGTGTTCGACATCGATGTCGCACCGCTCTCCCGGAGCAACCTGGAGAAGGCGCAGGCCATCGCGAGAGAGGCTATCGGGCATCTCGATGCCCGCTTTGGCTCGCGGCCGAGATATGTGGCGTTCAGCGGAGGCAAGGGCTTCCATCTCGTGTATGACGACCCCTTTCCCCCCCAGGGAGTTGCCGACCCCTTCGAGCGGGAGCGGATCGCGGCGGAGCGCCGCAAGGAGCTCGCGGAGGAGATGCTCGCGGCAAGCATCGCCATAGACGCGCCCATCACCTGCGACACGCGCAGGATACTCCGCGTCCCGGGCACCGTGAACTCGAAGACGAACTACGTGTGCACCGTCCTGCAGGAGAAAGATTTACATACTTCCCCGCGAGAGTTGCTCGCACGCATCCCGCGATGCGCCCCTGGGATCCTCGAGAGGGGAAATGACGCAATCCTTTGGATTGCCGGGAGCGTCCTCGGAAGGCTGGAGCGAGCAGGGGTAAGCTCCCCTTCCACCTATTCCTCCTATCTGACGAACCGGGTGCTCGGCACTGCGGACCGCCATGTCCCCTTCTTCCGCTTCCCGCGCCGCCGAGTGGAGAGCATCATCGGCCGCATTGCTCAGGTGCAACGAGAGTACTCGCTCGGCACGGTGTATCTGCTGGACGACGGCGACTGCTGGTCCGCATTCTCCCTGCGGACGCTGCAGCTCAGGCGCTGCCAGAAGGTGGTGAACGCAGCGGGCAGTCTCGACGCGCGACGCTTCCTGCGGGTGGGACAGCAGTTCCTCCGCGTGGGACCTACGAAGGACCGCAGCGGCAGGGTGGTCCGCGATGCCCCGAGGCTTCTTCGCACCTTGCAGGCGGAGAGCGGCCAGCCGGAGAGCAAGCCGCATCGCGCCTTCCTCTCGCAGTGGATGCCGCTCGAACCCGCGGCGTCAGAACACGGCTCCGAAGAGGTCAGGCTCTCCTACTGCGAAGAGGAGTAACGCGCCTTCCTCTTGATGTAGCTCACGGGATTGCGAATCTTCGCGCAGAGTTCGTCAGGCTTGCAGATTCCTATTTCCACGTAATAGTGCTTGTTGTCGCAGTTCGGCGGCAGGGCGCGCTTCTTGTGGTAACGGAGCTGGCCCTGCACCAGGGTCTCGCTCAGCTGCTCGGGATTGCGCGCATTCCACTCCTTCAGCCACTGCTCTATCTGCTCGGGGGACCATCCGGCGCTCTGGAGGAAATTGAGCGCGGCGAACATGAATCGTTTGCGACCGTCGCGCAGACCCTGCTTCCCGAGGAGCATGCACGGCGGGAACGCGGCCTCAGGCAGCGCCTCCTGGGGCACCTCGATGTCGCGGTACTCGCTCTTCTTCTCCTCGACGCGCAGGCCGAGCGAAGCCCAGTGGTCCCGCGCCTCGGTGAGAAGCTCCTTAGCCTCCCCCTGCACAGCCCGAGACCGGTCCAGGAAACGTAGGCCATCGACAACCTCCACGGATTCCGGCCGGGCCTCCTCGCGCTCGAACGCCATGATGCGCTCCGGGTCGATGGGAAGGGAGACGAGACCGGATTTCTCGTGCATGGAGTACGGCATGCGGTAGAGGTGCCGCGCGGAGATGAGCTGGACGTCGAGATTCAGCACGAGCGCGATGTTCAGCCGCTCCTCAAACTCCACAGCACCGCACTGCGGGCACTTCTCCGAGCTTCGCATCGAGGAGAAGCGCTCGCGTATCTTCCCGCAGGACCCGCACAGGAACTCCTTCTCGCCGCCGGCCTTCTGGAGGTTGAAGTCCCGGCAGAGCGGACTGGTGCAGAGGAACGAGAACTTCTCCTCGGTAGCAGGCTGCGCGTTCCCGCAGCCCGCGCACATCATCGCGGTAAGCTCCTCTTCCCGCACACCGAGCTGCTCCGCAAGACGCGGCAGGCCCAGGGCGACCAGGGCGGCGCTGAGCGGCCTGCCTTTCTCCTTCTGGTCAATGAGATACGCGAGATAGCGGGCAATCCAGTGCACTCCCTCCGGGAAGAGCGCGGAGACCGGCTTTCTGTCGACTTCTGCAGGGAAGGCCTCGAACGGCACCCCAATGTGGAAGCCCTTGTTGCCGGAGAACTTGCAGCTCACCGCGCGCACCCCGCGCTGGCGCAGGGCCTGCACGAGCAGGGACGCCACGAGCTTCGCATGCTCCCACACCTTGCAGTCCACATCGAGAACAAGGTCCCATCCCACACGCAGCGCAGACAGCTGCTCGGGCTTCATCCCCGGCTCCAGCACCAGCGCATCGGACCAGCGCTCCTCGCTGCAGTGGAAGCTCGTCGCTCCGGCCTTCACCGCCTCGAATACGTCCGCGGGATACGCGAGCATGTCCGGCCGAGAGCCGAAGCCGTGCTCCCCGTAGCGCATCGCCACCTCACGCTCCTGGGCATGGAGGCACATCTCTTCCTGGACCTCCCGGCGCTTGTAGTGGAGCAGCCTGGCGCTCACGGAAAACGCGGACTCCATGGCCAGGGAAGAGGGCGGCGGCTATATAGATTATTCCGTCGCCCCGCGCAAACCTTTAAGAAGGCTCCCCCGCTCCGGAGAGGCATGGGGGACAAGCGCGTTCTCATCGTGGACCCTGTCTTCAAGGGCGCCGCGAGCATCCTGGTGGACGAGAAGCAACTCGATGTCTCCGTCTACCGGCCGGGCAGGGATGGCACTCTTGCCGACGCCATCGGGGACTACGACGGCCTGCTCATATCCGAAACCTCACTGGACCGCACCGCCATCCGGAAGGGCGCTGCGGGGAAGCTGCGCATCATTTCCTCGGTGGGCAGGTCAGTCTCGCATCTCGACATCAAGGCCGCCGCCGACGCGAAGGTCGTCGTGCTTCACGCTCCGGGATATGAGGCCAATGCCCTCGCGGAATACGCGCTGGGGATGGTCTTCGCGCTCAGCAGGAAGCTTCCCCAGGGAGAGCGCCTCCTCCGCGAGGGGAAGTCCTTCGCGAGGCACCGCCTCCAGGGAGAGGAGCTTGCGGGCAAGACCCTCGGCATCCTCGGGATGAACGAGGAGGGCCAGCTCCTCGCGAAGAAGTCCGCCGCGCTCGGCATGGACATCGTGCTGCACGACTACTCCCTTCCGCTCAAGGACAGGCATGACCTCGCGCAGTCCATCGGCGCGCGTTACGCCTCCCTCGACGAGCTCCTACGGGAGAGCGATTACGTCGCATCGCTGCTGCCTGAGGACAAGCAGAGCGTGAATCTCATCGGCAAGCGGGAGCTGAGCCTCATGAAGGCGTCGTCCTCGCTCATCACCCTCACTCCCGCGCTCGCGGACGAGAAGGTCCTGTACGAGGCCCTGTCCCGTGGGGTCATCTCCGGCATCGCGCTCGACATACCGCTTTCCAAGAGGAGCGGGCTGCTCACCCTCGAGAACGTCGTGGCCACTCCCGGTCTTGCGGGGCTGTCGAGCGAGACGCGCAGGAGGCAGGAAGTCCTCGCCGCGGTGCAGCTCCGCGACGCCCTGCTCAAGGGCGCCTATCGCAACGTCGTCACGCCGCGCTAGGGCTCTATGCTGCCATCGCTTCGCAGGACATAGTCCCGGACCTCGAGGTCCAAGTCATTGCCGGGGATGTTTCCCTGGAAGAGCGGCATATCGGAACCGTACAGCGACACCGCGGGCAGCGCGTTGTATTCCTGCCAGTCTCCTCCATCGAGCGACATGGCGAGCGAGCCCAGCTGGTAATCGGAGATATTGATGCGGTGCGTCGGGAGGGCATTCGCGCTCGTGAGCCGCAGGGTCACCTGGGGGAAGCGCTCCTCGTCCATCTCCCGCACTCCCTCGTAGAGCGCGTGGAGAAAGCGCTCCGCTATCTCGGCCCCTCCGCACTGATTGAACACCAGGGAAACCTCCTTTCTTCCGGGCGAGTTCCTGACGCTCTCTGCGAGATACTGCGCGAGAGTCTCGAATGGCACTCCCCTGAACCCTCCCTCTCCCATTGCCGGCACGAAGACCTCGGAGTTGCCGTGCGTGGTCATCTGAATGCTGATGCGGTCCTCCGCCCGAATGAGGGTGGAGAGGGTGTCCAGCGTCGCCTGCCTGTCGAGGCCGGTGATAACTTGCTCGGGATGCTGCTCCATCCATTCGCGCGCTCCGAGCAGATGCTCCTCCAGGGCGGGAATCCTCTCCGAGAGATTGCGTTCGTACCGGTCATTCAGCGAGACATCAGCGGGAGTGGGGTTGTTCAGCGCGAGGACAACCACGCGCTCGCTGTGCTGCAGGGCGAGGGCGACATCAATCCAGAGTCCGGTATCTGGTGTCGCAAACATCGGCACTCCCCCGGGCGAGGCCCGGTACGGCGGGCCGTGCAGGATGACGATGAGTTCGTCCGCTCTGGGATTTTTCGCCTTGGCGAGCGTCAGGAGCGCCTCCGGAGCCTCCCGGGCAGTGCGCACGGCAGGAACGATGGAGACTGGATGGACAGGCAGAGGCGGCATCGCAGGTTCATGGCGCAATGCAGCTCCCGCGACAATGAGGCCTGCGCCCAGCGCAAGTCCCGCCTTAGCGAGCCGCATCGTCCGCACCCAGGAGGGCCTTCGCTGCCTGGTAGTGGTCGGGATGCGTCCGCCTGAGGTAGCTGTTCCGCTCCAGCGCCTCGCTGACCTGGCCTGCCTGATAGGGCCAAAGAGACTCGCGACCGAGGCTCTCCTCGAGCGCCTTGACTCTGTGCTCCCAGCGCCAGAGCCCGGGCTTCTTCCCCGAGAGTATCGCTGCGAGGTCGCGCACCGCGCCGTTCTCTGCCTGCGAGAGCTGCGCGAGCACGCCCGTGTAACTCGTTGGCGAGGGCGCATCCGGCGGGATGGCATCCTCTGGCGACTGCGGTGACTTCTTCCTCGCGACAAGATAGGCCGCGCTTCCAACAGCGAGGAGGGCACCGAGCCCGATGAGCGCCTTTCCCGCGTCCATGCGGCCTTCAAGCGAGTCGTCCGGGGTGATATCTCCACCGCTCGGCTGGGCGAGGAGCAGGACAACGGGAGTGTCCTGGGGGACATACGTCGGACTGCTCCCCGGCGATGGGCCATCATCCGGTGTCTCCGTTGACACCTGAGTGGGGGGAATGGTGGTAGGCCCATCCGTGGGAACGGCAGTGGTGGGGATGTACGTGGGCAGAGCCGTGGGAGAATCGGTGGGCTCGTCCTCCGGAGTGTCCGTGAGGCTCACCGTAGGAGTCGGGCTCAGGTAGACCGTGGCGGTGGCGCTCGGGATATCAGTGTCCTCAGGAGTGGAGCTCACGTAGACCGTGGCAGTGGGACTAGGGGCCAGGGTTTCCGTCGCCGAGGGGACATAGGTCGGCGTGTCCGTAGGGGCCGGAACGTCGGTGTCCTGCGGGACGGGCGTGGGAGAATACCGGGGAGTCGGGCTCGGACAGGGCGTGTCCTCCGGTCGAGGGGTGTGCGTCGGCCGGGGAGTTCTTGTGGGCCTGGGTGTCTTCGTCGGACGCGGTGTGCTGTGTCCACCATCGTCATCATCATCGTCATCGCCGTCGTCATCGTCATCATCCGGCCAGGACGTTCCGTCATCATCGTCATCGTCTTCGTCGTCCGGCCAGGGCGTGCCATCGTGCTCGTCGCCGTCATCGTCAGGCCAAGGGGTGTAAACGTCGTCATCGTCTGCTGCAACGGTGGGGGTGCTATCGCCGCCGTGGGCGTAGGCCGCATACGGACGGGTCATCGCGTAGGTGATGGTGGCGACGAGCGATGCGCCGGCGAGGAGCCGGCCGACTTTTCCTAGCGTGATGCGCATGACGGGACCTCCATTGCAGGGCGAATCCCGCCGGACTTTATAAATCTTTCTGATATTTGTTACTATGTAATTATTAATTAAAAGTGCTCTTGAGAAGAGCCTCCCGGACGAGCTGTGCGGCGATGCGCGCGATGCGCTCCTGCGCTTCGGCGGTCTGGCCCGCGATGTGAGGGGTCGCCACCACGTTGTCCAGGGAGAACAGGCGATTCCCCACCGCGTCGGCACCTTCCACCTCGAAGACGTCCAGAGCCGCGCCCGCAATCCCGTGCGACTGCAGCGCAGCGTAGAGTGCCTGCTCGTCCACAACCGCCCCGCGGCTGCAGTTGACGAGCAGCGCGCTTGGCCTCATGAGCGCAAGGCGCTCCGCGCTGATGAGGTGCCTGGTCTCCGGGGAGAGGAGACAGTGCAGGGTCACCACATCGCTTCCGCGGAGAAGCTCGTCGAGTCCTACCATGGTTGCGTGATGTTCATGGGCAAGGGCCGTGCTGACGTAGGGGTCGTACGCGAGAATGCGCATCCCGAACGCCCGCGCGCGCGCGGCCACCTCCCGCCCGATGCGGCCGAACCCGACGATGCCGAGCGTCTTCCCGGAAAGCTCGATTCCCATGAACGAGGACTTGTCCCAGCGCGAGGAGAGCGAGGCGTGCGCCTGCGGCACCCTGCGCGCGAGCGCCAGCAGCAGGGCCATCGCGTGCTCCGCGACCGAGACGCTGTTCACGTCAGGAACGTTCAGGGCTGCGATTCCACGGTCCTTGCACGCGGTGACATCGATATTGTCCATCCCGGCGCCCGCGCGCACCACGCATCGCAGCTTCGGCGCGCCGGAGAGCAGCTCCTTCGTGACCTTGGTGCGGCTCCGCACGATGAGCGCCGCAGCATCGCGCAGCTCGACGGCCACCCGCTCGGGGACCGGTTCCGCCACGCTGAATCCCGCGCTGCGCAGTTCTTCCGCACCCGAGGGATGGATGCTGTCCGCGATGACGACTTTCATGGCTGCAGCCTCATGCCCGCGCTTATATGCTTTTTCCCGGGAAGGCTTTTATACGCGCAAGCAGTTCCCTATCCGGGGGAGTGCATGGATTTCTCGCTGAAGAGGAAATCGCTGGACGCGCCGGGAGGGACGCTGGTCTGCGGACTCTGGGAAGGCAGGCCGCTCTCCGGGCTTGAGCGGCGGGTGGACCAGGCGCTTTCCGGAGTGGTGTCCAGGATGCGAAAGTCCGGTATCCTGTCCGCTGAGTACGGCGCGATGAACGACGCGTTGTACACCGATGGAGCGCTGCCTGCGGAGAAGGTCCTGTTCATCGGCCTCGGGAAGGAGCTGGACCGGGGCAAGACCCGGAAGCTCGGCAAGGAGCTTGGCGGGCACCTCGCCGCGAAGGGCATCCAGGAGGCGAGCGTGAGCGCGTTCGAGCACGGCGACGAGTGCGCGGAGATGCTTTCCCTAGGGATGCTGCTCGGCGCCTACCTTCCCGACGAGGAGAAGAGCGAGCGCGCCACGTCTCTGGAGCGCGTCTCGCTGCTCTACAGCGGCGCGAAGCCCTCGGCGGGGCTGCTCAGGGGGACCGCTATTGGCAACGCGGTGAACTACGCGCGCTTCCTCAACAATGCCGGGTCGAACATCGTCACGCCATTCTATCTCGCTCAGGAGGCACGCAAGCTTCAGGGCATCGAGGTGGAGATACTCGACCGCGCCGCGCTCGAAGCGGAGCATTTCGGCAGCCTCCTCGCGGTGGCGAGGGGGAGCAGCCGCGAGCCCTATGTCGCGGTGATGCGCTACCACGGGAATCCGGATGCGGACACCGTGGCGCTGCTCGGCAAGGGAGTCACGTTCGACACCGGTGGGGTGAACCAGAAGCCGTCCGCCGGCCTCGAGGAGATGCGGATGGACATGAGCGGCGCGGGAAACGTGCTGGCTGCGATGCGCGCCGTCGCCGAGCTGAAGCCTGCAGTCAACGTGGTGGGCATCTTCGGTGCGGTGGAGAACAAGGACAGCGCCTCAGGCTATCATCCCGGAGACGTCCTGCGTTCACGCTCCGGAAAGACCATCGAGGTGATGGACACCGACGCAGAGGGCCGCAATGTCCTCGCGGACCTCATCGACAAGGCGCTGGAATACTCGCCGGATGAGATGGTGGACATGGCAACGCTCACCGGCGCGTGCATGGTCGCGCTCGGCAAGGGAGACGACGCCCCTGCGGGGCTCTTCACCAACGAGAGCGGGAAGCGGCTCGCGATGCGCCTCAGCGCTGCGGCGAGAAGCAGCGGCGAGCGGCTCTGGCCCCTTCCCAGCGGAGAATTCTACCAGAGGCAGCTCGCCTCCGAGCGCGCGGACCTCCGCCACCTCGGGGACCGCTTCGGCGGCGCGAGCAGCGCGGCTCAGTTCCTCTTCAACTTCTCTGGCGACGTGCCGCACTGCCACATCGACATCGCCGGCACCGCCATCGCGAAGAACGCCACCGGATGGGGAGTGCAGCTCCTGCTCGAGTACCTCCTGGCGCGCTGAGGGGAACGAAACCGGAGGCAGGATCTGCCGCAATGCCAAGAGTACACGGCATTCCGGTGAGACAGCCCGAAACTGCCACGACATTCCGGCCAAGGGAGGCTCTAGGCTGACCAAAAGCTTTATTTCACGATAGTGAACCCAAAGGCTCGTGGAGGAACTGTTCAAACGCCTGATAGGCCATACCGGCGAGCAGACGGACCGGGAAGGGCTGCAGAGGACCCCGGAGCGCGCTGCGCGCGCCTTTCGTTTCCTCACCAGCGGCTACCACGCGGACTTCGCCAGCCTCGTGAACGGAGCGCTCTTCGCGAGCGAGAGCGACGAACTCATCGTGGTGCGGAACATCGAGTTCTACTCCCTCTGTGAGCATCATCTGCTGCCGTTCTTCGGCACCTGCCACATCGGGTATCTCCCGAAGGGGAATATCATCGGGCTCTCCAAGATTCCCCGCATCGTTGACGTCTACGCCAGGAGGCTGCAGCTCCAGGAGCGCCTCACCACCGAGGTGGCGTCTGCACTCAGGGAGGTGACCGGGGCGTCCGGCGTGGGCGTGGTGATGGAGGCCCGACACCTCTGCATGATGATGCGCGGAGTCGAGAAGCAGCATTCTTCCATGAAAACAAGCTGCATGCTGGGGGCATTCCGGGAGAGCTCCAAGACCAGGAATGAATTCTTCGAACTCATCCGCTGAATATATATACTCGTCCCTCAATCCCTCCCGGGAGGGGAGAGCATGGATACGCAATCCGCGTTGACGCGCGCGCTCACCGCGTGGGAGGAATCCTATGCTGCTGCGCTGGACCATCTTGTCGAGTTGGCGGTCAGCCTCTCCACTGGACAGCGCTCTCCTGAGCGGAAATCACCCCTTCGCGTGGTGCGCAGGACAGAGCTGGAGCACATCGTCGCAGAGCGGGACTCTCTCGAAAGCTGGACCATCAGCGCGCGGCAGGAACGGCTTCCGGAAGTGCTCGCAGAGCATCGCGCCGTAGGCAGGATTGTGATACCCTACCGGTATTCGGCAGCCTACGACGAGGAGCAGCTCATTCTCGCCGCAGGAGGGGACGCGCGACTCACCGACAAGCTGGGAGAGGCGCTGCACGAGAAACGCCACTCGCGGCGGAGCGAGGGAGGCTTCACCGGAACCAGGCTGGACGAGGGCTACTTCGAACTGACCTCCCTGGGCAGCAGGGTCGCGGACGCCGGACGGATGGAGGAGGCCGCCTGCGACGAGATGGCGGCATACGACCTCCAGGTGCTCTCCCATCTCGCGGAGCAGGAGTGGATGAAGGAGGCGCTCCGCAAGGAGGTCCTCCTCCAGCGACAGGAATCCCGCGAGCTCGCGTCGCTCATCGAGCAGCGCAGGGATGCCCTCGCTGCCGGGGACCCGCTCGCCGAAGTGCTGCTCATCCGCTTCGGGGAGCTCATCGCGGAGACGGAGGAGGCGAAGGACCTCTACCGCAAGCTGGGGGATTCGGTCGCGAAAGGGGAATTGCCGCATGCGGCCGCGCTGAAGGAGCGCATCGCGCTGCTCCTCGTGAACGAGCAGCCCGAGGCCGCGGCCATGGTCCTGCGGGGCGAGCGCAGCCTGGAAGACGTGCTGCACTGCCAGATGGCCCATCGCGCGCATTACTCGAACGAGAGGATAGGACCGCTGGTCCACAAGCTGATGCGCATCGTCGCGCCCGCTCCTGCGTTGGTCGCCGCGGGGCAGGCGAAGAACCCCTTCATGGACCTCATGGGCATCCACTCCTCCCTCGCAGAGCTCGAGGACACCATCGCGTACGCAGGCCGCGTGGCGGAGATGGGCAAGCGCGCCCTTCTCTCCGAGACGGAGCGCTGCATCAAGAGACTGTCCAAACGCTGGCTGGACCAGCGATACGAGGGGCTGCGCCACCTGTACATCCTCACCAACGCCGCGAGGAAGCAGGGCATCCCCCTCGATTTCGAAAGGGTGCAGCAGGAGTTCTCCCAGAGTTTCCAGGAGGATGTGGACCGCTATCTCTTCCTGAGCAGGTCATAGAGGCAGTCTGCGCCGAAATCCAGGGCGTCGAGCGGGATGCGCTCGTCCGCGGCGTGGATGAGTTCGCTGAACGCAAACCCGGATGGCATCCTCATGGGGAGGAAACCATAGGTCTGGACTCCGAGCTTCGCGAACACCCGGGCGTCCGTGTAGCCGGGAAGCAGCATCGGCACCGGCACAGCATGAGGGTCACGCTCCTGGAGAATCGAGCTGAGCGTCGGGAACAGCGACAGGTCCGCCTTCTTCGGAGCAGGGTCGTAATGCAGCACCTTGAATTCAAGGTCATCGCCGAGCAGGAGGCGGAGTTCCTTCATCAGGTCTTTCGGGTCATAGCCGGGGAGCAGCCTGCCGTCCAGGGTGAGGGTCAGCTCGCTCGGGATGACGTTCGCCTTCTCCCCGCCCCGGACCATGGTGGCGTTGACGGTGTTGTGTAGCGCCGGGTCGAAGGCCTTCAGCTTGTCTCCCCCGAGATCGAGCACCCGGTCCGTGAGCATCGGAGTGAGGAGCTGGCTGAGCATCTTGCCCTGCACTCCGCCGAGGCGAGAGACCATCCTGCTGATCATCTCCTCAGGGACCGGAGTCACGTGCACCGGCAATCGCTTCGAGTCGAGCGTCGCGAGAATCTCCCCGAGGCGCGCCATCGCCCCGCCATGCAGAGGGAGAGAGCCGTGGCCGCCCGGGCCGAGCAGGGTCATCTCCAGGACGCAGTGCGCCTTCTCTCCGACCGCGATGGGATAGAACGAGGTGCCGCCCACATCGAGAGAAAAGCCCCCGAACTCGCCAATCGCGTACTGTACACCAGAGAAGAGCTTCGGATGCGCTCCGACCAGATGCTTCGCGCCGTAGCGCGAGCCGTTCTCCTCATCGGCAAGCGCCGCGAAGAGGATGTCGCCCCGCGGAACGTTGCCTTCTTCCTTCATGCGGAGGAGAGCGGCGAGCATCATCGCGACCCCTCCCTTCATGTCCAGGGTGCCGCGGCCGTACATGCAGTTGTCCGCGAGGACCGGCTCGAACGGGGGGTAGGTCCACTCCTGGCTCTCCGTGGTGACGACATCGACATGGCCGTACATCAGGAAAGGCTCCCCTCCTTCTCCGGGAAGCCTTGCCACGAGATTCGGTCGTTCAGGGTCAAGAGCGAAGGTCTCTGCGGGGATATCTGCCTCTCGCAGGAGGTCCTGGATGTACGCGATGCACGGCCGCTCATGGCCCGGCGGGTTGGTGGTATCGAAGCGCACCAGCTCCCGCAGGATGTCGCGCGGTGAATGCCCCCTCATCGCTATCGGGAGAGGGGCGCGCTTCTTAAAGATTCGCTCCTGGGGAGCAAGATTTATGAGGGGGTGCCCCCAAGAGGGTTCGAGGTGGTCTTCATGTACTGCAAAGGATGCGGTGAACACGGTCACAGGGCGACGTGCAAGGGCAGCGTGCTCCTTGCGGTGGGGGCGCTCGTGATCGCGAACGAATACGCGCTCGACATCAACTGGTGGTACCTCTTTGGCGGCCTGCTCGTCCTCAAGGGCTTGCTGCTCCTGGTGTGCGGTGGGAAATGCGGCTGCCACAAGGATTGCTGCCAGGAGCCCGAAGAAAACGCTTCGAACAAGAAGCCAAAGAAGGGCTAGCTCCGGAATGCCGAAGGGGGGACTCGCACGAAAGCGTCACATTTCTACGGCATCTCGTCTTAGCGGGTGGCCTCTTCCAGCAACCAGTCGAGGATGGCGTGGGTGTGTATCCGTACGCCGCCGACAGTTCTTGTCTCTGCCCTCTCACCGGTGAGCACTATTGCCTTCTTAGGCTTCAGCTCATTGGCGCACGCTACAAGCCCCTTGAGTTCCCGTTCACTTGTCTTCTCGTCCCCCATCTCGTACACGACCTGGATGACTTCAAGGGCCTGCGTGCCCTGCCTGACCACGAAATCTGTCTCCATACCTAACTTGTTCTTCCAGTAGGATATCTCCTTCTGCCCCTGTGCCCGGCGCTTCAGCTCCAAGAGCACGAGATTCTCCCATACCCTGCCGATGTCGAGCTTGCCTGTGGTCGCGAACCTGAAGCCGACATCGCCACCGTACGCCTTGCGGGGATACTGTGATTTGTCCTTAAGGTTGTGGGAGAAAATCCCCACGAAGAAGAACAGGTAGCTCGCCTGGGAGAAGTGCTCGAGCTGGAGTATCTTCGCTTTGCTTATCTTGTGGCCGAGGCCTTTGAGGAAGCCCAGACATTTCGAGGCGGAGAAGTACGAGCATCCGAGAACATACTTCCCGAAAACCTCCACTGCCGCAAGGTCCTCGACCGAGACCTCAGCAATGTCGAGGCCGACGATGTCCCTGAAATAGGAGTGCAGGATGCGGACCTTGTCGACCTCTTCCTTGGTGAGCGCGACCTCCGGGAAGCCACCGTACTTCACGTATTCGGTGAATGCCTTCTCAATCTTGCCCCTTCCTGCGGTGGTCTTTTCTGTTTCTACTCCCTTGAATGAAAGGAACTCACGGAAGGATAGCGGGTAGAGCTCATACGGCAGTATCCTGCCGCGGAGGGGCCTGCTCGGCACAAGGAGAGCCCTGCGTGACGAGCTCACGATGACCTTCAGCCTGTCTTTCAGCTGGTCGTGCGTGCGCGCCAGCCAGCCTTCCCAGTCCTGGGCAGATGTCACCTCGTCGAGCAGCATGGTACCGCTGTCGCCGAACCACTTGATGGCCTCATCGAGAATCGCCGTCCCTTTGGCAAACCTGCTGTCCTCCAGGTTGATGTAGCAGACTTTCTTTCCGCTAGCTGCGAGCCGCTGGGCGAGAAGCATGAGCACACTCGACTTGCCCGAGCGGCGGATGCCAGTGACAGCGACAATCTTCCGCTCTGCATTGCGGATTATCCCCCCGAAGTCTATTTCGCGGTCGCGCAGCGTCTGGCGCTTGGCGTAGCTGTCCCATTCCTCGAAAACATCTTTGGCTTCCATAAATCGTTTTGTGAGAGAACAGAATTTATATACTTTTGTTTTCTGAGAAAACAGTTTCCTAGTGCCGAAGGGGGGTAGAGGCATTGTAGGTTACGGTTCCTTCTATAAGCGCCCCCTAGACCGCAATTGTGAGTGTGGGTACGAAAAGAGTGAGAATCAGGAGCCTCACAACCGCGTCCATGTGCTTCCTTAACGAGGATTACGTAGCTGGCTCTAACGTGAATAATGCTCTCCCTCATGTTTGCCAACGCCCCAAGAACTGCTCAAACAGGAGTCCATAATGTAACAGGACAAAGATAAACAACATAGTGATGATAATCCAGATGATTCTCTTCACTATGTTTCTCATGGAAGCGTCCTTCAAGGACTGACAACGATAGCCTGCAAACGCCCCATTAAGCAGTGCCCACACAAGACTTAGCTCGATGAACTTAGTATTCCGAATTCCAAAGAAGTGACGGATAGTCGCTACGAAATAATAATCCTCTACCCCCCTGAGAGCAAGGGTGATTAAATCCCCAACCAGTGGCACGAGATATCCTAATGAAAATCCAATGATTGCTCCCTTGAATCCAGGTCTCAGATGACTCCATTTCGCGTTGAGAGAATTTATCTCAATACTCAAAGTTGCATCACCTCTATTTTGCCAACGGCAGAATCCATCTCCGGATACCTCGTATGGTTGTACTGGTAGCGGATGGAGCCGTTCACGCCGTAGCGGATGAACGTCCTGTTCTCGTAGCGGATGATGCCCGAGCAGTTCGTCGAGGGCGGGCAGAAGCCGCTCGCGGTCTCAATCGTCTCCATCACGCGGTCTCCATCGAGGTCGGCGATCACGGGCGTGTTGTACAGCAGGCGATCGAAGGAGGAGCGTCCCCACTCGAACTGCACATGGCCGGAGGAGTTGTAGATGTTCACGCTGTG
>JAGVZT010000072.1 GCA_018302335.1 Candidatus Woesearchaeota archaeon | reverse complement strand
GTGCATGTTCAATAATCGCCGCATAGACATCATATGTCGTTGGCATTGGTCATGAATACTTCTCCCGGTTTATAAAATTAACTTTTTTTGAGAAAAAAAGGTAAAATTGGTTCATTAATGGTATCCTCAGCAGATGGCAGCCCTGGGGGCTATCCCAACTCGATGAGGATGTGCCGCTTGTCCGGCACGGAGAGATAGACGGACTCGCCCTTCTTCAGCCCGAGACTCTGTACGATGTGCTTGCTCAGGTACAGTCCCAGCCGCTCGCCGGACAGCTTGATAATCCGCTGCTCAATCCGCAGCGGGGTCTCGCGCAGTTCCTGGAGGACCTGGGTAGCGGACTCAGGCTCAAACGCGAAATATTCGCATCGGGGGCACTGGTGAGAGGTCACCTGCTGCTTCGCGCCGTGCACCTTCACGCGCACCTCTTTCAGTTCCGCCTTGCACTCGGGGCATTTCATTGTCGTTTCGCGTTGATGACGTGAATAACTCCCTCGCTGACCTCAAAGAGCACGTAGAGTGCCCCATTTTCAATCTCAAACTTGTCTCCTTTCCTCCGCGGGCCTTTGGTAAGGAATATCGCCTCCACCACCTCGTGCCAGGGGACTTCCCTCGCGTGCGAGGCGAGATAGTGGGCGGTCGGTCGTATCTCGGTGAAGCGCATCACTTCACCTTGACTTTATTTTTATAGTATAATTGAATATATAAGTTTTTTGGCTCCTCCATAGCAAAAGCTCCGGAAGAGTGGTTCAAGAAGGCTATCAGTCGGGATTCGAAGCCGTTCCGAACGGCGCGGAAGCGGCACGGGCACATGACCGGAATCATCGCGGAACACCCCCTTTCACCGCATCCCTTGCGGCCCGGACGCAGCTATAAGTAGTGCCTGTGCTTCCCGCGCGCGATGACCCGCGTCAATCTCGTCCATCCGCGGAGGCTCGCGGACCAGCATCTCATCGCGGAGTACTACGAGATACTCGGCATCGCGGGCCATGCCCGGAAGCATCCCGGGCTCGACCGCGTCCCCGCTCGCTTCACGCTCGGCGAGGGCCACGTAAGGTTCTTCAAGGACAAGCTCGGCTACCTCGCAGAGCGGCACGGGCGCATCCGCGAGGAGATGCGCAGGCGCGGCTTCGCCCCGCGCGTGCGCTTCTCGCTGGCCGGCTTCAGCGGGAAGCAGCGGGGCAGCTGGCGACCGACGGAACGGGACGCCCGCATCGTGCGGCAGCGCATGCTGCAGCGCATCCGCGCGAAGCCGTCGCTCTACACCTATGTAGGGGAACGGCGCTCCCTGGCGTTCTGGAGAAGGCTGGCTGCCGCCTCGCAGAACGCAGCCAGATTTAGGCGTACCTAAACCGTCTAGACATCAGCATTATAGCGCCTCCGCAGCTTCGGCGGAATGTGACATCGAGCGAGGCAGTGGAGATGTACCTCAAGACCATCTCCGAGCTGTCCACGGGGGGCCCGGTCCGCACCTCGGATATCTCCCGAAGGATGCGAATCGCTCCGGCCTCGGTGACCGGGATGCTCCGGAGGCTCCGACGTCTGGATTACGTGAGCTACACCCCGTATCGCGGATGCATGCTCACGGGAAAGGGGAGCAGGGTGGCCGGCCAGCTCAGCCGGAGGAAGCGGCTGCTGAAACGGTTCCTCACGGTCCTCGGCGTCCCGGGAAGGGAGGCGGAGAGCCAGGCCTGCCGGCTGGAGCACTACCTTACGGACAACACGACGCAGCGGCTCGCTGCTTTCCTGAGATGCGAGCCGTGCCCGGGAAATGGGAAACGCTGCCAGGACTGCGGGGGATGACCATGCTGCTGGATGAAGTGCAGAAGGGACAGTCGCTGCGGGTGCTTGCGGTGCGTGACAGCAGTCTGCGCGCGCAGCTCCTGCGGATGGGTCTCTGCGAGGGCTCCGTCGTCAGGGTGGTCCAGAGGATATCTCGCGGGCCGGCACTGCTGCGGTGGGGGAGCCAGGAGCTCGCCCTCGGAGGCAGGCATCTCGCGCTGCTCGAGGTGCACCCTGTTGGGCCACTGCCACGACGCTGACGTGCGGCCGGAGCAGCCGCTGGTCCTGGTCGGCAATCCGAACTGCGGCAAGTCGGTGGTGTTCCACCATCTCACCGGCGTCTATGCCACGGTATCGAACTACCCCGGCACCACCCTCGCCCTGGCGCAGGGAACCTTCCGCGAGTGGCAGGTCATCGACACGCCTGGAGTGTACGGCATCTCCGACTTCACTCCGGAGGAGCGCATCACGCGCGAGGTCCTCAAGCAGGCGCATATCATCAATGTGGTGAACGCCCTGCATCTGGAGCGTGAGCTCTTCCTCACCCTCCAGCTGGCGGATTGGGGCCTTCCCCTCGTCGTTGTGCTGAATTTCATGGACGAGGCCCGCAGGAGGGGGATGCGCATCGATACTGCGCGGCTCGCGGAAGCGCTCCACGCGGAAGTCATCCCTGCGGCGGCGGTCAGAGGAGAGGGGATGGACGCGCTGATGACGGCGATTCCGCGGCTGATGCGCACCGCAGGCAGGACCGCGCAGCCTGCTGAAGAGGACATGGACGCGCTCCTGAAGAGGAGAACGCGCGTCGACGCCCTGGTGCGCGAGGTCCTCATTGATGGCGGCGCCCGCCGCTCCTTCCAGCTCGCGGAGGCCATGGTCCACCCGCTGCTCGGCCTACTCATCGTGCTCGTGGTGCTGTTCCTCGCGTACCAGCTGGTAGGGGTGCTGGTCGCGCAGACCATCGTGGGATTCACCGAGACGGTGGTGATGCAGGGCTGGTACGAGCCTCTCGTGCGCGGCATGGTGGGCGCGCTCGGCCTCCCGGGCTGGCTCAACGGCATCCTGGTTGGCGAATTCGGGGTGCTGACCATGACGGTGACGTACCTGCTGGGCATCCTGCTTCCCCTGGTGGTCGCGTTCTACGTCCTGCTCTCCCTCCTGGAGGACTCCGGGTACCTTCCCCGGCTCGCGTTCCTTGCGGACCGGTGGCTCAACCGTCTTGGGCTCAACGGCGAGGCGGTGGTGCCGCTCATCCTGGGCTTCGGCTGCGTGACCATGGCGACCATCACCACGCGGATGCTGGACACCGAGCGGGAGCGCACCATCGCGAGCGCGCTCCTCAACTTCGCGATTCCCTGCTCCGCCCAGCTCGCGGTCATCACCGCGCTCGCCACCAAGGCAGGGATGGGGGTGACCGCGGCGTACGCGGCAGTGGTGTTCGCGTGCTTCGTGCTGCTGGGCACCGCGCTCCATCGGCTGGTGCCGGGGACATCGTCCTCGCTCATGATGGCGCTACCGGCCCTCCAGCTGCCCAGGCCGCGGAACATCGCGCTGAAGACCATGGCGCGCACGAGGCATTTCCTCGCAGAGGCAGGCATCTGGTTCTTCGTCGGCGCGCTGCTCATCTCCCTTGCGCAGCTGAGCGGCGCTCTCGTGGCCATCCAGAACGTGATTGCGCCGCTGACCGTGGGATGGATGGGGCTCCCGAAAGAGGCCGCGGTGGCCTACGTGATGGGCATCGTGCGGAGGGATTTCGGCGCGGCGGGCTTCTTCCAGATGGCATTGAGTCCGCTGCAGCTCCTTGTCGCGCTGGTGTCGATCACCCTCTTCGTGCCGTGCATCGCCGCCATCCTGGTGCTGCACAAGGAGCGTGGACCGGCTGTCGCGGCGGGGATATGGCTGGGCTCTATCGCGCTCGCGTTCGGAGTGGGGGGACTGGTGTTCCAGGGAGGGAGTCTGCTTGGCTGGTGAATGCGTGGTATGCGGATTCAAGGACAAAGGCAGAGGGCTTCTCGCGTGCCCACGCTGCGGCTGCCGCCTGGAGTTCCCGGACTGCGGCTCCTGCGAGGGATGCGCCAAGCGGGGCAGCAAGGAGTGCGACGAGAAGCGAAAGTAGGCTGAACAGAGCCCCACTTACCGCTCCTTCACGAAGGGCAGCAGCGCCAGCGACACCGCGCTGAGCGCGATGGCGAGCAGGAACGGCGCCTTCGCGCTGAGCGATTCCCAGAGCATCCCCGCGATGATGCTGGATGGCAGCGCGCACAGCCCGAGGACCAGCCTGAACGCGCCGAGGACGCTCGCGCGGTACTCCGTGGGAGCAAGCTCCGCGACGAACGCGGTCTGCACGGTATCGAGCCCCGCCTTGTGGGCCCCGTACGCGGCGAACGCAAGGAGCAGCGTCCAGAT
Source organism: Candidatus Woesearchaeota archaeon (assembly GCA_018302335.1). Lineage (GTDB taxonomy): Archaea > Nanobdellota > Nanobdellia > Woesearchaeales > JAGVZT01 > JAGVZT01. The sequence goes on along the minus strand of JAGVZT010000072.1, from coordinate 846 downwards.
GCCTGCGGAGAACGCCAGCAGCGCGCTCACCCCTGCCCAGAGCGCATACGTCAGGGCCAGCACCGGCTTGCGGCCGATGCGGTCCGCGAGCTTCCCGAAGGGAAACGAGAAGAGCGCGGCAGCCGCCGTCCAGAGGAGATAGAACAGCGGCAACGCCTGGTCGCGGTAGCCCTGCTGGTGCGCGTGGACCAGGAGGAACGAGTAGCTGAACGAGCCCAGCGCGAACACCGCGCTGAGCAAAAGAAATAGCCTGAGGCTCCGGCTGACCTGGGAGAGGGACATCCCCTTGAAGATTCCCCCTTCCGGCCGACGCTCCCGGATGAGGAGGAAGACCAGCAGGGCGCCCACCATGGAGGGCACCGCGGCGAGCAGGAAGAGCTTCCGGTAGCCGAGCATTCCGAGCAGCGCCACGGAAGCGAGGACCCCTGCCACCGCCCCGAGATTGTCCATGGTACGCAGCACCCCGAAGCTCTGCCCGCGGTTCTCGCGAGTGGAGAGGTCCGCGACCATGGCGTCGCGAGGGGCGCCGCGCATCTTCCCCGCTCGGTCCAGCGCCCGGAAAGGGACGAGATGCTGCCACGTCGACGAGAGCGCGTATCCCACTCGCGCAAGAGCAGCGCAGGAGTATCCCACCCAGATGAATGGCTTGCGCCGCTGCCACCGGTCGGAGAGATAGCCCGAAGCGGCGTGGGAGAGCGACACAATAGCCTCTCCGAGGCCATCGAGCAGCCCGAGCACGAGCATGTTCGCCCCGAGGACGGAGGTGACGAAGACCGGCCAGAGGGGGTAAATCATGTCGCTCCCGAGGTCGTTGAGGAACGACGCGGCGGAGAACACCGCGAGAGT
>JAGVZT010000014.1 GCA_018302335.1 Candidatus Woesearchaeota archaeon | reverse complement strand
CTATGTTGTTCTGGTGAAGGAGATTGCGGACCCGGAGGGCGTCGTGTTCGACGAGCAGGGCCTTCCGGACCCGAAGAGCAGGCTCATCGCCAACCCGCGGGACCTCAACGCCCTGGAAGCGGCGCTCACGCTGCGGAAAGACGGCGAGAAGGTCCTCGCGGTCAGCGTCGGTTATCAGCGCGGGGTGCTGGAGGAGTCCGTCGCCATCGGCGCAGACCACGGCTATCTCATCGACACCGACGCGGAGAGCTGGGACAGCGCCACCGCGTCGAAGGGCATCGCCTCCCTGGTGAAGAAGCTCTTGGCCGAGGGCACGGTCGCATCGTCCTATCTTGTCCTTGCGGGCAGCGCCGGAGAGGACTATGACAACAGCCAGGCTGCCATCCGCGTGGCGGAGCTGCTGGGCATCCCGCACCTTGCGTACTGCGAGACGATTTCCCTTGACGGTTCCCTCACGGCGAAGGTCAACGCGGTAGGGGGCTACGCCCAGGTGACTTCCCCCACGCCGGCGCTGCTCACGGTCACCGAGACGGCGAACCAGCCGAGATACGCATCCGTGCAGCGCAAGCTCAAGGCGAAGCGCGACCAGAGCTTCTACACCACGGTGAAGCTCGATGAGCTTGGAGTCACCGCATCAGAGAAGGTCGAGCTGATTGCCACCGCACTGCCGAAGGAGAAGCCCGCAGCGAAGGTATTCAGCGACGCGGACGCGGGGAAGAACGTCGCGGCGCTCCTCAAGGCGATGCAGGATGACGGCAGGCCGCTCGGAGGGTCGCGATGAGCGTCCTCATCGTCGCGGAGCAGAAGAACGGAAATCCCTCAACGGCTTCCCTGCAGCTGGCAGCAGCCGGCCGCCAGTTGGCGGACGCGCTCGGCACGGGCCTCGATGGCATCGTCCTCGGAGCAGACACTTTGGATATCGCGGTGGACACGCTGTACGCAGCGAAGCACGCCGAGCTTGCGTCCTACCGGCCGCTTCCCTACGCACGGGTGCTCGCCGACCTCATCGGCCAGAAGCGTCCGGAAGCAGTGCTCTTCCCGGACAACCTGCGCTCGCGGGACTACGCGCCGAGAGTGGCTGCTCGCCTGGACGCGGAGCTGCTCTCCGGAGTCACCTCCGTGGAGCTGAAGGACGGAAAGCTCTGTGCCACGAAGCCGGTCTTCAAAGAGAAGCGGCTGTACACCTACGCCGCGGCATCCGCGCTCGTCCTCCTAAAAGAAGGTGCGTATGTCCCTCTGGCCGGGACCCCGGCAAAGGTGGAGCCCTTCCCTGTCGCTCTGGAGCCCGCTGACCTCGTCCAGACGGTCGAAGCCGCTGTGGCGGGGTCGGGAGTGGACCTCTCCAGCGCGAAGGTCATCGTTGCGCTCGGGGGCGGCATCCGGAAGGATGTGGAGCGCGGAAAACAGCTCGCGGAAGAACTTGCGGGACTGCTGGGCGGAGCGGTCGGGGCGTCGCGCGTCGCGACCGACGCGGGCTGGCTGGACCACACCCGGCAGGTCGGACAGACCGGCCAGACCGTCGCGCCGGAGCTGTACCTCGCCTGCGGCATCTCCGGGCAGATGCAGCACGTCGCGGGGATGCGGAATTCGAAGGTCATCATCGCCATCAACACGGACGCCGAGTCGCCCATCACCAAGCTCGCGGATTACGTTGTCGTGGGGGACTTGTTCAGCACCCTGGAAGAGTTGATTGCCTCCCTGAAGAGGTAACATTTATATACCATAGTATACTCTGGTATACCATGGCCGCGACAACAATCAAGATTTACGACGACACCAAGCATGAGCTCGACAAGTTCCGTGAATCCCGGAGCGAGAGCTACGATGACGTCCTCCGGAAGGTCATCTACATCGCGAAGTCAGCAGCTTCAGAGCCCAAGCTGAGCAGAGATGCCATCACCGCGATTGAGCGCGCTCGCGCTCGCTTCAAGAAGGGACACTACCTCACCGAGCGCGATGCGCGGAAGAGGCTTGGTCTGTGAGTTTCACGCTCCTCTTCGATGAAGAGCCTCTGGAGGCTCTGGCGAAGCTCCCTCGCGATATCCGCGAGCGCATATTCAGAAGGCTTGAGAAGACCAAGGAGAATCCCTTCCATTACTTTCAGCGGCTCGCCGAGCGACCGGACTACAAGCTGAGGGTTGGCGACTACCGCGTTATCGCGGACATCTATGCGGATGAGTGGCGAATTCACGTGACCCTCATAGGGCATCGCCGCAACGTCTACGATAGGCCAGGCTAGCGTTTACAGCGTGAAATACCGCGCCCCTTCGGCGCTCAGGAAGGAGCGGCACAGCTTCCTGTCCTCGGCCCATTCCAGGTGGCCCAGGGTCTCGCACAGCGCGAGGAAGAGGTGCGCCGGATGGAATCTCCGCGAGCCGCGGAGAATGCCGCTGTCCTGCAGCACCCCCCAGGGCGTCTTCGCGTGGTGGAGCGAGGTGAGCAGGCGCTGGAGCCTCTTGCTGTGGTGCTCCCGGATGAACTCGCTGTATCCCCGCAGGTCGTCGACAGGCTCGCCGTGCGCGGGAAGCGCCATGCTGTAGCCCTTCGTGGGCAGCGTGTCGAGCATGTCTAGGTAGGCCTGGATGCCCCGGTCCGGGTTGTCCCTGCGGAAGAAGGGATTCGGGGTCTTGCCCTTCCACACCGCGTCGCCCGCGAGGAGGAAGCCGGATGCCTCGATGCCCAGATGATAGGCGCTGTGGCCGGGAAGGTGGATGAGCGAGACTCCGTAGGGGTCCAGCGGACCCTCGGAGACAAGCCGGACATTCCGCTCGTAGATCGGAGCCGCGAAGCGCCGTACCGCATACCAATCGTAGAATGCCCGCACCGCGGCGGAGACGAGAAGCGGCGCGCCGCACTCTGCGAAGACGCCGATGTAGTCCCTTCCGAAGTCCTTGCCGAGCCCGCTGATGCTTTGGTGCGCGCCCGGATGGAGGATGACCTCGAGCTGCGGCGCACGCTCCTGCAACGCTCGCGCGCCTCCCCAGTGGTCCAGGTGCTCGTGCGTCAGGAGCAGGCCGTCGATGCTCTCAATCGGAGTACCGTGCTGCTCCAGCAGGCCGCACAGGCTCGCATGGAGCGTGGCGTCCTTCGGGCCGGTGTCCACCAGGAGACGCTTTCCGCTCTCGTGCTCCAACAGGTAGAGGTTGATGTGCCCCACGCCCATGGGTATCGGGAGATGGAACCGCGTGATGGTGTGGCGCTCCCCGAGGAACACCGTCGCGAGGTCCATCAGTGCAGGTTGTATTCTCCGGCGTCCCGCACCCACTTCATGATCTCCTTCTGGCAGGTGAACGTCGTGCCTTCGAACAGCTCGGAGATGATCTCGTCGCGGTACATCTTCGCGATGTCGTAGTCCTCGATGAAACCATAGCCTCCGTGGTAGATGAGGGCGTTGGTGATGACCTCGCGGGCCTTCACCGGAGCGAGGGACTTCGCGACCGCCGCAAGCACGGTGAACGGGCTGCGGTAGCCCTGCATGGGCCTGCCCCGCTCAATCCAGTCGTCGACGCTCTTCGCGATGCAGTATACCGTGGTGGCCATGTTGTAGGTTTCCGCGACACAACGGCCGATGTCCTGCTGGAAGTTGTCCTTGGTGATGAGCAGCCCTCCGGCGACCTCGCGCTGCGCCGCGAACGCCAGGGTCTTGTCGATGGCGGCGACGCTTCCTCCCAGGGCGCCGGCAGCGAGGGTGAGCCGCGAGATGTCAATCGCCAGCATCGCGCTGAAGAGGCCCTTGCCCCTGCGCTCATTCCCGCCGAGGATGCTGTCCACCGGGACCTTGACGTCGTCGAAGCGCACGCTCGCCGTCTCCGAGGCGCGGATGCCCATCTTGTCCTCGTGCGGTCCGAGGGTCACTCCCGGCGCGTTCGCGGGGACGATGAGCGCGCTGGTCCCGCGCCCGGGCTGCAGCTCAGGGTCCGTGACCCCGAAGACGATGAAGTAATCGGCGTACGTCGCGCTGGTGATGAACTGCTTCGTGCCGGTGAGGTGGAAATAGCCGTTCTTCTCCACCGCTCGGGTCTCGAGATTGGTCGCGTCGCTCCCGTGCCCGGGCTCTGTCAGGCAGAACGCCCCGCGCATCTTCCCCTGGATGCTCGGGACGAGATACTGCTGGCGCTGGTCCTCGGTGCCGTCGAGGAAGAGGGGCATCTCCCACAGCCCGAGCTGGAGCCCGATGGATGCGGCGACCCCGGAATCGTACTTGCCGAGCTCCTCGAACATCGCGACATTGCCCATCTCCCCAAGGCCGAGCCCGCCGTACTGCTCGGGGAAAGGGATGCCGAAGAAGCCCAGCGAGGCAATCTTGTCCCATAGCTCCATCGGGAAGCGTCCCTCGCGGCCGACGAATTCCTGGGCGCGCGAGCGCTTGACCTTCCTCGGAGCGGCGTTGACGAGCTTCTCCAGCTCCTCCTTCGACGCTCCGTTCTGGAGGGCCGCGAGCAGCTTCTCCTGGGGGATGAACGTGTCCCTGGGGTCGGGCACGAGCGCGTTGAGCTCGCGCTCCCCGAACTCCCGCGCGGTCTCCTTTAACGCGCGAAGCTCGTCGGAGAGGAAATAGTCGTTGATGAACTCGAATCTGAGGTCAGCGCGCAGGGGCTGCGTCCCCTTCCCTACGGGTGTCTCCGGCTGCGTGGTCTGCTCGGTGCGCTCCTTGCGTGATTTCAGTCCCATCGTGTCACCCCCAAGGCCTGAGCCAGGGTTGTCTCTTGAGCACTTCCTCTTCTGGAATCTTCAGCTCCTCCGCGAACATCTTGGCAAGGCCCTGGCTGAAGGGGGTGAGCATGGGCAGCACCTTGGCGTTGATGTACTTCAGGATGTGCTCCTGGCGCTCGGGCTGGCGCGCCAGGGCCGCGATGCCCGCGGAGCTCAGGCCGCTGGCCGTCGCCCAGTCCCGCGTCTCCGGGACCGTGGCGCCGTTCTCCTTGAGCGTTGAGTACAGGCAGCGCAGCGCATAGTCCGCTGGGGTCTGGGGCGCGTCCATGGCGGCGACGGCGGATGCCGGAGGAGGCTGCAGCAGCAGGGGCTCCAGTGTGTTGGCGGTGAAGCTGTCCGCGAGGTCCAGGGTCTTGTAAATCGCTGCTTCGAGCAGCGCGCCGTTGTTCCCGTTCGCGGCGAAATCCCGCTGGACCGCCTCGTCGATGTAGCCGCGCTTGACGGCTGTCTCTGCGTTGTCCGGGCCGTAGCCGTTGAGCACCATCGGCTCCACCGTGGTCTTCATCACCGCGTCGTATGCCTTCTTCAGCTCGGTGCCCTGCTTTCCCGCGGTCTTCCTCGCCATGGTGCGGCGCAGGAGCGCGGGGATGCCGTTCCAGCCGGGGATGAGGCCCACGTGCTTGACTTCCGGTAGCTGGAGCTTGAATGTCCAGGGCTTGAACGGGTCGTCGATGTTGGTGTTGTCCGCGCCCATCAGGTAGGTGTGGCCGAGGGCGAGCTCGTAGCCTCCGCCGACGCACCACCCGCCGATTGCCGCGACAGTCGGCTTCGGGAAGGTGTAGAGCCGGTCGAAGAGCTGCTGGCCCTGGGTGAGGATGCCGGCGACCTGCTGCTCCGCTGCGGCGATGTCGAGCTGCATGATGTCCCGCATGAGCACCAGGTCGAAGCCGTTGCTGAAGGGGCCATGCTCATGGTAGGTGATGAGCCCCGCGATGTCCGCGTCGCCTTCGATGCGGTCGAGCGCCGCGTTCATCTGCGCCATGACCCCGGGATTGATGACGCGCCACGGCGTGTTCAGGGTGAACACCGCGACGCTCTTCTCGCCGTCTATCTCCGCGAGGTAGAGCGTGCCGAACTCGTTGTCGATGTCCTTTGTCAGTTCCTCGAGCGAGACTGCCATGTCATTCACACCTGCACGGTCTTTCCGGATGTGGCGTACTCCTTCAGGAGGTCGCACGGCCCGTAGCGCGGGCCGAACTGCTGCTCCCACGCGCTCAGGGTGTCGTAAATCTTCCGGATGCCCTCACCGTTGGCGTACTCCAGCGGACCCTTCCTGTCGGAGAGCAGGCGGAAGGCGATGCCTATCTTCATGGACTTGTCGATGTCTCCCGGAGAGGCCATCTCATCCTGGAGGCACCAGAAGGCCTCGTTCACCACGGGGTAGATGAAGCGTTCGACGCTCGCATCAGGGCCTTCGCTCGTGGGCGCGGTCGGCAATGTGCTGTTCGCCCTGTACCGGTCCAGGATGGCGACGAGCTCGGGGTTGAGGGGCAGCCTGTTGTCCGCGGTGCGTGACTTGGTGTGGATGTAGAGTCCGACGCCCTCGCCGTTCACCACGGTCTTCTCCCCGAACTGGCCGAGCTGCAGGAATTCGGCGAGGAAGGGGTGCGGTTCCATGCGCTCGCCGTAGGAATCGCCGAGAATCCTCGCAACGATGCCCGCGACGTCCAGCCCCACATAGTCTCCCAGCGTGAACGGTCCCATGGGGAATCCGAAGCTCTTCGGCCCGAGCATCTCGTCAATCTCGTGCGGGGAGGCCTTGCCTTCGACCAGGGCGCGCATGGCCTCGTTCATGTAGACGCCGAGCATGCGGTTGACAAGGAATCCCGGGAGGTCGCGCTTCACCACCACGGTCTCCTTGTCCAGCCTGGTGCAGACGTCGCGGACCTTCTCCAGGGTCTCCTGCGAGGTCTGCTCCCCCATGACAATCTCGACGAGCTTCATCCGGTACACGGGATTGAAGAAGTGCATCCCGATGACCTTGTCCGGCCTGCCGGTCACCTTGGCCAGTTCGGTTATCGGAAGGGAACTGGTGTTGGACGCGAGGATGGTGTCCGGATGCGTCAGCTGGTCGAGCTTCCGGAAGATGTCGGTCTTGACCGCGAGGTTCTCGTAGACCGCCTCGATGACCAGCGCCGCGGTGTCGAACTCGTCGGTCTGGGGCGCGAACGCAGCGAAGTCCGTGGTGTACTGCACGCTGGACTTCAGCTCTGCGATGCGGTCGCCGGGATAGTCCTGGGCCTTGACCTGGCCGAGCTTGTCGAGGAGCTTCTCCACTCTGCCCTTGCCCGAAGCGAGTGCCTTGTCGTCCGCCTCGTTGGCGATGACCGGGAAGCCCTGGGTGAGGGAATGGTACGCGATGCCGCTCCCCATGGAGCCGAGGCCCACAACGCCGACGGTGATGATGTCAGAAAGCTCGAACTCAGCCATGGTGCTTGCCTCCCCCGAACAGGACGAAAGTGCTCAACTCCCCGGAGTTCCGAGGCTTCCTCCGCTTTAAAATACTTTTGTCAGCGATTTAAAAGGGCGCTGCGGCTCCGCAGGAATTCCCGGCCGTGAGGACGGATTTGCGGCGGTTACGGACGCGAGGGTAAATCGATGTTTGAGTCTCCCGTCATCTTGAACACGTGAAGCCTCGTGGACACTTTCCTGATGAGGTCGGACTTTGAAAGTCGATTTTTCTTGACCGCGATGACCAAATGGAGATATTCTTCTGTGATAAAGAGGTCGATGCGATAGTCTTTGGCGTCTACCACAAGGTACTCGTCATGCAATCCTTCGTATGGAATGTCGAAGACCAAAATCTCATCGTCGGAAAGGCCTAGGTCATGCATCAGGGGGCAGAGAATTCGATGTGCATTATCCTCCTTCTTTATTTGGAAATAATGTATCGCTCCATCTACATCCTTCGTTCGTTCTACGCTCAGTCGATGCGCTGAAGTCATTCGCAGTCTCCGTTCCGATTTAGCGTTTCTTAAAGCCCTTCTCCCAATCAAAACCGAGAAGATGTTCATTCACTTCAATGGATTTCTTACGGCCAAAGTCAAGGAGATGGTGATAATTCATGTGGTCTCCGAAGGGTTCGTGGCTGTCTGGTAGGTACCGCTCCATGAATCCACCAGCAGAGGGGATTTCCCGGGCTATCCCTCCTCCGCCTATGCCCAGCACGTCTGCCGCTGTGAACCCGCTCCCCCGGGAGCCGATGGGGTTGTAGGTTGGCAGAACCGGTTCGGGAATCGGACTCTTCCAGCCGAACGTGAACGCGGGAAGCCCAACATCCGTCTGCTCGCTGGCGAGACTCGAAATCGGATTCATCGTTGGAGCCTGATAGCAGAAAGGGTCACATTTTGGCATTTCATAGAGAGGCATCAGGGGACCCGGCGCCATGCAGTTGAACTGCATCGGCTCAGGAGCGTGGTACGTGGGCGCGCTGAACTTGACATCCATCGCTGGCCCGACCATCACGGGCGCGTCCATCTCGTGGACTTTGCCATCATGGTTAATTATGTACGTCGGTTCAGGTTCATGACCACCGGGACAGTCCATCGGTATGCCAATCCGAGACGGATCGTGCATTCCCATCCCGAAAGGACCACCGCCCATGAAAGGTTGGTTGAACTGGACAGCTATGACCTCAGCATCGCTCCGCCAGGGCACCACGATGACATCGCTACCCCCCAACATGGCCTCAAGAGATTCCCGCATATCCGTGCGCCCTCGCTGAGGGAACGTTGTTTGGCTTATATGTGTTTCTTGAGCAAAAGCGGAGGATTTCTGAGTGATATGCGACACTGGCCGAACAGCGCAAGCTGCGCTCTCCGCCTGTGGAGGGTTTCACTTCGGCCGCAGCCGGACCTCGAGCAGGATGCCGTCCGGGCGGACGAGCCGTGCAGTGCCCCGGGAGCGGGCGGCGGCGAGAACGCGCGGCGCATCCTCTCCGAGGGAGCGCTGGGCCTCCCGCGCGAGCAGGGTGTACATCAGGGTCGCGGCCGGAGCGGTGGGCCGCTCGGGCTGTTGCACATCACCGAAGAGCACGGGCTTGCCGTCCTCCACGGCGAAGCGGACGTCATATTCCTGGGGATAGGGACAGTGTCTGCATCCGGAGTCGCAGCAGTGCCCGCGGCAGAGAAGATAGTGCTCGGTGAGCACCATCATGCCGGATTCCCAGTAGAAGTCCAGCCCGGCTTCCATGAGGGACGGAACGCTGCGCGGCTTTTCAACCTAACGGTTGAGCGGGCATGGGTCGAAGCGGCACGCCGCGTTGAGCTTGGTGCACCAGTAGTCGATGACCTTGTCCTTGGCCTCGCCCTTCTTGTGGGGGCAGCCCTCCCAGATGTACCTCTTCCAGTCGAGGATGTTGTCGAATTTCCGCGGTATCCTCTCGCCGAGCAGCTTCAGCAGAGCGTCCTCGGTGCGCTTGAGCTGCTCCTCCTTGAGGGTGATGATGCGCTCCTCCTCCTCGATGACGGCCTGCTCCGCCCTGAGGAGCCTCGTGTCCTTGATGATGGTCTCTTCCTTCCTGCGCAATTCCGGAAGGGTGCTGTTCAGCAGCTTCTCGATGCTCTTCAGTCTCCTGTCCACGTCCTCAAGGGTCACTTTCTTCATGTTCTCCACCTCGCAGCAGCTGCCTGACCTGGGTGAGCGTCGCCACCCAGGAGAAGCGTTCGACCACGGTGCGGCGCGCCGCCCTCCCCAGCGCCTCGCGGAGATAGGGGTCCTCGAAAAGCTCCGCGAGCTTCTTCGAGAGCTGGTACACGTTCCCCGGAGGGAAGAGCATCCCGTTCACATTGTCCTCGATGTACTCGCGGACATACCCCACAGGGGTGCACACCACCGCGCATCCGCAGGCCATGGCTTCCAACGTAGAAAGCGACGTCGTCTCGGTGAGCGAGGGCAGCACATAGACGTCCATCGCCTGCAGGTAGGGGACGACATCGTCTTGCGCGCCGAGCAGCCACACCCCGCGTTGCGATGCGAATTTCCCGATGATATCCGTCTCCCCGTCGCCGAGGGCGAGGAGCTGCGCGGTGGGGAAGCGCTGCCGCACCCGCGCGAAGGCGCGCAGCAGGGTCAGCGGGTCCTTCTCGTGCCCGAGCCGCGGCATGAAGCCCACGGTGAGGACGTCCTCCTTGAGCCCGATGCGCCTCTTGGCCTCCGCTTTGCTCTCGGGAGGATGGAACTTTGAGGAGTCAACACCGAGATGCACGACTGCCTTCCTGGTCGATATCCCGTTCCAGGTGAGCAGCTCGCCCACCTCTCGCGAGGGGACGATGAGCAGGTCCGCGCGGTTGTAGGCGAAACGCGCGACGGCCTTCACCAGGAGAATGGAGAGCTTGGCGAAGAGGCTCCTGAGCGAGAGCGCCTTGGTCGCGAGCTCCCAGTCGATGCAGTGGATGTAGCACACCACGCGCTTGCCGCGGCCCGCGAGGATTGCCATGAGCCCGATGGGCGCGATGTCCTGGCAGAACACCACTTCCGCGTCGCGGACCGCGACCCGCACCATGCGATAGTTCCTGATGCCGAGCATCACCGGGTTGAAGTCCGAGATGCGCAGCTTCATCGTCGGGACGCGGACGAGCGATATCGGCAGTTTCGAGAGGTCAGGCTCCCTCCCCGGGAAGCGCGGCGCGATGACCGTGATCTCGAAGCTCTCCGCGAGGCCGGGGATGAGCTCCGTCAGCGTGCGCACCACGCCGTCCCATCGCGGCAGGAAGGCGTCCGTCGCGATGAGGAGCTTACGCACGGAAATCACCCAGCGGCACTCTCGCGAAGACCTCTGCGCGGCCGCAGCCGTGCTTGAGCCCGGACAGCCGCGCCCGGAGATGGACGCTCCACACGAGGGAGAGCACCGAGATTCCCTGGCTCCTGAAGCAGGAGAGTGCCTTGAGCTTCACCGGGAAGGAATCGGAGACATCGACCACCAGCGCAGGCGCGTCCCGCTCCCTGAGCCGGACGACGGTCCAGATGTCGAAGCTGTACACGTCAGGCCGGCTCTTCAGGCTGGCGCAGAGCGCCTTCACCACCCGATGCACCGCCCGGTGGTCGGGATGCGGGTCGTTCACGCTGTGGGTGAAGACCTTCGTCGGCTTGTGCTTCAGCAGGAGGGAGCGCAGGACGAAGAGCGCGTCGGACTCCTCCATCTCCTGGGCTATCTTCCCCTCGTGGAGTCCGAGGAAGACGCACTCCTGGTAGCCGAGGATGCCCGCGGCTTTCTGGGATTCCTTCACTCGGATCTCGGTGGTGACCTCGCCCTTCTGCCAGGGATGGCTCTCCTCCCCGTAGGTGAAGATGACCGCCCGGCAGTCCTTTCCCTCTTTCGCGTAGCGCGCGATGGTGCCTCCCGGCCCGAAGACCTCGTCATCGGGGTGGGCGCAGAAGACCAGGATGCTCTCTGGCATGGCTCTCGCTGGGCTGATGGCCTTTATATAGTTGCCGCGGGCGAGACGCTATGAAGACGGTCGCTGGCGGCCGATTTGCTCACCATCCCCACTGTGCCGGCGAGACCACCCGGAAATCGTCCGGCCTTCCGGCCGGGATGCCGTGGGTTTGCGGTCGCGTCACTTCCCGTCGGCCGGGGTGATGGCCACGATGAGTTCCTTCGCGTCCTGGTATGTCACGCGCTTCGCGCGCGTCACATCGAGGAGGTCTTTCTCCACGGACTGGAGCACGGCGCGCTCCTCCGGGCTGCAGCCGACCGTGACGCTGTCCAGCTCCGCCCCGAGGGAGAGGGCCTTCTCATTCTTCGCCTTGCGCGCGCCTCCGACGACCGCGATGAGCAGCTCCCCCGCCCTGTTGGCCTCTTCGTCCAGGAGCCCGCCTTCAGCTTTCGGCCAGGAGGAGACGTGAATGCTGCCCTTCCCGAAGCCGAGATGGTGCACTTCCTCGGTGATGTGCGGCAGGAGCGGGGCGAGCATCTTCAGCAGCGCAAGGTGTGTCGTGGAGAGCGCGAACAGCGCTGAGTCCCGCTCCGGAGACGTGTCCGCGTACAGGCGACCCTTGACCAGCTCCAGGTAGTTGTCGCAGTACACGTGCCAGAAGAACTGCTCGGTGTCCGCGCGGACGCGAGAGTACTCGAACAGCTCGAAGCTCTTGGTGTTCTGCTCGATGAGCCCCTGCAGGCGATGGAGGAGCCAGCGGTCGACCGTCGTGAGCTTCGTCTCACGCAGCGAGTAGCCCTGGAGGTGCTGCAGCACGAAGCGCGACGCGTTCCAGAGCTTTGTGACGAACTTCTTCCCCGCGACGAGCTCCTTCTCCTGGAAGGGCAGGTCCTCCCCGAGTTTGGAGGATGCGGCCCAGTAGCGCAGGGAGTCCGCAGAGAACTTGCGGAGCATCTCCAGGGGTTCGATGACGTTCCCTCTGGACTTGGACATCTTCTTGCCGTGCTGGTCGAGGGCCCAGCCGCTGATCATGGCGTGCGACCAGGGGACCTTGCCCGAGTGCAGCAGCCCCTTCACCATGGTGTTGAAGAGCCAGAAGGTGATGATGTCGTGCGCCTGCGGGCGCAAGGACATCGGGTACATCTTGTTGAAGAACGCGTCGTCCTCCCGCCACTGCAGGGCTATCTGCGGCGTCAGGGACGAGGTGGCCCAGGTGTCCAGCACGTCCCGCTCCGGCTCAGCGTCCGTGCTGCCGCACGCGCACGCGGGCGCCTTGTCGGTCAGCGGGTCCACCGGGAGCTCCTTTGCCAGGATGACGCCCTGGCACTTCCTGCAGTACCACACCGGGAACGGCACCCCAAAATAGCGCTGGCGCGAGATGCACCAGTCCCACTGCAGCCCGGTGATCCAGTTCTCGTAGCGGTGCCGCATGTGCTCCGGCCGCCAGACGAGCTCGCGGCCTGCCTTGAGCAGCTCGTCCTTGAGGTCCAGCACCCTGATGAACCACTGCTTCGTCACCAGGAACTCTATCTCGGTGGAGCAGCGCTCGTGCACGTTGACCATGTGGGAGATGCTCCGCTGGGCGAGCAGCGCCCCTGAAGCTCGCAGGTCCTCGATGATGGCCTTGCGCGCCTCCTTGAGAGGGAGCCCCGCGTACTTGCCTGCCAGCGTGTTCATCTTCCCGTCGAGGGTGAGGCAGATGCGCAACGGCAGCGAATGGGCCTTCCACCACTCCATGTCCGTCTGGTCGCCGAAGGTGCAGCACATCACCATCCCGGTGCCCTTCTGCGGGTCGGCGCGGACGTCCGCGAGGATGGGCACCTTCTGGCCGAAGAGCGGGACCTGGACGGTCTTGCCGACGAGGGTCCGGTAGCGCTGGTCGTCCGGATGGACGAAGACCGCGACGCACGCGGGCAGCAGCTCCGGCCTGGTGGTGGCGATGACCGCCTTCTCTTTCCCTATGGCGAAGGCGATGTCGTTGAAGCTGCTCTCCAGCTCCCGGTCCTCGAGCTCCACCTGGGCGATGGCAGTGCGGCATTCAGGGCACCAGATGGTCGGAGCCTCCTTCCGGTACTCCCGCCCCTGGGCGTAGAGCTCCAGGAAGCTCCGCTGCGAGGTCGCGATGCACCAGTCGTCCACCGTGCGGTAGGTCCGCTCGAAGTCCGGGGAGATGCCGAGGGACTGCCAGCTCCGCTTCAGCTCCTCCTCGGCTTCCTTCGTCGATGTCAGGCAGAGCTGCTGGAACTCCTTCCGGGACATCTGGGTCGCGCGGACCTTGCACTTCTTCTCCACGAAGCGCTCGGTCGCGAGGCCGTTGTCGTCGAATCCCCAGGGGTAGAAGACATTCTTGCCGAGCATCCGCTGGTAGCGCGCGATGAAGTCCTGCTGGGAGTACGAGAACGCATGGCCCATGTGCATCTTCCCCGACACCGTGGGCGGGGGGGTGTCGATGCTGAAGACCTCGCGGGAGCTTCCCTCCTCGAAGGCGTAGAGCTTCTCGCGCTCCCAGGAATCCTGCCATTTCCGCTCCACAGCATGCGGGTCATACTGGCCGGGAAGTTCGGAGCGAGCATCCTGCGTCATGACGCCGGGTGGCAGGCCCGCACTATATAAACGCTTCGCCGTCGCCGCCCACGCCCTTTTTCCCGTCATCCGCGAGGTAGACGCTCACCGCGAGGTACACGAGGAAGAGCAGCCACTGGAGCATGTACATCCGCACCCCGAGGCGGATGTTCAGGATGCTGATGGCCAGCGGGACGGTCAGCGCATAGACCGCTAGCCGGAATGTCTTCCCGAGAGGCAGCGTGGAGCGCAGCAGCCTGGCGACTCCGCCGGCCGCGATGCTCGCGAGGAGCGCGATGGCGAGGTACTGGAAGAACAGGATGGCCACGAGGGAGAGATAGAGGAGAGGCAGGGCGTAGAGGAACGCGAGCCAGAGGACCCCGATTACCTCCTCCCGCTGCTCCAGCGCGTCGGTGAACTCGGAGATGTTGTGCGTCGCGTAGCGCTCTGCAGGCTCCATGAGGGCGCAGCTCACCGGAAGCAGGGTGCATCGGGGCCGGAGGAGCGCGAAGCGGTCCGCGTCGATGAGCAGCGTCTCGTCGTGCTCCGCGCTGACGTTGAACGCAGCGGAGGTGTCGATGCGCGCCTGCAGCGAGCCGAGCGAGAGCTCCACCGGCTCCTTGGTCGAGAACCGCGGGTCGAGCTCCATCTTCTCGAACTGCGCGAGCGTGCCGTTCAGGGAGAGCGGCAGCCGCGCGATTGCCGGAGCAAACAGCACCCCGAGCAGGAGCGCCGAGAGCGCCACCACACTCAGGAGGTAGGCAAGCGCGAATCCCAGGGAGCGCTCGGAGAAGGCATGGTAGCTGTCGGGATTGAGGCTCCTCGCGAGCATCGCGAAGTACTTGCGCAGCGGAGCGGTCCAGCGGGGCAGCTGTCTCATGGCTCGCGCACCACCTGGCTTCCCACGTAATCAGTGAGGCCGTACTTGCCGATGAAGTACTGGGTGAGGATGAAGCCGTAGAATTCTGCGCCCGGGGAATACGAGGTGAGCCCCGAAAGGTTCCAGATGCTCTTGTCTCCCGGACTCGACGCGTTGCACTGGTGGCCGTAGAAGCAGTGGTCCACATAGCTCCAGTTCGCGGTGGAGGGAAGGTCCATCGCATAGTCCGCGGGGTTTATCATCGATTCGATCCCGCAGCAGAACGACGCCCCGGACGCATTGCTGAGCCGCATCAGGAAGCTAGGGGCGTTGATGTCGTAGTCGTAGGTGACGTTGCGCAGGTGCGCCTCGAAGAGGGCGAGGGTCCAGTTGCCCGACACGACCTCAGAGCGACGTATCGCTGGATGGTAGTCGTTGGTGTGCATCCCGTAGTAGGGGTCCTCGATGCCCTCCAGCGGGATGAGCACGATGATGGGCGCCGAGATGTTCCAGCTCATCAGCCTAGCGTCGATGAAGAGCGTGACGTTCATGGCCGCCCGGACCCTCCACGGTCCGGTGGTGTTGTCCTGGCTCAGCGTTACGCTGCCGGTCGTGTAGGTGGTGTTGATGCGCTGGGACTGGGAGGCGAGGTCCGCGACCTCCTGGATGCGCTCCGGCACGGTGTTGCCCTGCATGTAGGTGATGCCGAGCGAGGAGAGGTCGACCCCCCCGAGCGTGCCGTTGAGCATCACCTCGCTGATGCTCGCTGATGGGTCGCTCAGGCTGCTCCCCGTGCTGTTCATGTACGCGGACACGGCCATCAGGGCGCGGGTGCCGCTGGTCTGCACGATGCGCGGCAGGAGACTGCCGCTCAGGCTCTGGACGTAGCTGTTCGTCTGCGCCGCCCGCGTGCGGACGACAGGCATCTGGCTGGTGAGCACCACCTGGCGCTTTCCCACCGTGAACCCGGTCACGAGCACGAGGATGATGAGGATGGCGATGAAGGTGAAGAACATCGCCCGGCGAGAGCGCATCATGCCCACACGCGCACCTCCATGAGGAGCGGCCCCCACATGGTGCTGGCGTTCACCGCGCCCGAGACGAGGCGCTTCGCGTTGACCAGCACGGTGCTGTCCGCCATGGCGACGCTTCCCGGGCTGACGACCACCACCTGGTCGGAGCCGTTGATGTGCAGCTCGAGGCCGTACTGGGGAGGCACCACCTGCCTGGTCACGTTCACCGTGAAATCGTCAGCGAGGGCGCGGTTGCCTCGCACATAGAACTCGCCGGCCTGTTCGAGGAGGGTGTTATGCGCATCGGTGATGTTGCCATTGGCCACGAGCCCGCTGACATACAGGCCGGTCTGGGTGGTGTTGGCAATGTCCTCGACCCTGTTCCCCGCGAGGGTGGCCATGACATCCTCGGCGAGCATGAGCGGCTGCACTTGACTGGGAGCGTAGCTGCGGAACGAGGCGATGAGCATGATGCCGAAGGCAATCGCGCCCAGGGCGAGGAACGCGTCGAAGAGGAAGAAATACCCCCTTCGCGAAGTCCGCATCGCCACGGGGATGCCCTTCCCCGCCGCCAATATATAGTTTTCGCCGTCCTGACTGCGCGGAAAATCGTCTCCACCCGGCCGCAATGGCCGGGAGACCCGCGTTGCCTCACCGGTATTCCGGCAATTCCCTCGCAATGCTGCCGACCCGTTCCTCTGCTTTTTCTATAAACTCTCACGGGCCACAAGATTTAAATAGTGAATGGAATACCCGTTCCATCATGAATGTGCAGATTGATGAGAAGGACCGTCGCATTCTCGAGGTGCTGCTGGAGAACTCGGACCTCTCCATCCAGAAGATTTCCAAGAAGACGGGCATCCCCATCACCACGGTCCACAACCGCATCAAGCGCCTCAAGAAGAACGGCGTCATCCGGAACTACACGGTCAACCTTGACTACCACAAGCTCGGCAAGAACATCCTCGCCTTTGTTCTGGTGCACGTGGACCAGAAGAGCATGGCGGACACCGGCCTCACCCACAACGAGGTCCTGCGCGCCTTCCGCAAGAACCGCGCGGTGGAGGAGGCGAGCCTGATTACCGGCACGGCCGACCTGCTGCTCAAGGTGCGCTTCGACGACCTCGACCAGCTCACGGATTTCGTGGTGAAGGACATGCGGGGCAAGGACACCTTCGTGTCGGGGAGCCAGACTCTCATCGTCCTGCGCAGTCTTTAGTCAAATCGCACCTACGACTCAATTACAGCAACAATTCGACCAATTTCACGGTAGGTTAGTCCGTTTAATGAATAGGTAACGTTTGCGTCAAGAAGGTATTTGTCGCCTACACTCACATAAGAAATAGGACACTCCGCGAAGAGGATGCGCTCCTCTGAGGGGTAGAGTTGAAATGCACTAAACTGACATTCTAAGGAAGGGGGATTACGATTTGCTGTAACAACAAGGTTATAAACTTCAATCAAGGAATTATGGGGGTTCACAAGGGTAAGTTGAGCATTATGAGTATATATTCTGTACTCCTTGCACTCCAATCCACCCGGTAATGAACAACTCAGGGGAATAGGGGTTTCCCTGATGAGAACAAAGGAAAGTGCATAGACGCATGCCACGCCTACCGCCAATACCAAGATAAAGGTGCCCCAATCTCTTTTATCCCGATTAGTGGCTAGTCTTGCCATCCACTTTGGTGTTATCTTTCCCCCCATTGTTATCCAAACGCTCGTAGCGTCCCTCCGGTGCAGCCATGCATAATTTCTCCTTCATTTTGACCTGGCTTGAAATCCAGTATCTCGGAGCACGAGCACCCATGAGTGACGTTAAAATGCAAGACATCCTCAATCAATCGTTTCCCTTTCACCGACTCAAACCAGCCGTCGCCGTCAATGTCCGCAAAGTGGCTTGGCAATAGTCGTTGAGTTGGAACCTGCTCTGGCAGCACACTGAACGGGCAGCGGTCATTCTCATCCAAAACGCCATCATCATCGTCATCCAAGTCACAGATATCCCCTGATCCATCACGCCCAAAATCCTTCTGTGAGGGGTTGGAGTCGTTTACGCAGTTGTCAGAGATGTCGCACACGAAGTCATCATCTGCATCCTCGCAACTTAGATTTATTGCAAAAGTAACCTCCATAATATCCTCGCCTGAGAGGAAGCCGTCGCTCACAAGAATCCTGATAAGGAAGTCATCGGTAATATCCAACAGTGTCGTGTTGATATCAAATTCGATGGAAGTGTTCGGATATTCCGCAATAAGAGTATGCCAGTTTACCCCGCCGTCATCGCTCACGCCAATCGCGTACGTCAGGGAATCACCATCTGGGTCTGACGCATCCCAGTTGATAAAGACATTCTGCCTGTAAACCGTGCCAGGCTGTGGTGATATGATTTCAACGGATGGTGCGTTATCACTTCGTGTTATCCTGCCTATCTCGGTGCCATTATCCAGAATGCGAATGGCTGCGAGGTCTGGTGGGCGTTCGAGGACTGATAGGAAGAGACTCACGTTAGACTCCGTCGTATCCCCCCCAATGAACGAGATGCTAAAGGGTATCGCTAAGGTGACATTATCAAGAAGATTCCCTTGCGCATCCAAAAGGTCTAGAGTAAAGCCGCCGAGCGCTTCGGTGTCTTCAATAATCTCTCCCGGACTCAGGTCCATAAGGGGTTCAAATGAACCCGTCATACCCGAGCCAGTCATGTTAATGAAACCTGACACCAATATGCGGCTCGAAACATTCTGGTGGATCGGGGATTGAAATACTTCGATTAGATGAAGATATGAGGGGCGGTCAATCCACCTCCTATGGGGTGAGGATTCTTCCCCCATCAGGTTCAAAAACTCAGCGAACTCGGGAAATCCATTCGGCACCCATGGTACAAGTCCACTCAAAGTCATCTGCGGACAACCCGGTCCACTGACACATATAGGATCTAAACCTGTGGGCGGCTCCCTGTCCCCGTTAGGGCACCCTGTGCCAGAGAAAAATCTGCGGACAGTGTCCTGCTTCCCCCACAACAACGTGCCATACTCATCGCACAATTCAAAAGTGTGGCCTATTTCATGTGCGGTGTTCATTCTCTCGCTGTCAGACGCAATAACCGCTGGGAGGGGAGGCCACGTGCTATAACCTCCTTCCCAGAATGTGCGAAAGAAAGGTGGGAAAATTCCTGAGACACGATCGGGTAATCTACCTGAGAAAAGAACAGCATGCAGATAAACGCCTCGGAGGAGGTCTAGTGTACCAACAATTGGAATCAGCTGGCCAGGTTGCGGAATGTATGGAATGCCAACGAGACTCGACGGTGCGTCATTTACTCCAAGTGGATATACGGTCGTCAGAAACTGGTGCTGGTCACGGACCGCATCTCGGAATCCCTGTAGATTGAAAGGAGAATACCCGACCGGAACGTACGCAATCCGTAGGGGGTCCGTATCCACAACATCCGCGAGCACACTTTTTATGTTGTTCCCCACATTGCTCTCAGAGAGCGTACGATTGGCTTCAACTGAAACGAGATATGAACCCTCCGATACACTTGGCGTGAAGTTGAAGACAATTGGCGTGTCAAGATTCTTCTGGAGGGTAACGGACATTTGTCCCAGCGTGATAGGTGAACTTGGACCTGTAGGAATCAATTTGTATGTAAGCGTTGTGCTCACAGAACTAAACGTTATTGAGTTCCAGCGGACCAGTGTCCTTATTTTGCCGCGCTTGTCTCTAATAAGCGAAACATTCTCAACGGTCTGAAGGGGCATAATTGCCAGCACTTCAAGATCATTCTCGGGGCATGTTCCAGCAGCAGTATCTGGTCCCGTGTAGGACGCCCCATTGAGGTAGCTATTCCCCGTCGTCCCGACGCACCAGATGTGCCCAGCGCCGGTATCTGCGACCGCGATGCCGTCAAACGTGTTATCGGTGAACGTGGACCCGCTGCCGCTCACATTGAACTGGTCGCCTGCAAAGGTGTTACCCTGTACGGTGCTTGAGGTGAGATGCATATCGTTGATTTCAGCGTCCACGTGATTCTCTTCTATTGCTAATCCGCTGCCATCCTGAAGAATCATTCCTCCCCTGCTGTTGGTGATGGTATTGTTCAGTATAGTTGCATCTGTGAGACCCCCAGGCCCGCCGTCACCGACCACGAAGCTGCCGAGCTGCGCGTCGCTCATCCGATTGTGCTGCACGGTGAGGTCCTCGGTCGCAACAGGGGCGCTGAGGACGATGACGTTGATACGGTTACAGGTAGGATTCGTGCCGAAGGGAGGCGGAGCATCGGTGAAGTCCGTGCAGCCGGGGCCCGTCAACCTGTTGCCCTGCACGAGATGGTCTCTGCCCCCCGCGAACTGGATGCCAAAGACCAAACGGGTTCCGTTGTTGTGCGAGATGACCGATCCGTCCCAGAAGTCCACCTGGACCCATCCGACATCCTTGAAGGTGTTGCGAGAGACGGTGAGGCCATTGTGCGTGATGCCGGGAGAAGAATAGTCGCCAAAA
>JAGVZT010000013.1 GCA_018302335.1 Candidatus Woesearchaeota archaeon | reverse complement strand
CATCGGTATGCAAAGCATTTTCCTCCGTGGACAGCAAGAAGGTGTTTCCCCGTGCGACAGAGAAGTTGGCCTTAAGGAGCAGGTTGTCTCTCCGGGTCCGGATGAAGAGATTGTCCTCGATGACGATGTGGTCATTCGCGACCGTTCCGTTGATGGATATGCCGAAGGCGGTGTCCTCGAAGATGCTGTCCTGCACCGTGATAAAGTGGGATTGCGCGAAGAATACGCCGGAACCGAAGCTGGGCGGATTGAAGTCCTCGAATCTGCAGTTGCGAACCGTCACATTCGTACGGAAGACGCCCAGGACGCCGTGCTCTCCCTCCACATTGCTCCCCCGGATGGTGGCCCCGTTGCAGTTCAGCCGGACATTGTCTGTCGTGGCGTCCATGCCGTTCGGCAGGAAGTAGGTCCCTAAGATGAGGGTCGTGTCCTGCGTGAGGTCGCAGCCATTCGTGGGAACGCCTATACAGGACTGTCCATGAATAGCGGGCAAGAGGAACAGGGCCAGTGCGAGGAGGACGCCCCTAGGGAGTCTACGGTTCATGTCGTGCCTCTTTCCAACTTCAGGACTATTTAACTCTTTGCGACATCTCGAGATGCCCAGAACAAGGTTTAAACTACATCATGAACTCAAGAGGTATGAGAACCGTACCGTTGGCCCGCGGGGAAGATATTGACAACCTCCCGCGATTGGTTCTCATCTCCCTATCAGCTTCGGCTCCGGCCCGGTGAGGTCCACCAGGGTGCTTGGCTTCGCGACCTTCTCGCCTTCGAAGATGATGAATCGCACCTCGCTCGCGAGGCGCTCGTCGAGATTCTCCAGGGAAGTCATGAATGCCTCGCCATGGATGTTCGCGCTGGTGGTGATGATGGGGAACCCCAGTTCTTTGACGACCGCAGAAAACCAGTGCTCGGGAATCCGCACTCCCAGGGTCTTCGCCCCGAGGGTCACGGACGGAGCGACCGCCTTGCCGCGTAGGGGATAGATGAGCGTATACCTGCTGGAAATCCGCTCCAGCCACTCCTCGTGGCCCTGGGTCTTGCAGTGCGCGCGTATCCACTCCAGGGAGGGGGCGATGACAGACAGCGACCCGTCCGGGCGCTGCTTGAGCTCACGCAGCCGTTGCACCGCCTTCTCGTTGGTGGCGTCGCAGCCGAGGCCGTAGATCGTGTCCGTGGGATGGACAAAGATGCCTCCATCGCGGATATCCCGGAAGAAGCGCAGCTTGCCCCTGAGGAACTCTTCGCGCGTGATGACAGGTGCCATTCCCTGTACACAGACAGGAACGCTTAAAAACTTTCAGGTTCCCAACGGCATATGGACCGTGCGGTCCGCATCATTATCCACGGCCGGGTCCAGGGAGTAGGATTCCGGTATCATGCCCGGCTCAAAGGCCGGGAGCTGAAGCTCCGTGGCTATGTGCGCAATCTTCCCGATGGCAGCGTCGAGGTGGTGGTGCGCGGCCCGCAGATACGGATTGACGCCTTCCTGGTGTTCTGCAGGCGCGGCAGCCCCGTAGCGAGGGTGGAGCGCGTCGAGGTCCGTGAGCTCCGTCCGGGAGAGGCCGACGGCCTGCAGGGCTTCGAGATACGGCACTAGGCGAGCTAAGCGGCTTCTCACCAACGGCTTGAATTCCCTGTCCTCCGAGAGGAGGGCATTGCATCCGGCAATCCGCAGGTGGCCGCTACCACGGCATCCACGAGGGATAAGCCATGCGTCTGAGAGACCCGTGCCGGTCGGTGCAGTCCGGCGCGAGTAAACCGATGGCCACATTGCGGAGGGTATCCGGCATGCCGGTGAGACCACGCGCATGAGGCTTCCTGGTCAAGGTCCCGTTTCGAGGCGCTAGTACTTGAGGACCCTCAGCTCCGGTATGCTCGCGAAATCCGCATCCCCGGTGACGAGTGTCTTGCCGTTGACCATGGCGATGGCAGCTATCATGGCGTCCACGACGCCGATGGTCCTGCCGTTCAGGGCGAGCTCCGCGCGGAGTTCCGCGGCCCGCCTGGCGGAAGCGAGGTCCAGCGGCAGCACGGGAAGCAGGTCCAGCATCAGTCCTACCTCTTCCGTTGTGCCGCTCCGGATGGCGCCCTCCCAGAGCTCCGCGGCGACCGGCGCCGGCACGAACAGGACTGGTTCAGTCTGCTCAAGCCTGTCGAGCGCCTCCAACGCGGCCGGATAGCCGCGCAGGACGTCGATGAGGAAGGAACTGTCAAGAGCGACCATGCCGGTAACCGCGCACGATGCGCTTCAGCCGCTTCTGGTAGGCCGTCTCGTCCTCGTGCTCTGCAACTCGTACCGCGCGGGCCAGCCGGTCTCCGCTCTCCTTTGAGAGGATTCCCGCGAATCCCCGCAACGAGCGCGAGCCGGTGATGCGGAGAATGACGTCGGTGAAGCTCTCCTTCTCCCCTTTGAGCGCCCTGAGCGCCTCGTATGCGTCCGTGGTGACGGTGATGGTCTTCACTGCCATACGTGTGTTGAGGTGTGTTTATCAATATAAATGTTATGCAGTGCACTTCGCAGGAACAGCCGAGGGCAGGGCCGGCCACATTGCGGAGAGTATCCTGCCTACCGGCGAGACCATCCGGAAAAAATGCGATATCCCGGCCGGGCCTAGCGCAGCCGCACGCACTCGAGGTTCCGTTGGGGTCGACCAAGAAGGTTTATGGAAACTTATAATAACCACTATAGTACTCGTAATGATGAAAAAGACGCTAGGCGCTCGCCCCCTACATACCACGTAGGCACGTGGCGCCTAGTCGTACTGATCTCATGAGATCTCATGAGCATTTGAACTCTTTGACGTTCCCTGTACCTTTCTGCGAAGCATGGCTATCAAAGATTGCAGGTCCTCCAAATCGGAATCCTCTGTAACCGCAAAATCGACCTTGAGTCCAGGTCCTCTGACGGAAATTAGATACCCCCCTGATTGATTTGCATCCCTATCGAAAGGATTATCGACCGCAGGCTGCACAGATTGCCGCTGTTCTTGGACCCCCTCCAGGGGCTCTCGAGAAGCGATGAGTCCATTTGAGTCTAAGAGTCCTACCTCTTTAACTCCCTCAGCGAAGTACGAGGCCACACGCTCAGCCATAGCATGTCCTACGGCGTATTCACGTATGAGAAGACTACGAATCATCGCTTTGTCGGGGCTCTTCTTTTGGAGGCGATGCAAGAGGGTGCGAAAGAGTGAGACACTCTCAAATGCATGTTGAAGACCGTCGAGCTTTTCCCGTTCCGCGAGTGGATGAAATATCTCGCGGGAAATGGGGGTTGCCCTAAGACTACCACCCGCCCTTTCTATCAGAGAGAATTTGACGGCACCTGAAACTTTATGGGTGAAGGCCCCTCCTTTCTCAGCCATCTTCAGACGTTCTGCGACAACACCTAGGGCAGCCGTTCCACCAGCATGGTCTACAACCTCCGCGACACGGAGTGCTTCACCCAGTCCACAGTGGGGGTAATCCGTCTTTTTCGGCATAGCCAAGCAAATCTTATGCCTCTTTATAAACTTTTGTATAACCAGGAGTAACCAGCCATTATTTGCTACTGTTTCTGACGGAAGAATAAAATAGGTGGTCTATAGCAGTTTTCGTTTGGTGATTGCGGCGGTCAGCGCAGCCGCACGCACTCGAGGTTCCGCGGGGCAGAGGTCTCCACGCGGTGTATCTTGTGCAGGGAGCTGGCGAGGTCGAGGCAGCGGGACTGCTCCCCGTGGTTGACCATGATCCGCTTCGGCCGCGGGTTGCAGCGGTACGCGAAGTTCAGGAGCTGCTGCCGGTCGCAGTGGCCGCTGAGTCCCTCGATGACCAGCACTTCCATGTTGATTTTCAGCAGCTCCTGCCCGCTTCCGGAGCTCATGGTGACCTCGCGGACCCCGCGGATGATGCGCGCGCCGAGACTCCCTTCCGCCTGGTAGCTCACGAAGAGCAGCGCGTTCTTGGGATTCTCGCAGAGATGCCTGAAGTACTCGACGGATGGCCCGCCGACCAGCATCCCCGACGTCGCGAGGACGATGCACGGCCCGGTCTCCTCGATGATCTGCATCCGCTCCTTCTGGGAGCCGATGCGCCTGAAGATGTCCGAGCAGAAGGGGTTGTGGTCCCGGTGGAATATCATCCTCCTGACTCTGGTGTTGAGGAACTCGGGGTACGCGGTGTGGATGGCGGTGATGTCCCACACCATGCCGTCAATCACCACCGGAACCTTCTCGAGCTGGCCGGCCTGTATGGCGTTGTGCAGGATGAGCATGACTTCCTGCGCACGGCCGCTCCCGAGGACCGGGAAGAGGACCTTGCCCCCGTTCTTCACCGTCTCGTTGACCTTCGCGATGAGCTGCTTCTCCGCCTCGCGCAGAGGGGGGAGGACGTTGTCATGGCCGCCATACGTGCTCTCCATGAGTAGGGTCTCCAGGCGGGGGAAGCTTGTCACCGTAGCGTCGAGCAGGTTGGTCCGCGCGTACTTGATGTCGCCAGTGTAGAGGATGTTGTGCAGACCGTTCCCGACGTGGAGGTGGACCATCGCCCCTCCGATGATGTGGCCGCTGTTGTAGAAGGTCGTGCGGATGTCAGGGGTGATGTCGGTGACTTCCTCGTACTCGAGGCAGACGGTGTGCTTGACCATCTCCTTGATGTCGTCCGCCTCGAAGATGGGCTCCTTCGCCCGCTCTCCGCGCATGATCTTCAGGTAGTCCAGGAGCAAGAGTGCGGAGATGTCCCGCGTGGGCCGGGTGCAGTACACCGGGCCGCGGAACCCGTACTTGTAGAGGTAGGGGATGAAGCCGCAGTGGTCGAGGTGTGCGTGGGAGAGCACCACCGCGTCGAGCTCCTTGAGGTCGAACTCCGGAGCGTCGAGGTACGGATACCCTTCGCTGTCCTGCGCGGCGACATTGACCCCGCAGTCGAGCAGGACCCGCGATTCCGGGGTCTGGAGGAAGAGGCAGCTCCTGCCCACCTGGCGGCCTCCGCCGAGGTAGGTGAGCCGTATCCACTCGTTTTTCTTCTCTCGGAGCCAGCCGTCGTAGATGCGGTGGCCTATCTTGTTGAGGAACTTCCTGCGGTATTCGCTGTTCTGGTAGATGACGCCCCGGATGTTCTCGATGAGCTTGCTCCGGATGGCGGGCTTCCTGCGGACCTGGGGCACCCAGAGCGTCTTCTCCCGGATGTCCCGCAGCACGATGCCCTGCTTCCCAATCGCGAGGCCTGGCTTCTCTGCCTCGATGATGACCCTGGAGCGCTGTTGGTCGAAGACGATGCTGTCGACGCCGGCGGACTCGGGGATGATGCTCGCGATGAGCTGCTTCGCCTCCTCCGGAGGCATGGTGATGGCCGGGTCCGGCCGCAGCTCCACGCGCTTCTTGAGCTCCTCCACGATGCCCTTGATGAGCCCCTCGTTGTCCAGGAAGAAGCTCTTGCTCTTGGTGTAGAGGACGATGTTCGCGCCCTCAAAGCCAGCATCGCTGACCTTGTCCTCCGGCAGGCGCTTCAGAATCTCCTTGATGATGTCGGTCAAACTCGCCGCTCCTATGCCCTAGCTTATGCTCACGCCGAGCTTCTGGGAGAAGACCTCCTCAATGCCCTCGGACGTGATGAGAATGATGTCGAGGCCTTCGCCGCTGGCCGCGTCCCTCTGGAGTGCGGCGTTGACGGCGCGCTTGGCCAGCTCCACAGCCTCTTTCTTGGACATGTCTGGCTTGAAGAGCGTGTCGAGGACGCCGAGGGCGAAAACGGACCCGCTTCCGGAGGAGAAGTAGTCGTCCACCTTGGACACGGAGCCATCGGCGAAGATGTCATACACTTGGAAGCCATTCCTGTCATGCCCGGCGAGGATGAAGTGAGTGATGCCAGGGATGACGGAGAAGCGCCGGATGTTGTGGAAGACCATCCCCGCGAGGAGATTGGATGCCTCCTGGGTGCTGGGCTCTATCTCCGTGCGGAACTTCTTGAGGGAAAGCTCGGCCTTGATGAGCTTGGTGAGGAGCTGGATGTCGCTCACGGTGCCGGAGGTGGTGAGAGCCATCTTCCTGGCAATCTGATAGATTTTCTGGGCCTTTTTGTCTACAATCATGAAGCCGGCGGTGGCCTTGCGGTCCGCTGCCATGATCACTCCGTCCTTGCATATGAGCGCTATAGTGGTAGTGCCGGTCTCAAGTGTCTCTAGCATGAGCATCACCTTCCAGAACCAGATGCTGCCAGGATGATTCAGGCGATATTTATAAATCTTTCTCCTCTGGAGAAAATCGTTCCCGGCCGGAATCCCGTACGGGTTCCTGGCTGCCTCGACGGCATTCCGGATACCCTCCGCAATGCGGCCGCTCCCATCAATCAGGGATTTCTATTTAGATGCGTCCGCATGCTTTTTAAGGGCAACCCCCTCACCCGTCCCATGGACACAGCATGGGTGCGCAAGCCACTCAAGCGCATCCCCAGGGAGCATCTTATCCTGGGGGCTATCTTCCTGCTGAGTCTCGCGTTCAGGCTCGCCTTCGCCCTGCAGAGTCCTGCGTTCTCTCCGGAGGGCTATTTTGCCCTGAGGCAGGTGCAGCACATCAGGTCCACCTGGCTGCCTCTGTATGAGGACCCTCTCAGCTATGGCGGCCGCATCCTCGTATTCCAGCCCCTGTTCCACTATGTGCTGGCCGCTGCCTCCCTGGTCTTCTCTCCGGTCATTGCGCTCCAGGTGCTTCCGAATGTGCTGGCATCGTCCGTGGTGATTGTTGTGTACCTGCTCACCTTCGAGCTGTCCAGGAGCACGGAAGCCTCTCTGACAGCGGCGTTCCTCTCGGCGTTCGTCCCGGTGTATGTCGCGGAGACTCTGAATTCGCTGTCAGTGCACGCTCTCATGGTTCCTCTGCTTTTCCTGTTCATCTACCTTTTCATCAGGGTGAAGAAGGAGCATGAACTCGCCACTCCTCTCCTGGTGGTGCTCGCGACTGCCGCGCTTCTCCACCCGAGCGCGTTCCTCCTGGTCCTCGGACTGGTGTTCTATATCCTGCTCGTGAGCATGGAGCGCCTGGAACGCTCGCGCGCGGAGCTCGAAGTGACCCTGTTCGCCATCGTCTCCGTCCTGTGGCTCTACTTCATCCTCTTCAAGCGCATCCTCCTCTTCCATGGTCCGTCGGTCGTGTGGCAGAACATCCCGCTCCAGGTGCTCAGCGAGCACTTTTCGGGATTCAACCTCCTGGGGGCGGTCTCCCTCGTTGGCTTTCTTCCTTTCGTGTTCGGTAGCTATGCCGCCTACCGGTTCATCGTCACCGAGCGCCGCAGGCAGGTGTACCTGCTCACCGGCTTTGTCCTCGCGGTCTTCCTGCTCCTCGGGATGAGTCTCATCCCGCTCAGCCTTGGCCTCATCTACCTTGGCATGTCCCTCATCCCTCTGTTTGGGCTTGGCTACAAGCTCTTCCTGGTGGAGCTGGGCAACAGTAAGGTGGAGCGGTTCAGCGCATGGATACGGGCAGGAATGCTGCTCCTGGTGGTGATAAGCTCCGTCCTGCCCTCGCTGGGTCTCGCGTTCGAGCAGCTCGGCAAGGCTCCGACGAGAGAGGAGTTCGCGGCCTTTTCGTGGCTTCGGGAGCACACCCCTGTAGGTAGCACGGTGCTCGCCACCCTGGAGGAGGGCCACCTCATCACGGCGATGGCGCGGAGAAAGAACCTCATCGACGGCAATTTCCTGATGGTCGACCGGCCAGGCCAGCGGCTGGACGACATCGAACGCATCTACACCACCAGCAGCCAGACAGAGGCGCTCCGTCTCCTGCAGAAGTACGGCGTGAGGTATGTCCTCGTCAGCCGGGCGAAGGGCCTCTATGGCATCGCGAATATCCCTTCCGCCGACGACCGGTGCTTTCCGCGCGTCTATCCCGAGCAGGACACGGACGGACCATTCATCCTTGAGCGCCGATGCGAGCTGGAGGAATCTGCATGACAGCCGAGAATGCCCCGCTGAATGGAAAACAGCTCCTGCTGCTGCTCGGTTTCGCCGCCCTGATGTGGCTACTACCGGTCTCGGGAAGGTTCTTCTCAGCGGGAGGGACCCCGGTGGACGCTGACAGCTACTTTGCTCTCCGGATGGCGAAACAGCACCTCGCCATCGGTCCCACGGGATGGGACGTGGTGCAGCAGAGGCCGGTTCCCCTCAATCCCTATCACCTCTTCCTCGCCGCGATGCTCCGTGCCTTCGGGGAGCCTGCAGGCATCTGGATGGCAACCCTCACCGTCTCCCTGCTGTCCGTGGGAGCCGTCATGCTGATGGTGCAGGGCATCTCTCTCCGCACCGAGGTGCGGGCCCTGGCCGTAGTGCTCTGGTGCGCCTCCCCGGCCTATCTGCGCCTCGCGGCCTCGCTCGAGCCAGCGCATCTCGGCGTGCCCGTTGTCCTTCTAGCTCTCGTGTTGCTCTACCGCTCGCGAAGCAGTGCGGGGCAGCTGGCCGCAGCCGCTCTCATCTTCCTCACCATGTTCCTCTCCCCGTTCAACTTCCTCCTCGGAATGGCAATCCTTGCGGGAGCGGCGCTCCTTCTCTCTTCACCGCTCCTGCTCCTCCTCCTCCTCCTGGCCATTCCCGTGCCGGTGATGTGGTACCAGCAAATCGCGGGAAGCTACTCCCTGCTCCAGCCGCTATCTGCCGCGCGGCCGGTCACGGGGGAGCTGCTTACCGACCTCGGTGCCACGGTAGGCTTCGGTATCTTCACCCTCTTCCTGGCAGCGGCCGGGCTTCTCGCCACCTGGAAGCGGGGCCTCCCCTACAATCCTGTTCACCTCCCGATGCTGCTCGTCAGTCTTCTCTTCATGTTCTTCATCCGCAGGTTCACTCTCTACTTCACCGCGCCCCTGTGCATCATCGCGGCCATGGGCATACTGGCGCTCTGGCTGATGCGCTGGGAGCTTGGCGCGGTGCGGAACATCAGCCTGCTCATCATCACCTGCGGCCTCCTCTTCACCACTCTTTCCTACGCGACCCGGAACGTGAGGAGCGACCCCCTGCCCGGCGACCTCAGCGCGCTTGAGACCCTTGCGGAACTGCCCGGCGGACTGGTCCTGTCCGCGCCCGAGAACGGTTTTCTCATCGAGCACACCGCAAGGCCTGCCTATGTAGACGGGATGCTGATGCATCAGGACGAGCAGCGCGCCCTGACCGCGGACGCCATATTCCAGGGCCGCAATCTCCTGCAGACGCGCGAACTCCTTGCTCAGGAGGGCATCCGCTACCTGTACATCGACCCAGGGATGCGCCGCGGGGGGGTGTGGCAGCGTGAAGGCCAAGGACTGCTGTTCCTTCTGCAGGACGC
Organism: Candidatus Woesearchaeota archaeon; assembly: GCA_018302335.1. Classification (GTDB taxonomy): domain Archaea; phylum Nanobdellota; class Nanobdellia; order Woesearchaeales; family JAGVZT01; genus JAGVZT01. The sequence goes on along the minus strand of JAGVZT010000013.1, from coordinate 10,904 downwards.
CGATACCTTCCAGAATGTGTTCAGCGAGAACGGTCATGAGATATGGGTCGTGAACGCTGCTCCCGCGACGCGGTGAGATGCAATATTTCCAGGATTCCCGCAGACCGAGACCCCCACAACATTGAGGCCAAAAACGCGGGGCTGTTCCGCGGAGCCTGGCTCGGAAGCATTTAAATAGGATGAAGGACCTCGGTCAGTGCCATGAACCCGCTGTACAACGCCGTCGTGTACGTGGTGTGGTTCCTCTCCACGTACTACGTGGTGCTGCTGCTCCTCGTGTTGCTCGCCAACCGGAACAGGCTGCACGATAGGCCCTCCCGGATGACCGGGCGGCCCCGGGTGAGCATCATCGTGCCAGCCTATAACGAGGAAGAGGACATCGGGCGGACCATAGCCTCCCTGAAGAGGCTTGCGTACGCACCGCTGGAGTTTGTCATCGTGAATGATGGGAGCACCGACCGCACGGGCGAAGCGGTGAGGGCCGCCGTCAGCGGAGACTCCCGGTTCCTCTTCATCGACCGGAAGGAGAACCGCGGGAAGGCGGTCTCGCTCAACGAGGCGATAGCCAGGTGCAAAGGGGAGTTCGTCGCCTGCATGGACGCCGATTCGGAAGTGGAGAGCGACGTCCTGGAGAAGGTCCTTCCCTTCTTTGAGGACCCGCGGATGGGTGCGGTGACCATCACCGTCGAGGTCCGCGGCCCCAAGACCTTCCTGCAGAAGGTCATCGACATCGAGTACATCATCGGCCTGTCGCTCTTCCTCAAGCTTTTCTCCTTCTTCGACAGCATCTTCGTCACGCCCGGGCCGTTCTCCATCTACCGGAAGAGCGTGCTCCACGCCATCGGATGCTTCGACGCCGGCAACATCACCGAGGACCTGGAGATCGCGTACCGCATCCAGAAGGGCGGATACCGGATAGCGAACTGCCTCGATGCCAGGGTGTTCACGGCGACGCCGCCCACCTTCAGGGGGACCTATGTCCAGCGCAGGCGGTGGCACCTCGGCGCCCTGCAGACGGTGATGCAGCACCGGGATGTCCTCTTCAACGGGAGGATGGGGATGTTCGGCTTCGTGATACCGCTCAACTTCCTCCTCGCGTTCTCCGGCCTGCTGCTCTTCTACTCTTCGCTGTACCTGCTGCTCCACCGGCTCTGGGAGCAGCTCCACTATCTCAGCTACACAGGATTCAACATTCAGGAGCGCCTCCTGCAGTTCGAGATAGACCTCCTGTCCACCGGCACCATCACCCTTGTGGGGGTCTTCGCCTTCGCGTTCACCATCGTGCTCATGTTCCTCGGCCTCAGGGCGGCCGGGAAGAGCCTCTCGAAGAAGAGGGTCGGGATGCTGGGGTTCCCCTTCATGTTCTTCCTCTACCAGGTATTCTGGACAGGGGCGTTCCTGGCCGCGCTCAGCAAGAGGAGAATCCGCTGGAGATGACCCTCGACCGTAAGTTGTACCTGCTTGCCTTCCTCATCACCTCCTTCCTGCTCGCGAGCCTCTTCGCGATAGGGGCCGTGTTCAACACCAGGCGGGAATCCAGGATAAACAGCATGGTGGACGAAGCCTACGGGAATCTCCGCGACATGCAGACATTCATGCTCATGACGGACGTCTACGGAACCGAGATGGGCTGCCTCGCAGCCCAGAGCAAGCTCCAGCAGCTTGACCAGTCCATCTGGGACCTCGGGGTGCGCATCGACCGGTACCGCGTGGCGACCGAGGAGTTCCAGCGAGACCCCTTCTACCTCGACCAGAAAAAGGTCTTCAACGAGAACGAATTCCTGTATCTGCTCCTCGTCTCCCAACTCAAGAGGAACTGCGCCCAGAACTCCAGCGTCGTGCTCTTCTTCTACCGGGATTCCCACACCTGTCCCAAGTGCGACGACCAGTCCTTCGTGCTGAGCGACATCAAGCGCGACGCGGAAGACCAGGTCCTCATCTTCTCCTTCGACATGGACCTCGGTCTCACCACCCTCAATCTGCTCGCAGAGTACTATGGACTGGATGCCTACCCTTGCCTAGTGATAGGGGAGCAGCGGCATTGCGGGATGCAGGACCGGGAGTTCATCGTGCAGCAGCTCTGCGCCTCGGACCCAGCAGCGGGGTTCTGCTAGGCCTTGCGGAGCCGGGCGATGTCACCGAGGGTGAGCGCGCCGCGCTTTTCTACCCCGGAGGGAGCATCCCCAGGAGCAGCCTTCTCCAGCAGGGTGATGCCCAGCAGCTTCTCTATCTTGCGCGCGAGCTCGAGCCCTGGGGAGAAGGCGCCGACCTCAATCTTGTGGACCAGCGACTCCTTCTCCGCGAGCTTCTTCGCCAGGTCCTCCTGCTTCATGCCCAGTGACTCGCGGCGGTCCCGGATGCGCTGGGCGTAGTCAGCGACGATAGTCCACTCCGGCTCCTCGGGCGGCTCAGGCCTGGCCGGACGGACAGGAACGCGTGACGGGCCGGCAGGCGCCTTCCCGAGGACCTTGCCGAATCTCGCACAGGTCGCACAGACCTGCATGCGGACGCCCTCTATCTCCGCAAGAAGCAGTTCACTCTCCGCCCCGCACATGTCGCAAGGCATGGTGCCCTCACAGCAGCACAGCGTTGATGGTACCGTCCTGCCCTGGCCGCGAGGTGATTCTCGCCTTCCCGGCCTCGGTCTCTATGATGGTACCCTTGGTCATGATGTTTCGCCGCACGTAGTTCCGGTTCGCCGGGCTCTCCAGAATGGTCCGGATCTTCATGATGCGGGAGGTCTTTGTCTTGCTGTCGAAGACATTGGCGACATCCCCGCTGAGGAGACGCTGCTTCACGTGACCGCCGAGCACCTTGAGCTGCTTGCGTCTCGGCTTCTCAAGCTTCGTCAGGGAGGGGGTACGGGCCACCTCGTAGGCGCGCTTCTTGCGGAACTTCTTATAGAGCGCGCCGCTGACTTTCCTCCTCGAGCGGGCCTGGATAAGCATGTCCTGGGGGGAACGAAGACCATTTATATAGCTTGTGGTGACGCGAACGTCTCCCTGAGCCCGGCAACAATCACCGACGGGTTCCAGGCTGTCGCGCCGGAACGGGGACATTCTCCGGAATGCGGCTGATTCTGTGTTGACTCTTTCTCGAAGCTGAGGAAACATTTAAAAACCACCTTGGACCCCCGTACCGGCACCAGAGTCGCGTGGGGCTGTGGGGTAGCTTGGCCATCCTTTCTGGTTTGGGTCGACCAAGCGTCGCAAAAGACCAGAAGACCCCGGACTGCCGTTGAGGCAGGGGGATTTCGAATCCGGGCAGCCCCACGCTTTTCAGGGAAGAAAGATGGTAGGAACAGGTTCAATCCGGAGATTCGGCGCGCGGTACGGCCGCGGCGTCAAGCTGAGGTTTGGAGTCATCGAGGCCGAGCAGCGTCGATACCACGACTGCCCTTACTGCAGGACCCGCCGCGTCAAGCGGGTCGCTGTCGGGATATGGCAGTGCCGCAAATGCGGTAACCGCTTCACTGGCAAAGCCTATACTCTCGGGTCCGCGGCGAAGAGGACTCCGACGGTGATGGCAGAGCCCGAGGCGGAGGCCAAGAAGGCTCCGGAGGCTGCCTGATGGTTGACTACAAGTGCTTCAGTTGCGGCCAGCGCCTCAGCGATGAGGAGCTCCGGAGAAAGCTCCGCTGTCCCTACTGCGGGGACAAGCTGTTCTACAAGCCCAGGCAGGTTCCCACCAAAGTGGTGGCCCGCTGAAGATGCGCCTCAAGGCGAGCATCCTGGTGGAGGACAAGCGCGGGGTGCTGGCCGAAGCGGCACTCCCTGATTTTTCCGTCCCGGTCAAGCGGACGAAGGTGGGGGTCACACATGACAGCGGATGGACGCGATTCGAGGTGGACGCGGCGGACGTCTCCACGGGACGAGCCGCAGTATCCGCCATCATGAGCGCGGTCAAGGTCTTTGACGGGATGAGCGAGGTCGCAGATGGAACTGACACCAGACACTGAAAAGAAGATACAGCAGCTCCAGGTGCTTGAGCAGAACCTGCAGGCCCTGCAGGCCCAGCGCCAGAATCTCCAGGTGCAGCTCTCGGAAATTGACACCGCCCTCGAGGAGCTCGGCCAGACCGAGAAGGCGTACAAGATAGTCAGCAACATCATGGTCGCGTCCACAATTCCCAAGCTGAAATCGGAGCTGGAGTCCCGCAAGGAAATCGTCGAGCTCCGCATCAAGACTGTTGAGAAGCAGGAGAAGAGCATGAAGGAGAAGGCTTCCTCCCTCCAGGAGGATGTGCTCCAGCACATCAAGCAGTGATCATGGCACAGCATCCCGTTTCTGACTCCCTGGGTTCCATTCTCCATGCTCTCGGAGACCTCAGCGAGGACACAACGGTCCCGCGGAACGTGCGGGCCAAGCTGCTCCGGGCTCTGGAGGCCCTGAGGAGCGCGGACGAGCACCACATCAAGGTCAGCAGGGCGATGGAGGAGCTTGACGAGATTGTCGACGACCCCAACATGCAGCCCTACACCAGGACGCAGATATGGAACATCGTCTCACTTCTTGAGACCGTCTGACCTCTTCTTCCGCAGCACGGTATCGAGGAGGAGAAGCGAATTCGGCATGGTGATGGAATCCCCCTCTTTGGTTTCCATCAGGGTGTCCAGCATCCCTATCGAGACGACCTTGCCCTCGATGTCGCGCGCGCGGATGGTATCCCCCGGCCGCACATGGCCGCCGAGATGCAGCCGCAGTCCAGCGAGCGCATTCGGAACCAGGTCCTTCACCCCGAGCAGGACGCTCGCCACCAGGGCGACGATGAGCACCGCAGCGGCGACGTTGAACATCACCGTGGCGAGATGCAGCCGGTCGAGGGCGAGGACGATGAACACAAAGTACATCGCATGGCTCACCGCTGAGGAGGCCAGCTCGGAGAGCGGCATCTTCACGCCGGTGATTTTCAGGAGGGAGTCCACCTCGAGTTCCCTCAGCAGGCGCAGTGCGAGCCTGCCAAGGAGCCTCCCGAGCACGATGCCAAAGAGCAGCAGCACCGCTGCGACCGTGAGGTCGGTGTAGATGGCGGAGAGCGCCCTCACGACGGATTCGAAGGCCATGGTCACCTCCGCATGAATTCTATGATCCGCTCGAATGTCCCGGACAGCCGGTTGCGCACGAAGTCCATCGCCTCCCGCGGCTTCGTGGGGTAGACAATATGGCCGATGCCCTCAGCGGCGATGAGTTCCGTCTCCTTCCCTGCCGCAAGGAGCGCCTCGTGCATCCACATGGCCTGTTCGAAAGGCACGATGGCGTCGTCCTTGCCGTGCACGAGCATGACGCGCGCCTCGATGCTCTCTGCGCGCTTGAGCGGCGAGAGCTTCTTCATCTCCTTCCACATGCTGCTGCTGAGCATACCCATCATCCTCGCCACGTGATAGGCGCTCTTCGTCTCCAGCATCTCGTCGACCAGGAAGAAATCCCGGTAGAGGGCGTCCTCCATCGTTCCCAGCTGCTCTCTCCTGCGTATCTCGGTGCGGAGCGATTCCACCAGGCTTTCGTGCACGATGCGCCGCGCGGACTTGCTCGCCCCTGGGTCGGTGAGACCGAAGAGCATCATGCTCTCCATGTCCGTAGGGCCTCCGACGCTCACCACGTAACGCACGTCCGCGGCGATGCGCGGGTCCGCAGCGCCGGTCAGGGCTATCTGTCCCCCGTAGCTGAAGCCGAGCATCCCGACATGCTCCGGGATGACCTCGTCGATGCCCTTCAGGGTCTGGAAGGCGTTCACCACGTGCTCCGCGTCGTCCGGGCAGAGCCTGTCTTCCCGGTGGCCGACATAGGTGGGGATGAGGACCGCGGCCCCGATGCGTGTCACGTAGCGGCCGAGGGCGTTCGCCGCGACAAGGAGGTTCCCCGTGATGAGCCCCTGGCCGAACAGCACGCCCGGGTATCGCCCTTCCTCTTTTGGCAGATAGAGCCTCGCGTCAATGACATCGCCTCCCATGCTTGGTATCTCCAGGTGATAGGTCCGCCGTTCCCGGTCAAGGGAGTCCAGAAAAGTCTCGAAGTCCATTTCCCCCGGGATGCATAAGGGGACATCCCTTAAAAAGCTTTGTCGCGGCGGTGCGTTGCGGGGAAGAACACAGCATCCCGGTCGCATTGCCGCATAGGTCCCTCGTTGCCCCGCTAAGATACCGGATATTGTCCGCAATTCGGCCGATTCCCTCGCTCCGCCAGCTCTTCTAGCGGCGCATGAACGTCTCCAGCTCGGAAAGAATCTCCTTCCCCCGGCCGCGGAGGTAGCCGAGAAGCCGCAAAGGCCCGTCCACCTCGATGCCGTGGCCGTAGCCGTCCACCCGGGCGAGGTGGGTCTCCCTGCCGAGAGAGCGGAGCTTCCGGTGCATCTGCTCTGACTGCGCAAGAGGCACCGTCCGGTCATCTCTGCCATGGATGAAGAAGGTCCTGGCGTAGAGGGACTCCGCGTGCTCTATGGGGGAGAGCCTGTGGAGATGCTTCCTGGTCTCGGGAGTGAGGTCATCGAGCAGCGCGCGTATCCTCTCTGTGGTGTCCGCGCGGAGGAGCCTGGAGATATTGACATAGTCCCGATAGATATCAGGCAGGTTGCTCTTCGCGAAAGGCTTCCTTGGAAGTGCCTCCTGCTGCTCGACGAACTCCAGGGCGGTGTCCCGGAGACTGTCCCGCACTATCTGGACTATGGAATCGGTCGCGTCCGGGTCGGTGAGGGCGAAGGTCAGCATCTCCTCGATGTCCGTCGGCCCTCCTATGCTGACCACGTACCGCACGTTCCGGCTGATGGCCGGGTCTGCCGCCGCGAGGAGGGAGAGCATGCCCCCGTAACTGAAGCCGACCATCCCCACGCGCTCTGGTAGGACTTCATCAAGTCCCTGGAGATACTGGAAGGCTTGCACGGCACTGTCCGCATCCGAGGTGACGAGGCGGTCCTCCACATGGCCGCGGTATCTCGGGATGAGCACCGCGGCATCCATGTTCGTGAGGTTCCTCCAGAGCAGCGCAGGCTGGGCCAGAGGGTCCACAAGGAGGCCGCCGTTCATCAGTATCGCCGGGTACGTTCCCTCCGCCGCAGGCAGGTAGAGCCTCGCATCAAGAGGGCCCTCTGCACCCTGTAGGGTCAGGGTGTAGCTCCTCCGCTTCGCAGTGGCGGAATCGAGATAGTCTTCGAGGGGCATCCAATCACATATCATACTTTCTCATATTATAGTCTTGCGGTCAGCGAGGCGTTGAGGAGCGCGGAGCCGGCCGCGCTGCTGAGCATCATCGGATTGCGAGACAACGCGGGAAGCATGGGGCAGCGCGGCCGAGGTGGCTTTTTCCCGTCCGACTACCGCCGGCTGTAGAAATCGACGAACTGCTCCAGGGACTCCTCCTGGCACTTCCTGGCAAGCCCGGCGCGGGACAGGGTGTTCGGCTCCAGGAGCTTCTCGATGCGCGCGAGGTCCGTGTCCGGGGTGAACGAATCAAGAGGTGTCTTGAGGAGCGCGTCGTACGCGCGGCCCTTCCTGATGCTCTTCGCCGCGTAGACCGCGAAGGCCGCGGGGAAGGCGAGGTCGCCGAAGAGCATGCTCACCCCGCCTCCGGCGAGGGTGAAGGCCATCTCGATGCGGTTCTCCTCCTTGCGCTTCCGGAGCAGGGTCTCGGAGCGTGCCTGGGCGAGATAGAGGTCCATGCCATCTGGGAAGTGGAAGCGCGTCTCCGCGTCGTTGGCGCCTGCGGTGACCAGGCTGTCCTCGAACAGAAACTCCTTCAACTGCTGTGCGACAATCTGCTGCAGGGGCTTGCCGGTGGCGAGCTCCTTTATTTTGTCCTCTATCTGGCGGCGCAGGTCGCTGTTCTCCCGTTCGTCCGGAGCAGGCTCCGCGAAGAGGTCATACTCCCCATGCGGCAGCGGCATGAGATACACATGGTTCTGGTCAGCCACGGGGAAGGGAGTCATCTCTTGCCTTAAGAACCTTTCCGGCGAGCGTCGGGATGTGGGTTCTGCGGCAGCGTCTGTCGGCCGCGCTGCTGAGAATTATCGGAATCACGACAACGCGGAAAGCGCGCGGCAATGCGGCCGAGGAGAATCTCTCCAATGCCCGGCGTTGGGCAAAGATTTTAAGCTTGGCCGTCCCCGGACAGCCCATGCCTCGCCTCGTGTGCTTCGCTCTCTCCGCAAGGGACCGGGAAAGGGTGAGGAGCGCGCTGCGGGAGGCGGAGCGGCTGATTCCCGCTCCCCCCAATCTACGGGTGCTCGCGGTGGGCCGCAGGAGCGGCACCTTCGCCAAGGTGAGCGCCTGCATCCCTCCCGCGGGAAGGGGGCAGTTCGGCAAGCTGTGGCACGGCAACAGCCTCGCCTTCTACTACCGTTTCCAGGAGCCCTTCCTTGTGGTGTTCTACACCCGGCAGAATGCCTATCTCCGGCGGAACCGGAACGCCTTCGTCGGGCTGCTGCTCCATGAGATGACTCATGCCGTGCTGGACGCCCAGGGCGTGCACCGCCAGTTGGACCGCCAGTTCAAGGCCTTCGTCCGGCGCATCGACCATCTGCGCCATCCGCGCATGGAAACCCTCTATCCGGTGCTCGCGGACGTGGGGAGCATCGCGAAGCTCGCCCTCAAGGAGCTGTACATGGTGGCCTGGCTGGTGCAGCGCGGCCGCGGCGACTACCTGCTGGAGAATTACCGCGAGGTCTTCCCCGCCGACCGCTGTCCCCGGCCGCTGTTCTACCGCTCGCGGAAGAGCCTGCAGGACCCCGAGACCTTCAGGCTGACCTTCGAGTTCACGTTGAGCATGCTTGCCATCCTTCTCCCCCTGGAGCGCCTGCAGAGCAGCGCAGCGGACGAGTTCCTCGCCCACATGGAGGAGTGCTACCTGGTCAACCTCGGCGAGATGATTGCGCTCTTTAAGCCTCTGCGGAATCTCATCCGGAAGCGGTTCTCCTACGGAGAAGGGTTCCAGCGCGCATACTTCGACGCGGTGTTCAAAGCGATGCGGGCGCTCATCTCGTGAGCTGGCGGAATCGGCCGAACTGCGGAGAAGGTCCGCAATGCCGGCGAAACAGCCCGGAACCTGTACGGCAATCCGGCCGGGGTCCTCCACATGACCGGCCAGGTATGTTTTTAAGCGCAGCACGACTCCCTTCTGCCATGAGCAAGGACCCCGGCCCACAGGACTATCTCGCCATCCTGCACCGGAACCTGGAGCTCCGCGAAAGGGTGGTGGAGGCGCTCCGTTCCGCAGATAGCGTGGATGGGCTCGTGAGTGAGGTCCAGGAGATGGGCGCGCCCGTGTACCTCATCCCGTACAGCAGGTTCCTGGAGCACGAGCCCCTGTTCTTCAGCAGTCTTTCCGATGGGAAATGCTACCGGAGCAACTCCAATAACTACCGGAGCGAGAGGGGATGGCACTACACGCACGATGCCCACCGCGTCGAGGCGGATGTCTTCTACGTCACCCAGGACAAGAACACCCGGGAGGTTCATCGCGTGGTGGTGTACAACCCAGAGTCCGCGCAGGCGCTCATCGCGCAGCTGGAGCAGGCGCTCCTCAGAGAGGAGTAGGAAGACTTCCCGGCCGCGGTGCCGCACACTTTTCGTGCTGTCTCTCATCAAGGATATGCGGCGCACCGCCTCGCAATCTTTAAATAGCGAGCCCTCTCCATCATCGCGTGATACCCGGACTGTACCTGTGCCACCGGTGCAGGAGCCGCGTGCCCCGCGCCGAGATACGCTACTCCAAGGACGGAAGCCAGCTGCTCTGCCTCAAGTGCTACGGGAGCCAGGCCGCGGCCTCGTCGAACAAGAAACGCATCGTCGCGACCGATGAGGACCTGGAGCTGCTCAGCGAGCCCGCGCCGCCGACGAGCGCCGCCATCGGGACCAGCGCGTCGAAGCGCGTCACCGCAGTGCACGGCGAGCCGGTCGAGAAGGCCAAGCGCGGGACGTATCTCTGCTCAAACTGCCGCTACAAGTTCACCCGGGACAAGGACACCCGCATCTATCCCCGCTGCCCCTACTGCGGCAAGGCCGCCCTGATGGAAGTGACCGACGTCTCGGTCAAGGACCTCATCGGCCGCTGAACTCTTCCCCTATCGTCGTCTGCTCTCCGTGCCCGGGGTAGACTATCGTTTCTCGCGGCAGCGTGGCGAGCTTTCGGAGGGAGGCGCGCATCTCCTCGTCGCTTCCTCCCGGCAAGTCCGTCCTTCCGTGCGCGCCCCGGAAGAGAGTGTCTCCGCTGAGCAGCACCCCGCGCTCCAAGAGGCAGATGCTTCCCGCGGTGTGGCCGGGGGTGTGCAGCACGCGGAAGACGTATCGGCCCAGGTTGAGCACCTGGCCGGATTCAAGGAAATCATCGGGATGACTGGGGATGAATGCCCGGGAGAATTCCGAGCGGCCGAGCATCGGCGCGTCCTGCGCGTGTATCGCGATGGGGGCTCCAGTCGCTTTCCTGAGAGCGGCGTTGTCGGTGACATGGTCCCAGTGGCCGTGGGTGTTGATGATGCGCGTTATCCTAGCGTTCCGCTCTCTCGCCGCTTCGAGGAGGGGCTGCGCGCTGCCCGGCGCGGGGTCCACTGCCCACGCCTCCCCGCCCTCGCAGACAAGATACGCGTTGGTGGGCAGCGGGCCGGAGGGGATGGCCAGTATCTCAAGCGCCATGGCCTCCCCTTACCCGCCCGGCTTAAATGCGTTGCGGGCGCCAAAGTCACTGGTCCGTGCTGTTGATGATTGCCTGCACTGCGTCCGTTATGGCCGAGCTCGTCATGCTTTCGCGTTCCCAGACGTAGAGCGCGGTGGAGATGTTGTCCATCGCGGTGAAGTTCTCGCTCCCGGTGCGGTACAGGAAGAGCCAGCGCTGGTTCCCTTCGGAGAGCGTACGGTCGAAGATGCCGAGCTTCTGAGTGCCATCGAGATAGCGGATGTAGACCTGCCGCTCGGTCGTGTT
>JAGVZT010000012.1 GCA_018302335.1 Candidatus Woesearchaeota archaeon | reverse complement strand
TCCGTGCTGCTTGCAAGCGCAGTCCTTGCGCAGCCCGCACCTCCGACCTCTTTTGCGGAAGGTCCCATCCAGCGAAGGACCAACTTCCCCACCAACCAGTCGGCGCTCGCCTACGCGGGCAACGTCACCCAACTGACCATCACCCAGCAGCAGCTGACCGAGGGCTGGCAGGCGTACTACGGGTCCGTATCCGGAACCATCGTGCTGGACGATGCCCTCAACAACAGTGTCTACACCTGGAGTCTGGCGGGGACGGGTGAGGTGTACGCGACCACGAACGCGACCACCCCCACCTGGGCAAGCGTCACCTGCTTCAACTTCAGCCGGGTGCCGACGGAGGAGGCGTATCACAACATCCCATCCAACGCCGCGGACAACATCACGGAGACATTCAACCAGTTCAACAACCATCCCGCGTTCAGCGTGGGCGGGGTGTCCTTCTCGGCCAACCAATGCAATCTCTCGGTGCAGACCTATGTGAACGATACCGCACCGGACGGGGCGACGTATCCTCGTGTCTTCAACGAGACCCTCCTCTACGCGAACGCGACCACGAACAACTTCAGCATCTACATGTCCATCCTGAACGACAACCAGTACGGCTTCAACGCCTCGCTGTGGGACTTCCAGATGCTCGTGCCTGAGGACGGCTGGAACAGCACCACGGCGTCGACGACGTACTACTTTTACACTGAGCTGGAGTGAGCGCGCGCGGGCGCTCGCCGGGGGATGGAAGGGGAGCGGGGAGTTTCCCCGTCTCTCTTCCAGGTACGATGTGAGGAGCTAGATGAGGGCGCGGAGGAGCCTGGCGCTGATAGGACTAGTGCTACTCCTGGGGCTCCTCGCCGCGCTCGCCCAGCCGACTCCGCCCACCGACGTCTCGGTGGTGACCTCCTCCAGGAGAGCGGAGGCCAGTTCGGCCACCGTGCCGGCATACGCAGGGAATGTCACCGAGCTGCGCATCAATGTCTCCATGGTCACGCAGGGCTGGCAGGCATTCTACGGGACAGTCTCCGGCACCATCGTGCTGGACGACGCCTTCAACAACAGCGTGTACACCTGGGACCTCACCTCACCGGAGGGAGAGATCTACGCGACAAGGAACAACACCCCTCTCAACTGGACCGCTGGCAACATCGTCTGCGCGAACCTCACGAATGTGGAGACCGAGGAGTCCGCGCTGAACTTCAACCTCGGCGGGGGGCAGGACGCGGACGGCATCAACGAGACCTTCACCAACATCAGCCATCCCTCGTTTTCGGTGGGCCTGCAGTCCTTCGCCGCGGACCAGTGCAATTTCACGGTATCCACCTACGTGAACGACTCGACTCCGGGCGGGTCCGTCCCCCGCTCATTCAATGAGACCCTGCTCTACAGCGCCTCAGAGCGGGCCGTCGTGTACACCGCGCTGGTGACCGATGACAACTACGGCTTCAATGGCTCGCGCTGGGACTTCCAGATGCTGGTCGGTGAGGACGGGCACTCCGGAGACACTGCTTCGACCCCCTATTATTTCTACGTGGAGCTGAGTTGAATGGAGCTCGTGCTTCTCGGCTTGGTGCAGGCGGGAATCGCCGCGCGGTGCCTCGCGAGCGCTTTCGCCCTGCGGAGACGGACTCTTCTCAGCCAGATGATGCAGCCTATCTCCCTCCTGGGCGCGCTCTTCGTCTTCCAGGCGGTGCTTTCCCTGTCCTCCGGCCTCGGCGTCTTCTCAGCGAGCGCGGATGCCGAGGCCGCCCAGACGGTCCTGCTCGTGCCCACCGCGCTGCTCCTGGGCATCCTGGTACAGCGGCTCACCGGGCACCGGGAGCTGCGGACGCTGCTCTGCTGCTATGCCGCAGCGCTCTTCGCGATAGTGGCCCTCCTCTCGGCGAGGCTTCTCGACGTGCAGTTCCTTTCGTACTTCTACATCACCGTGCTCTTCCTCCACCTTGAGTTTTTTCCCCAACCTGAACTGAGCAGGGCAGGATACTTCGGGCTGATGTTTGCAGGCCCGATTACCCTGCTCACCGTCAGCAGCCTGACGCATCGGCCACTCCTTGCCGCGCTTGCCCATCTCCCCCTGTTCCTGTCGTTCCAGATGCTGGACAGGGCGATACCCTCAAGCAGGGTGACTGTCCTCAGGGAGCCTCTCGTGCATTTCTCCATGCAGAGGGCAGCCCGTTTCCTGGGTTTCCTCACCACATTCTACCTCTTCGCCGGCCTCGCGGTCATCGGCTTGCATGAGGTTGGCCACGCCCTTGCGGCCTCCTCCTCCGGCTGCGAGCACTCCAAGGCGGTCATCTACGACCTGAGAGACTCCCCGCACACGGAGATATCGTGCGAGCGCGGCTACAATGACCATCTCCTCACCCTCGGAGGCTTTGCGGCCACCACGCTGGTGGGTGCCCTGCTTCTCCTCCTGGGAACCGGGCTGTCTGAACCTCTCGGACTCTTCGTGGTCGGCTTTGGCTTCCTCATCAGCTTCTCCGACCTGATGGAGCTAACGGCGGGAGTGACGCTCCTGACCCTGCTCCACCTCGTCTCTCTGGGGCTGCTCTCCCTCAGCATCGTGCAGACCACCGTGCAGTACCGGAGCGGGACCGCCGACGTCGAAGAGCATGTTTCGCTCACCTGGGGACAGGATGCGCGCTGACCTCGTGGGGCTCGCCGGCAGACCCTCGGAGTCTCGGCCGGAAGCCCCTGTGCTCATCGGATGGTCTCGCCGGAATCCCGGAGATTCTCCGCATCGCGGCCAGGCCTCCCTGGCCGTTGCCGTCTGCATCCTGCTGCTTGCCTCCTGTTCTGGCAGTGTCTCCCAGGAGAGGGCATCGACAAGTGCGGTGGAGTACGCTGCACAGCATGGAGTCTTCTATGCAGGTGATGCCTCGCATGCCGTGAAGCCTGCCTTCAACGTGCTGGAAGCGCGCAGGGAGGGTGACCAGTGGAGAGTCACCATCGAGGCACGCAGCCTGGTAAATGGTTCCCTGAGGAGAGCCGTCATCGAGGTGGCGGTGGACGCCCGGACCGGCCAGGCTGCCCTGGCGCCTAGTAGAATCTCCCCTTGATGTCCGCGTCGATGAGCTTTTTCAGCTCGCGGAGGTGGGCGGTGTGGGTCTTCACCTGCTCCTCCTGGCTATTCAACTGCTCTGTGAGCGCCACCAGCTGCTCCTGGACGCCGCCGACCTGGCCCAGCGTCGCCTCCTGCTGCTCCAACTTCTCGGCGAGCGCGCGGACATGATTGTCGAGCTGAGTGACCTCCTTCAGGAAATGGTGCTTGGATACGTTATGTCCCACGAGGTCGGTGAGGTCCGCCTTGGTGAGCTTGAGGCCCCGGAATTCCTGCTCCATGGCGCCTGCCTGCAGCCGCAGGTCGTCAATCCCCTGTAGCTTGGCCTGGAGGGCCTGGAGGGTTTCTTGCAGCCCTCGCACGGTCCGGGAGAGGGCTTCCTGCTGTCGGGCCACCTCGCCGAGCGCGTCGCGGAGCTCCTCCTTGCGCACCGCTCCCTCGAGATGCCCTGTCATGCGCTGCTTCAGGAAGGCGACTGCGCCGTCCACCTTCTCCTGATGGCGCGACAGCTCCCGGGTGAACTCCTCCTTGACGTCCCGGCGGATGCTTTGCTCCAGATGGGTGAGCCGCGATGCGATGGCGTGGATTTCCTCCTTGAGAGCGGCCGCGAGGTCGCCCGCGGAAAGCGCGCTCTCCGGCCGAGCAGCGTTGCCCGGGCTGCGTGTGAGACGCTCTGCCTGCGCCAGGTGCTTCTGGAATGCAGCAAGCTCCTGGTCTATCTTTCCCTGCTGGGCGGTCTGCTGCCTCTTGAGTTCGCGCGCGAGACTCTCCAGCTCATTGCGCGTGATGAACACCTGACTGTCATACTGTCCCCTCTCCGCAATCTCGGCAAGACGGTGCTCAACTGCGCCGAGGCGCTGGGGATGCTCCTCGCGCAACGTCCGCTTCAGCGCAAGCACATCGCTGGAAAGGGCAAGCACCTCCTGCTGCAGCTCCTGGCCCAGCCCGGCAACGTCCGACAGGCGCTCCGCTTTCCTCGCCCCATCCTCGACCGAATCCAGCCTGCTCTTGAGGTCCACCTGGCCGGAGACCTCTCGGGCCAGCTTGGAGATGCGGCGCTCAAGCAGGGCGGTGTGCTGGAGCAGTTTTGTCTCCTTCTCCTGGAGACTCTTCTCCAGCATGCCGATGATTCCCTTGAGTTGCTCAGCATGGGCCTGGAAATCGTCCCTGTGCACGAATTCATCAAGGTCCTTTCGGACGCGGTCCACTTCCTTCAAGGCGCGCTCTTGGACCCCCTTGAGCTCCGTGATGTCATGCTTGACGTTAGAGAATGAGCGTTTGACAGCCTCCTCCATCTCGGTAAGGCTGACTTCTCCGTCCTGATTGAGGTCGAATTCCCGGGCGATGCTCCGTGCCATTGCTTCCTCTTCTGCACCGTCCCGCAACTCCCGTAGATTACCGGAGCGCGGGGAAATAAAAAGCTTGCGGTATCAGTAGTACTTGGTCTTGAAGTCTGTTCCGATGATGCGCTGCAGCTCTCCAATCTGCCGTGTGTTCTCCGACAGGGAGCCCTCTAGCTCCTTGAGCTCCCGGACCGCGGAAGAGAGTTCGTCCATATCCTTCCGGATGTCCAGACTGACCTTGCGCTCCTTGTTCATCTCCCTCTTGAGGTCGATGATCTCGTTGTCCAGCTCATTGAGGTCCTCGAAGAGCTTCGCGACACTTGCGTCATCAGCTTTCCCGCCCGCGTTCTTCAGCTCGGCGAGATGCTTGCGCATCGCATCCTCTTTTTCCTGAATCTTGTCCGCGAGGTGGGATACCTCCGTCGTGATGCCTCCCAGACGGCTCTCGACCTCGTGCTTCAGGGCGAGGTCCTTCTTGGCAATCTTGTCGAAGTGTTCCCTGAAGAGCCCCTCATCCAGATGCACTTCGCTCTTACCAACGTCCCGGCGAACACCTTCGAGCTGGTCAAGCATGTCACGTATCTGGGTGTTGAACTTCATCTCGTGGCTCCGCTGGAGCTCTTCAAGCCTGGTGCGGACATCCTTCAGCTCTGCGGCGAGGCCCTTGCTGTCCTTTTGGGCATCCTGCAGGTTCGTGTGCTGCTTGGTCAGCCTCTCCACCGAGGTGAGCACTCCCTTGAGTTCGTTCGACTGGCGCTCCTGGAGTTCGCGGACATGCTCGATGTCCTGCCGGACACGGGAGAAGGACTCTTCGAGAATCGTCCCGAGCACGCTCTGTCTTCCCGTAGGCATGCGGGGGGCGGGCTTCGCTTTTCCGCCTTTCCGCGCTTCGGCCTCTGGGGGTTCAGGCGGCGCCTCTGCGGGCTTCTCACCCTCGAGGAACTGCTTCATCAGGCCCTTCCGTATCTTTCCAATCATGGTGTGCACCCCTCTTCCGCGTTATGCTCATTGCCCTGAAAAGGGCATCAACTACCACTTGCAAAAGGTGAATGAACTGCCGTTTAAAAGCTTTCGGCCCGCAGCCCGTGTCGAAATGCTCTGGTACATGGTTGGCCGTGCCGGAAGGAGTCATCGGCAGGTCGGCCACGCGGATTTCCTGCGGAATGGCGGCCGAAGGGTTCCCGCGCGTCCGTCACTTGCGCCGGCGGCCCGCGCGGAGGTGGTCCATATCGTGCTCAACCGCAGCCTTCTCTGCGGTGACGCGTTTCTGCAGCGCGGCAATGGTCTCTGCGTTCCTCAGCAGCTCGCCTTCCATCCGCTTCATGGATTCGGCCACCTGGGACACCCCCCCGAGATGCTTCGTGAACTCCAGCTCAAGCTGGCGCTGTCGGTTCAGGCTCTTCTTCAGCGTCAGGATGTCCGCATCCATCTTGTTGAGGTCTTCCTGCACCCTGGAATCCGGCTGCTTCCGCAGAGAGTCCAACTCCTCCCTGAAGCGCTTCTCCATATCCTGGAGATGGTCCATCTCCGTGATTTTCCTGCCAAGCTCCTGACGGTGCGCCTCGAAGGTCTCCTGCTTGGCGTATGTCCCCTTGAACAGCTCCAGCTGCTGGTCGATGTGCTGCATGTACTCGAAGAACTCGTACATGTTGACGAAGCCCTCGAGCTTGGCGTTCACCTCGGTGAGCTGCTCGGCGTGCTGGTTCAGGACCTTCTTCATCTGCAGGATGTCCTCACGCACGCGGGAGAAGCTCTCCTCCAGCGCCGTGTTCAGGCTGGCCGCCTTTGCCTTATGGGGTTTCTCCGCTTCCGGGAAAGGCTTTTCCGTTGAGGGAGTGTCTGCGTCGGCCATCACGGTACACAGGGCGGACGTGGTTTTAAACCTTTGGCCGACGGCCCGAAATCGTCAAGGAGCGGCCGCATTGCGGAGGATTTCCGGGATTCCGGCGATGCCGCCCGAAAATCATGTGGCAGTGCGGCCGAGAAGAAGGGATGTTCTTCGGCGCGCCCCCCTCATAAGCTTTATATAAGCACGTGCGGATGCATGCCAGATGGGTCTGCAGTCGAAGG
The DNA here is from genome assembly GCA_018302335.1 of Candidatus Woesearchaeota archaeon. Lineage (GTDB taxonomy): Archaea > Nanobdellota > Nanobdellia > Woesearchaeales > JAGVZT01 > JAGVZT01. The sequence continues at coordinate 22,143 of JAGVZT010000012.1, read as the reverse complement.
GGATGGGCTTTGTGGACCGGGCGCTGCTTGCCGCGCTAGGACTGCTCATCCTCATCACTGCCGGCGTTGTCTTCGGCCTCTATCTGCCCCAGAAGGGCATCCATCTCCTCAGGGGACAGCAAGGCTATACCATCGGCCCGCGCTGCGGCATCCTTCCCAACGGACAGCTGGACGACCTTATCCCCGATGAGGACAGCTGCCGCAACCTCTGCAGGGCGAACTGCGAGTCTTACTCCCTGGGCTACGTCAGCTCCTCGCTCAGGGAGGCAGAAGGGGGATGCAACGCCTGCGACTGCCGTTGCCGCTGATTCTGCCAGATTGTCGCGCTCGGCCGCCTTCCTGGCACTTTGCGAGTTGCTTACAGTCTCATACCCTTTCCCGAGGTGCATAGCGAAATCTTTAAATACCTGGGAAATCGGGATGGCACTGCACAGTCGTGCTACAAACCAAAGGGTGATATCATGGCAAAGCGACGCGGTCAGGCAGCAATGGAATTCTTGATGACCTACGGGTGGGCAGTGCTTGTGGTGCTGATTGTCATCGGCGCGCTGGCCTACTTCGGCGTGCTCAATCCGCAGAAGCTCCTGCCGGAGAAGTGCACCCTGATGGTCGGTCTCTACTGCTTGGACCACCGGATTACCACGACGGGCACGGATGCGGTGTATATCCGGATGGAGAATGGCATGGGAAAGGATGTCAAGATTATCAACCTGACCTTCAGCGAGAATTCTGCCAGTCCGCTGCTCACGTGCTCCGTGCAGTCCGCGAATGGCGTCATCAACATCTCGAACGGGCAGTCGCAGGTCGTTAACTTCAGCACCGGCGGGCTAGCAGCATGCGTCGAGGGCAGCGGTGGTCTCGTGCAGGGAAGCAAGTACAAGATCGACATCGAGTTCGTCTACCGGTACACGGACAGCACCTTCGACCACACGGGTCACGGCGAGCTGTTCGCGACTGCGGAGAATTAAGTCGTCTTTTTTCTTTTTTTTAGTTTCCCATGAGACAGGGCTCGACTGCGGGACAGGCCTCCTTCGAGGCGGCCTGGGTCTTCGCCCTGCTGTTCCTCGTGCTCATCCCGATGATTTTCGTCTTCCAGCGCTATGCCGCGGGACTGAGCCAGGAGATAGCGGCACAGCAAGTCGTGGTCATCGGCAACAATATAGTGGCTTCAGCGGAAACCGTGTACTACCTGGGAGAGCCATCGCGCCTGACGCTCTATGAGACTTTTCCGCCCGGAATCCTCAACCTTACTCTTCTCGGGGCCAATGAACTGGTTTTCACCCTGGCCGGCAGCGGGGAAGTGGTTTTTCTTGCCCCCGTGGGCCTCCAGGGCTCTTTCACCGCAAGCTCCTTCAGCCCGGGAGAGAAACGTATAAGCGTTGAGGCGTCGGGAAGCGCCGTGAACATCACCATCCGTTGAGGACACCATGCGCGCACAATCGGCAATGGAGCTCATGCTGCTGACAAGTGTGATGTTCTTCATCTTCATGGGCGCGCTACTCTTCGGAGGATACCATCTCGCTGCGTCGAAGAGGGAGAGCGAGCAGTCGCAGATTGCCGAGGTGGCCGAGTTCATGGAGAGCGAGATTGGCATCGCCCTTGCCTCTGAGCCTGGCTACGCGCGCGATTTCACCCTCCCGACCAGCCTCGGGGGAGCGCGGTACGAGATTCTCGTGGAGGAGCAGCCTGACTTCACCGAAATCATCGTTCGATTCGTGAATTACACGTACGAGTTTGAGCGTACCATCCTCGTACCGTCCGCTGTCCAAGGAATGGTCAACATGAGTCCCAGCGTTCCTGAGGTGCTGGTCTCCATACGGACCTATCCCGATCAGGTGCTCGAGCATTCCCCCCTGGGTGAGCAAACCGCGCTTCTTCCCCGCGGCACCGCGGACGATAGACGACATCCGGGCCAATACCACGGTGATGGACATCGACCTTGACGTCCTCACCGTATACTTTGAGTGGCGAGTGAACGGGATTCTCGTCTATCGGCAGGTGTTCGCAGGGCTCGCCAACGGCAGCGTCGTGAACGCCACTCTCGGCTGGAATAACTTCACGGGAGGCCAGGTGGTGAATGCCTCGGTGAATGCCAGCGATGGGGCGAATGTCTCCGAGCGGAACAGCTCCATCGTCGTGCCCAGCAGCGTGTACAGCAGCCTGAACTTCACGAGCTTCTGCTCAGGGTTCACCTTCGACCACACCTACCAGACAGCAGCGTGCAATATCACCCTGTCGCTGCCGAACATCTCCGGCACCTATCGCCACAATATCTCCGATGCGGGCCCCTGGCCCTTCGTCTGGACGAATCTGTCCTGGAATGGCCCCGTGTATCTGCAGCTTGCCGTTTCCGGTGATGCGGTGACCTGGACCCCGTGGAATGGGAGCATCCCGATTCCGGGGTTCTTCAACCGGAGCGGCAGCCTTCTCCTGCTCCCCTTCGACAACTCCACCCTGGGGCATGATCTCGAGGAGCCGCTCGACGCCACCGGCGTCACGTTCGACCCCGGGGGAGAATTCTCCTTCGGAGCGAACATCAGCACGAGAGACTCTCTCAACCGCAACGTCACTCTCTACTACAATGCCACCGGGAACTTCAATCCGTACGAGGGAGCTATCTCCCTCTGGGTGAAGCCCTACTGGGCGTCAACGGATGTCAGCAGGCACATTCTCGTCCACGCGCCAGGCAACTACAGCAGCAATGACAGCAGGGTGTGGCTGCAGGCCCTCAACCGGAGATTGTTCCTCCAGGTCTCCAATCTGACGCACCACTTCTCGTGCGGGACCGACGCCGCGGGCGCGGGGTTCACTTGGGGCGCCAATTCCATGTTCCATGTCGCAGCGTCCTGGAACGCATCTCTTGGCAACTGCTCATTCTACATCAATGGTCTCCAGTACAGCGACTACTCGGAGAATCTCGGCCTCGGCCTGAGGCTGGGCACCCCGGGAACAGTCCTCATCGTGGGAACGGGGGAGCCGGGTGCGGTGAACGAGGGGCTGCAGGCGAATGCCACCCTGGACGAGCTGCACATCTTCGGCTACCGTGCGCCTCTCTGGGAGCTCTATCCAACCGGCTACAATCTCTCCGGGCAGGCAATCGTCGCCGACAACCTCCGCTACCTCCAGTGGAGAGCCATCTTCCGGACCGCGGACAACTCCTCTGCGCCGCAGCTGCGGCAGGTCCGGGCCAACTACACCATCCCCTGAGACCATGACGTCACTTCTTCGGCCACGCTGTCCAGCTTTCCCCCGTCTGTGGAGCGATGCACGGGGCCAGACGTCTCTGGAGATGGTGATTCTCGCCGGCGTGATGCTCCTGGTCTTCTCCGCGGCGATTCTTTTCGGCGGCGGATTCCTTTCTGCCGAGCGATGGGAGAGCGAGACGTCCCAGGTGGACGAGGTCTCCAGAGTCCTGAGGAGCGAGGTCGATATCGCGCTCGCCGCCCCGGACGGCTATCAGAGGACATTCACCCTGCCCGCGACTCTCGGCGGAGCCGCCTATGAGATTCTTCTGGAGGAGCAGCCTGACTTCACCGAGATAGTGGTGCGTTTCGTGAATCACAGTGTCCAGTTCGAGAAGACCATTCTCGTGCCCTCTGCGGTGAGCGGAGATATTTCCCTGGACCCGTCTGCAGGAACGGCGACCATAAGCATTAAAAAGGAAGGGGGCGCTGTGACCCTCAGCTGAAGCCCATGTCAGGCGACCGGAAAGAGCGTGGACAGACACTGTCATTTGATGTGCTCATCGCAGTGAGCGTCTTCATCGTCGCAGTCATCTTCATGGTGTATCTCTTCCTCAGGCCTGACAGGCCGGTCACCCTGGAGGCCCTTGCCCAGGAGGGCGAGGTCATCAGCGGCCAGCTGGTCAGCTCATCTGAAAGCTCGGAGACCGCAGTGGTGATACGCAACAGGCTGGACAAGGAGAGACTCCAGAGCCTGGCTGGCCTCAGCTATGATGAATTGAAAGGCCTGCTCGGAGTCGAGGGAGATTTCTGCATCCATTTCGAGGATGAGCAGGGGAATCTCATCGACATCGATGACTCCGCCGTGACGCGCTACAGCATCGGCAGCCCGAAGCTCAACTTCACCGTGCTGGACCAGCAGGCCGGAACGGAATCGGTGCTCGCCTGCGGCAGCTAGCTGTCGAACGTGCCCAGGGTCTTCTGATGGGCGGGCCGTGCGCTTGACGGCTCCTGAAGAAGGTCCCTGAGCACCGCGCGCTCCCTCTCGTTGAGATGCGTCTCCACAATCTGCTCCACCAGTGCGAGCAGCCGACGCTGCGACCCTCCCTGGGAGAGGAGCAGGGCGCTTCTCTGGGCGCTCGGAAGAATCGTGAACTTCACGAGCTGTAGCGTCCTGGTCACGGCATCCCCGTAATCCTGCCTGTCAAGACGCGCGAGGACATCCAGAAGCACGTCCTGCAGGCTGCGCACCTCGATGCCCGGGAGCGAGAGCACGCCGCCGTTCACCACGAGGAGTCTCTCGTATTCGACATCCTTGCCCACCGCCTTGCGCAGGTACTCCCGGGCCCGCTTCACCACCGCCGGGGATTCGAAGCGGTTGCGGAGCTCGTCCCGCTCTTTCTTGGCGAGGCGAACCGAGCGGCAGACCTCCACATGGAGCGCCTTTTCCAGAGTGCCCTGGTGCAGCTTGACCGCGAGGGTGTCAATGACGAGATTGCCGCCGGCATTGATGCTGTTCGCGGTGAAGAAGCCCTGTTGCCTGAGCCAGATGCCCACAATCTCCTGCTCCGGATGCATCGCCCTTGCAGAGGGACCGGGATATATAAAAGTTCGCGGTTGGTGCGCGGTCGGCCGCGATGCCGCGCGGGCATCGTGATGCCGGCATCCCGAATATTCCCCGCAATGCGGCCGATTCGTCCGCTGCCACCCGTCCTGGCCGCCGACGCAGAACCTTTAAAAGGGACCGCGCCTCCGCAGAATCCGATGGCCACCATCGACCAGCTCATGGAAGAGCGCAGGAAGAAGCTCCAGGCGCTCCGGGACGCCGGTATCAATCCCTATCCCTATGCCTTCAATGCAACGCATCAGGCAGGACGGATTCTGGAGCAATTCGATGAGCTGTGCAGTACGGTCGGCTCGCTGCGCGTCGCCGGCCGGCTTGTATCCCTCCGGCGCATGGGCAAGATTGGCTTTGCCCACCTGCAGGACTCGACGGGAAAGGTCCAGCTGTTCTTCCAGGTGGACACTCTCGGAAAAGGATATGCTCTCCTCCAGCATCTTGATGTGGGCGACTTCATCGGCGTCGAAGGCACTGCCTTCCGGACGAAGACCGGGGAGGCCACCCTGCTCGCGAAGTCCCTGGAACTCCTGAGCAAGGCCCTCCGCCCACTGCCAGAGAAGTGGCACGGCCTGAAGAACACGGAGACCCGCTATCGCCAGCGGTATCTCGACCTGGTGATGAACCCGGAGGTGCGCGAAGTCTTCCGGTTGCGTTCAGGGCTGATATCCAAGATGAGGGCGTTCCTCGACGCCTCAGGATTCCTGGAAGTCGAGACTCCCACGCTGCAGCCCATCTATGGGGGAGCCAACGCGAAGCCGTTCCTCACCCACCACAACGCGCTGGACGCGAAGCTCTATCTCCGCATCTCGAACGAGCTGTACCTCAAGCGGCTCATCGTAGGCGGATTCGACAGGGTGTACGAGTTCGTGAAGGATTTCCGGAACGAGGGAGTGGACCGGACGCACAATCCCGAGTTCAGCATGATGGAATGCTACGCCGCGTACTGGGACTACAGCGACATGATGCGCCTCACCGAGGAGATGATGTCCACTGCGGCGCGAGAGCTGCGCGGCGGCACGAAGCTGTCTTTCCAGGGCACGAGCATCGACCTGAAGCCGCCCTGGCCGCGCCTTTCCATGATGGAGGCCATCAGGAAGCATCTCAAGCTGGATGCTGCGAAGCTGACCGACAAGGAACTCATCGCCGAGATTGAGAGGCGGAAGCTGGAGTGCCATGACCGCCGCAGAGGCATGCTCATCGCGACGCTCTTCGAGGCAGTGGAGCCCCTGCTCATGGGGCCCGTGTTCATCACTGACTTCCCCCGTGAGACGACGCCCTTGGCGAAGCCGCACCGCAAGGACCCCGCGCTTGTGGAGCGCTTCGAGCCCTATATCGCGGGATGGGAGGTGGGCAACGCCTACTCGGAGCTGAACGACCCCGAGCTGCAGCGCAGGCTCCTGGAGGAGCAGGCCAAGGCCTTGCGTGCGGGGGACGAGGAAAGCCACCCCATGGACGAGGACTTCTGCCAGGCCCTCGAATACGGCATGCCTCCCACTGGCGGCCTGGGACTGGGCATCGACCGCTGGGTCATGCTCTTCACGGACCAGCCGAGCATCCGCGACGTGATTCTCTTCCCGACCCTGCGTCCGAAAGAGGACTAGCGCTTCTTCGGTCGGGCAAGCGGCTTCGCTGCCTGCTCAAGTTCCTTGAGTATCCAGTCGTAGCCCTTCTCCTCGAGCTTGAGCGCGAGCTCCTTTCCGCCGGTCTTGACGATGCGGCCCTTGACGATGACGTGCACCACATCCGGCGTGACGTAGTTCAGGATGCGCTGGTAGTGGGTGATGAGCAGGATGCCCATCTTCTCGCTCTTGAGCCGGTTCACTCCCTCGGCGACGGTGCGCAGGGCGTCGATGTCCAGCCCGGAGTCCGTCTCGTCGAGGATGGCCATCTCCGGCTCGAGGACCGCCATCTGGAGTATCTCGGTGCGCTTCTTCTCTCCTCCGGAGAAGCCCTCGTTCACATAGCGCCCCGCGAAGGCAGGGTCTATCTTCAGCATCTCCATCTTCTCCCGAAGCTGCTTGGCAAAATCCACCACCGGGACAGGGTCGTCCTCAGGTCTGCGGGCGTTCACCGCAGTGCGCAGGAAGTTTGACAGGCTGACGCCGCTGACCACCTGGGGGTACTGGAAGCTGAGGAAGACCCCCATGCGTGAGCGCTCGTCCGCCTCCACCTGGGCGAGGTTCTTGCCCTTGAACCATATCTCCCCCTTGGCAATCTCATATCCAGGATGGCCCATGATGGTGTACGCCAGGGTGGACTTCCCGCTGCCGTTGGGGCCCATCAGCGCCGCGACCTGTCCTTTCTTCACCGTGAGCGAGAGTCCCTTGAGGATTTCCTTGCCCTCGACGTTCACATGCAAATCCTTGATGACCAGCTCATCCATGCTTCTCACCCTCCCATTGCTCCACGCCCCTCATCAGGGTCTTCAGCCCGATGAGGGCGCACTTGATGCGTCCGGCTCCCACCTCGGTGCCCAGCATCTTGAAGATGTCCTCCTTGGTGATGTTGTGCAGCTCCTCCAGCGTCTTGCCCTTCGCGTGGGAGGTGAGCATGGAGGTCGCGGCCTGGGAGATGGCGCAGCCTTTGCCGATGAACTTGAGCTCTGCCACCCTTTTGCGGGACGCGTCGAGCTTCACCGCGATGCTGATCTCGTCCCCGCAGCTCGCGTTGAACTCCTTGTGCTCGAAGTCCGCGTCCTTCAGCTTGCCGAAGTTGCGCGGGTTCTTGTAGTGGTCCAGCAGTATCTCGCGGTAGAGGTCCATCAGCCGAACACCTTCTGCGCCTTCTTCACGCCGGCGGCAAGGGCGTCTATTTCTTCTTTTGTGTTGTACAGGTAGAAGCTGGCGCGGGCGAGCGCCGGCTGCTTGAGTACCTCAACCACGAGCGGCATGGCGCAGTGGTGGCCCGCGCGGATAGCGATGCCATCCTGGTCGAGGAGCGAGGCAAGGTCATGGGGATGCACGGGGTCGGCCCAGAAGGACACCAGGCCGGCGCGCTCTCGCGGCCCGAAGATGCGCACTCCCTTGAGGGATCCGAGCGCCTCGCATGCGTGCCGCGCCAGGGCCTGCTCGTGTCTCTGGATGCTGTCCATCCCGATGCCCGTGAGGAATCTCGCTGCCTCCGCGAGCCCTATCCCCTCGGCGATGACTGGCGTTCCTGCCTCGAACTTCCAGGGCAGCTCGTTCCATTCTGCGTCCTGGAAGCTCACCGAGCTGATCATGTCTCCCCCGTAGAGGAAGGGCTGCATCCGCTCCAGGAGCTCCGTCCTTCCCCAGAGGACACCAATGCCCGTAGGACCGGCCATCTTGTGGCCGGAGAACGCGAGGAAGTCGCATCCCAGCTCCTGCACGCTGACGGGCATGTGCGGGACGCTCTGGGCGGCATCGACGACGCAGAGAGCGCCGTGGTCGTGGGCCATGCCAGCGACCTCACGCACGGGGTTGATTGTCCCGAGCACGTTGGACACATGAGTAAGGGAGACGAGTTTTGTCTTCGCGCTGAGCATCTTTCTCGCTGCGAGAAGGTCCAGGATGCCCTCGTCGGTCACGGGGATGTACCTCACCACGAGACCGTGCTGCTTCGCGAGCTGCTGCCAGGGCACGATGTTGCTGTGATGCTCCATCTGGGTGAGGAGGACTTCGTCGCCTTTCTTGAACGTCGGGAGGAGAGAGCGGGCGACGAGATTGAGCGATTCCGTGGTGTTCTTGGTGAAGATGACCTCCTGCCAGGAATGGGCGCCGATGAAGCCCGCGATGGTCTCGTGGGCGCTGTCGTATGCTTCGGTCGCCTCCTCGCTCAGGCGGTGGATGCCCCGGTGCACATTGGAGTTGTATTCGCGGTAGTAGCGGTCCATCGCCTCAAGCACGCAGAGAGGTTTCTGGGTGGTCGCTCCGTTGTCGAGATACACGAGTTTCTTGCCGTTGACAGTGCGCGAGAGAGCAGGGAACTGCTTGCGCAGCTCCTCCGGACGGAGGCCGGCGTTCGCGTGTGTGGTCATGGTCATTCTCTCACGGCAATCTTGCGGTCGATGAGCTCGCGGAGGCGCTGGCGCACCTGCTCTATCTCGATGCGCAGCACCAAGGGCTCGAAGAAGCCCTCGACCACGCGCTTCACCGCAACCTCGCGGGGCAGGCCCCTGCTCATGAGGTAAAAGACCTTCTCCTGGTCTATCTGGCCGAGCGTCGCGCCGTGGGTGCAGCGCACATCGTTGTTGTCAATCTCCAGCTTGGGAATGGAGTCCGCGTGCGCGTGCTTGGACAGGAGGAGGGTCTCCTCTTTCTGGTAGCCGTTTGAGCGGGGCGCGTTCTTGTCAATCTTCACCAGGCCGTGGTAGATGGCGCGAGCCCTCCCGCTGAGCGCGCCCTTGGTGTGCATGTCGCATACGGTGTCGGGCGCGTTGTGCACGGTGTCGCTGTGCAGGTCGAAGTGCTGCCTGCCGTTGCCGTAGAAGAGCCCCCAGACATAGCCCTGGGCGCCCTGGCCAGCAAGGTCGCTGGATATCGTGTTGAGGGTAAGCTTGCTCCCGAGGCAGAAGTCCACCCAGTCCATCCGGGCGGATGCGAGCACGCGCGCCCTGCGCTGGGAGATGTTCCAGGTCTCGCTGTCCAGGGTCTGGATGGCGGCATACTGCACGTGGGAGCCCTCCCCGCAGATGACCTCGACGCCCTGCAGGCAGATGCCGCCCTGGCCCTGCCCGCTGGTTTCGATGATGGTCGCAGAGCTGTTGGGCTCCGCGAGCACGAGGACATGGTGGCTGCCTGACGGAGGGAGGGTGAACTCCAGAGCCTCCTTCACCGTGGCGTCCTTCTTGATGCGGATGAAGATGCCGTCGCTCCATGTCGCAGCGAGCAGCGCCGGGAACGCGCCTTCCGGCCGGAGCAGGGAGAAGAGATGCTGCTTCACATCGTCGCGCTGCACAGCCTTTCTCAGGGGAAGCAGTTCGATGCCGTCCGGGACGCGGATATCGCGCAGGGCGTCAGCATCTCGGACGGTTTCCAGCGGCAGAGAATCAAGCTGCAGCCCGGAGAGGTCGGTGCGGATGCCCATGCCGTACTGTAGTCTGGGAAGCTCCGCGGAGGAGAAGCGCTCCCAGGCGTTGAGGCGCAGCTTCCTGAGCCACGATGGCTCCTTTGCGGAGAACTCCTCCACCGCTTCCCTGCTGAGGCCCTTCGGCCGTACCGCTGTCCGTGCCACAGGCATTGATGTTCCCCCCTTATTTATAAACGTTTAACCGAGCGAGCCTTCCATCTCGAGCTGGATAAGCCTGTTCATCTCAACGGCGTACTCCAGAGGGAGCTCCTTGATGATGGGCTCCATGAACCCGGAGACAATCATCTGCTTCGCCTTCTCCTCGGAGAGGCCCCGGCTCATCAGATAGAATATCTGCTCGGGGCTGATCCTGCCGACCGAGGCCTCGTGGCCGACGTCCACCTCATCCTCGTTGATGAGCATGAACGGGTAGGTGTTCGATTTCGACACGGCGTCCAGCATGAGCGCGTCGCACTGCACGCTGCTCTTGGCCTTCCTGGCACCCTTGTTGATCTGCAGGTGGCCGCGGTATGAGGTGACGCCCCCGTCGAAGCTGATGCTCTTCGAGGTGATGAGCGACGTGGTGTTCGGGGCGAGGTGGAAGACCTTCGCGCCGGTGTCCTGGTTCTGGCCCTTGCCAGCGAACGCGATGGCGAGGTGGTCCGCGCGCGACCGCGCTCCCTTGAGGATGCTGCAGGGGTAGAGCATCGTGACTCCGGAGCCCATGTTGCCGCCCACCCACTCCATGTACCCGTCCTCCTCGACGATGGCCCGCTTGGTGTTGAGGTTGTAGGTGTTCTTGGACCAGTTCTCGACGCTGCTGTACCGGAAGCGCGCCCGGGGCTTGACATAGACCTCGACGCATCCCGCGTGCAGGGAGTTGATGCCCGCGAACTGCGGTGCCGAACAGCCCTCGATGTAGTGCGCCTGGGCGTCCTCCTCGATGATGATGAGGGTGTGCTCGAACTGGCCGCCCTTGTAGGCGTTCATCCTGAAGTAGGCCTGCAGCGCGAGCCCCACTTTCACTCCGGCCGGGACGAAAAGGAAGGTGCCTCCGGACCACACCGCGCCGTGCAGCGCCGCGAACTTGTGGTCGTTGTTCGGCACGCAGCTGGTCATGAAGTACTTCTTCATCAGCTCCGGATAGTGCTTCAATGCGAAATCGCAATCCTCGAAGATGACGCCCTTGTCTTCCCACTCTTTCTTGAGGTTGTGGTACACAATCTCTGAATCGTACTGCGCTCCCGCGCCGGCGAGCGACCTGCGCTCCGCCTCCGGGATGCCGAGCTTGTCGAAGGTCCGCTTGATTTCCGCGGGCACTTCCTCCCAGTTCCGGGACATCTTCGCGTCAGGCCGCGCGAAGTAGATGATCTTGGCAAGGTCGAGCTTGCTCAGGTCCGGGCCCCAGGTCGGCGTTGGCAACTCGTGGAAGAATTTCAGCGCCTGGAGGCGCTTCTTCAGCATCCACGTCGGCTCGTCCTTCTGCTCGGATATCTGCCGTACGACCTGCTCGTTGATGCCCTCCTCGGCGATTTCCGCGTACGTAATCGTGTCGCTGTGGTCGAAGATGTCTCGGTTGATTCTGCTTGAGAGTTGCTCCCTCAGCTCTGCGTCAGTCGCTGCCATTTCCCTCATTCCTCCTGTGTCGCGAGCATGGTATTTAAGGGTGGCGCATAGACTCGCTTCGTCGGCGCGCCCGGGCTCCACCCCGTACATTAACAATAGTGAAGACCTTTTAAATGTTTCGGTGCCCGGCCTCCGGTGCGGTCACCGTCCTTCGGCCGCAGTGAGCACTTCGTTCCGAGCTGACTCGCGGGGCATCGCGGAACTTCCAAGCAATGCGGCCGGGCATGCTCCCTACTCAGTGAAGCCGGCCGCCAAGAAGAATGCCCGGGCTGCCTTCCGTGAGGCCCGCAGCGTGCTCGTCGGCCCAGGCGACGCCCTGCTCGAGCTTCTGCGCGATGGTTGCGCTCTGGCTGTCGAGCTGTTCCATCAGCACCGTGAGCCGCTGGGACTCCTGCTCCGCGCGGAATTCGACGAGCACCTCGCTCTCCAGCCTCTGCTGCTCGGCGAGGATGCGCTGGAACATCGGGACTGCCCGCTCGATGTTCTCCAGCGTGGGATTCTTGAGGAGCTTCACCCCTTCCTTGACATCACGTTCCATCTGCCTGAGCGCCTGCTGTATCGCGGTGAGAATCTTCCCCTCGTCCTGCAGCACCCGCTTGTACCGGTCCGCCGCTGCCTGATGGTCCCGTAGCAGGGTCTCCGCGGCCTTCTCCAGTCCGGTGAGTTCCTTCTTGAGCTGCTCGTTGCTGTCGAGATGGCGCGCAAGGAGGCTGTACTGCCAGCTGGGCATCCTGCTCTTGGGATTCGAGAGTATCTCCTGCACCGTCTTCCTGTCCTCCTGTAGCGCCTTCGAGGCCTTGGAGGCGATGGACTTCTCCGCGCTCGCGAGGCGCAGCTCGGTGTTCCGCATGGCTGCCTGCTGCCCAGCAGCGCGCTTCTGCGCCCCGAGGATGGCGTGCAATCGTTTCGCATGGCCCTGAGCCTTCTCCACCTCCTCTCGGTAGACCTCGACTCCGTGGCCACCTGCCGCCCTGGCCGCGCTCAGCGCGGTCATCAGCTCTCGGATGATTGTCCCGATTTCCGCGAGATTGACCTCTGCGGCCTGCTTCATGCCGGAGAGCGACTGGAGACTGCGCTGCCCGAACTGGCGCAGGGTCTCCGCGGCGCTGCCAGCGTCCTTGAGCAGGCCCCGCGCCTTGTCTGCGAGCTTCAGCGCCTTGACCTCCTTGTCACGTGGAGGCTCCCGGATTTCCATGCTGCCCTCCCATCCGAGACCGCGCGCGAGATTGACCCAGAGGAAGATGCCGCTTCCGCCGGTGATGAGCCACACCAGGGTCCTGGTGTTGAATGTGCCGACTTGGTAGTTTCCCGTGCCGCCCCACATCCGGCTGACGATGAAGAACCAGAGCGCGATGAGCACCACATGGATGAACACGAACATGAACCTGCCGTGGCCTTCTGCGCTGAGCTTCCTGCTGAGCATAATCGAGACAAAAGTCAGCACCAGGAGGTGGGCGGTCATGACGAACGCCGCATAGCTCTCTCCGAGTACGAGGAGGATGTCCGCGGGAATGAACAGGATGCTCATCGCCGCGATGCAGAAGGCGATGACCTGGCAGGACCTGGGGCTGAGGTGGCCAATGCGCGCAAGAAGCTGCTGCACCACCACGAAGGTGATGAGGAACATGAGGGCGCGCGCCAAGGCGATGTAGCGCGTCTCGTCATTCCCCAGGAAGTCCAGGGAGAAGATGTCGATGATGACCAGTAGGACCTGCTTCAGGGGCTCCGTGAGGTCCTGGAAGTCTCCCCAGCTCTGGCCGGCAACCGGGGCGGCGAGCAGCAGCAGGAGCAGCGTCCAGAGAAGCAGACGCATGGACTCACCTGCCCTGGGCTGCCTGCGCGGCTTCCTGGGCGTCGAGCTGCTGCAGCGACTGGACGATTTTCGCGATTTCCCCGTCAATCTGGCGGAGCTGGTCCTGGATGCTCGCGACCGTCGCGGTGGTGCCTGCAACGGAGCCCGCTCCTGCGCCGAGGCGGTAGGACTGTACGCGTTGGTTCACCGACACGGCAATCTGGCGTATCGCTGCTGCGATGTCCCCGATGGCCTTGCTGTCCGGTTTCGCGGCGAGGGCGCCCAGGTGGCGCTCGACGTCGTTGAGCTTCGCGACTTCGCGCTGGATCTCGCGCTTGGCACGGCTGGTCAACCTGGATTCGATTCGCTCGAGCTGGTCAATCTTGCGTATCAGGTTGTCGCTCCGTGAGCGAAGGCCGTCCAGCGTGCTTTTCAGCTGGTTGTACAGGCCATCGTTGCCCTTGACCTGGCGGTACTTGCCCTTCGGCTTCTCCGCGCTGCGTGCCCGCTCCAGGTCGCGCTGATGCTGCGCCAGCGGGTCGAAAATCTTGTCCTTGAGAATCTTCCGCTGGTTTCGTACCAGGAGAATCTCCCTCCTGAGATTGTCCACCTGCTGGTCCGCAAGGGTCCCCTCTCTCCTGAGATTCTCCACCAGCTGCGCCACCTTTCCTGCGGCCGCAGCGACCATCTGCTGGTAGCGCTGCGCAAGCTCGGGAGAGCGGACCTGCTCCACCTGCTGCGCCACTTTCTGAAGCTGCTCCAGGAGATTCGCCAGGTCATTCAGTGCGCCGAGTGCATTCGTGTCCGCCTGGGCGAGCGCAGCTTCGAGACGCGCATCGACGGCGGCGAGCTGCTCTCCGACCTGCGCGGCCTGGGCCATCTCCTTCGCGCCCACTGCGGCCTCATGCACGTCCTCGGCTGCCTTTCCGCGCTCCTTTGTCGCGTCCTTGGATCCCTGGCCGATGCCGCCCAGCCAGGCCTTGTTGAGCGCCCCGCCGGTGCCGGCGAAGATGGCCGAGAAGACCCGGATGGCCTGCCACACCATCGCAACGGTGATGGCAGTTCCCACGACGCTTGCAATCGTGAGGCCCCCGATGAAGTTCGCTGATGGCTTGCCCTCGGCGACGAGCATCTTGTTGATCATTGCCAGCATTGCGATGACCGCGAGGTTGATCATCACAAAGAGCATCTTCTGCGCCGAGTTTTCGAGGTTGAGGCTCCGGGAGATGCTCCAGGAGACGAAGACCAGCACCGCGACCGCAGCGAGGGCGATGGCCGCAGCGTATGACTCGCCGATGCCCAGCAGGAGGTCGTCCGGCATGAAGATTGCGGACATGGTGGCCATCGCGAAGGCGATGACCTGGGCACCCTTCTTGCTGAACGGCAGGTTCGGGATGTGGGTGAGGATCTCAAAGATGATGGTGAAGGTCACCAGCCAGATGAGGAACCTCGTCATGGCGACGTACGACGTGCGATTGCCATCCAAGAAACTAAGCGAGAAAATGTCCACGATGTATCCGATGGCCATCTTCAGAGGCTCGGTGAGATCGCTGACCTGGGCTGCAGCAGCAGGCATCGCCAGCGGTACCAGGATGAGAGAGAGCATGAGCAACGCGAAAAGCTTGGGATTCATGGGCACGCACCTCGCTGGTTTTCCCCGGGTTCTGTCTTTTATAAAGGTTTTCTTCCCGGAAGAGATAGGGGGACTCAGATATATAAAACTTGCCATAAAAAACCACTATAGAGTGATTATAATACGCTGTACCCATCCATTGCCGGGAGGTCGCGTAGGTTCCGGCTTGTCTTGCCGGAAAACCGGATATCCTGAGCAACGCGGCCGATGTATCCCCTTTCTATTTAGTCATCGCCAGGCGCTCGCAAAGCTTTTAAATGGGGGCCAGCTCTCCCGCGGCTATGCCCAAGCAAAGCGTCGAAGCGCTGGTCGAAGGAGGCAAGGCGACCGCTGCCCCCCCTCTCGGCCCTGCCCTCGGCCCGCTGGGCGTCAATATCAGCAGCATCATCGGGGAAATCAACAAGAAGACCGGCGCCTTCGCGGGCATGCAGGTCCCTGTCAAGATTTTGGTGGACACCGAGACCAAGGAGTTCACCATCAGCGTCGGCACTCCGCCGACCAGCGCCCTTCTCAAGAAGGAAGTCGGCATCGAGAAGGCGAGCGGAAACCCGAAGACCGAGCATGTCGCGGACATGCGCATCGAGCAGGCCATCAAGGTGGCCAAGATGAAGGAGTCCTCGCTCATGGGCCGGACCCTCTCCCACCGGGTCAAGGAAGTCATCGGCACCGCTGGCGGGATGGGAATCCTTGTCGAAGGGGTCTCTGCGCGGGAAGCCCAGCGCCTTGTCGACCAGGGCAAGTTCAAGGACGAGATTGCCCACGAGAAGACCGAAATCAGCGCCGAGGAGCTCGAGGAGCTGCGTCGCGAGCGCGAGGCCCTCCGGCGCGAGATTGAGGAGAAGCACGCCGAGCTGGAGAAGCGCGCCAAGGCCATCATCGCGTCCATGGAGGGCAAGCCCCGCAGCGAGACCAAGAGGAAGCTCGTCGAGGGTGGCATCCCCACGGAACTCATCGACGAATTGCTGCCGCGCGAGGGCGCTCCCACCGAGGCGGCGCAGCCCGCTGCAGGAGGCAAGGCTGCCGCAAGCAAGCCCGCTGCAGGCAAGCCAGCCGCGAAGCCGGGGAAAGCGTAGTCCTGGCTTTTTTCGGTTGCCACCTTTTTTCGGCCGCATGGGGAACCCTTTCCCCCCTTGTTCCGCTGGCGCTCTGTCAGGGTCTGACGCCGCAGCAGAACGGTCTCTCGGCCGGAATGCCGCACAGCGCCCGGCCTGCTCCCCTGAAATCCCGGGCTCCGCATCGCGGCCGGCTCCCATTCCGGCACTTTTCCCGCAGTCGCCGCACAGCATTTAAAGGCCCGTGCATCTCTGCGCTCATGGCCGGGAGCATTTCCGCGGGGGACTTCGAGCAGCTCCGGAAGCGCCAGATGGAGGAGCAGCACAGGCGCCAGCAGGAGCAGGTGGAGAAGGCTCTCTCCGGTGTCAAGCGGCGCATCGCGGTCTACTCCGGCAAGGGCGGGGTGGGGAAGAGCACGGTGGCCATCAACCTCGCCGCGGCGCTCGCGCGCCGGGGCTCCCGTGTCGGTCTTCTCGACGCGGATATCGATTGCCCGAACATCACCAAGCTGCTCGGCATCGACGCGACGCTAGGCGTGGTGAGCACTCCCGAAGGGCCGCGCATCGTCCCTGCGGAGCGCTACGGGATGAAAGTGGTGAGCATGGCCTCCCTGCCTGGCAACGATGACGACGACCCCACCATCTGGCGCGGTCCTCTGGTCACCAGCGCCCTGATGCAGTTCCTCGGGGGAGTCCAGTGGGGAGCGCTGGACTATCTATTCATCGATATGCCCCCGGGAACATCAGATGTCCCGCTCACGCTGCTGCAGTTCACCAGGCTTGACGGTTTTATCATCGTCACAAGCCCCCAGACGGTGTCCGAACTCGACGCTCGGAAATCAGGGCGCATGGTGCACAAGCTCCAGGGCAAGGTCCTCGGCGTCGTGGAGAATTTCTCCGGGGAGATGTTCGGCACAGGAGCGGGAGAACGCGCGGCCCGCGCCCTTTCGGTTCCGCTCCTTGGAAAGATCTCGCTGAGCCGCGCCGTGCGGGAGTGGGCGGACCGCGGCGAGCCTGCCACGCTGCGCTCGCCGGAAGCGGAAAGGGAGTTCATCGCGGTGCTGGAGAGCCTGGAGAAACAGCTGAGGTGAGGAGCATGGAACGAGTGACGCTGGAGACGAGGGTGCTGGCCGAGATATGCCTGAGGAGCGGGGACAGGGACACTCCCGTCAGCGCGATGGAACTCTCCTTCTCTCTCCAGAAGGATGAGGACGAGTTGCTGGGCGTGTTGAAAGTGCTGTATGTCCAGGGGTATCTTTCCACGAACGAGCAGGACAAGTACTCCTGGTTCCAGCCCACGGACGACGGGAAGGCGCACTACCGTTTGCTGTGCAAGGAGTTCGCTCCGGACGCGGGGCAGCAGGTGCTGCTCGAGATTCTTTCCCATGGGCCGCAGTCCCTCTCGGCACTTCGCCGCGCGCTCACCGGCGCAGGGCATGATGATGGCCTGGCTGATGAGATGGTAGACGAGCTTCGGGTGTACAGGAAGGCTCGCATGGTGCGAGATTCGTCGGGTATCCGCTTCACGAAGTAGTCAGCGCTCCAGTTCCGCTATCTTCCGCTCCACTCTCTGGAGCAGCTCCTGGAGCTTCTTGGTGTCCTCAGGTTTCCTCTCCACAAGGCGCTGGATAAGTTCCCTGAGCTGGAGCAGCTTCTCAAGTCGCTGCTTCTGGTCTCCCGTCGGCGGGGCGTGAGAGTCGAGCAGCTTCCTTTCGAGAGCTGCCGCCCTGCTGCTCAGCTGGCTGTCCAGCCTGTCCAGGCGCTCAGCTTCCTTCGGCCTCTCCTTCCGGCGCTGAAGCAGCCTCCTGCGCAGCTCCTGGAGCTTCGCGAGTTGCTGGTCCAACGGGACGTCTGGAGCGCGCTCTTCCGGCGCGGGAGATTCTTCCGGTGGCTTTCGCCCACGACTCTCCGTTTCGCTTGGCTGCACCGCAGGCATCTCCTGTGGCGGCGTTTCGGGCTGCTCTGCGGGCTCAATCTTCCTTTCGGGCAGGGGGCGGAAGGCGTCGCGCAGCCTGAGGGCCTCGGTCAGCCTGGGAAAGAGCGGGAGGAAATGGTCCCTGAGGACGCGTAGCCTGGCGTCCGCCTGGCGCAGTCTCGGATACAGCTCAAGGTGCTCCTTGTACTTGTCTGAGGAGCGCAGCTCGTCGATGAGCTTCACGGTGTCCTGCATGAGGCCGTCTCTCTCCTCCGGTCGGGCCCGGAACAGCCTCCTCAGCATATTGTGCACCGTGACGAGCCTCGGCTGCAGGTCGAGATAGCGGCTTCTCTTCTGGTCCCATTCCGTGACGAGCGCGGAGAAAGCCTCCTGGGTCTCAGCGACATGTTTGCCCTGCAGCTGGATAAGGGCTTCTATTTTCAGGACATGATTCCTGGACATCCTGTTCAGGCGCCTGAGCTTACGCTGCTCGTCGTAGCTGAAGAAGAAATGCCAGGCGAGAGCGCCAAGGGCGGCGACTCCTGTGAAGAGCAGGATGGCGACCAGCACTGCCTTGAGGATGTTGCGCGTGCAGTACGCGAAGAAGTAGGCGAAGGAGGAGAGGAGCAGGAGGATGAGCAGCAGCGCGCCGGCGGAAAGATGGAGGACTCTCGACCTGCGCCTGTATTCCTTGGGTGTGATGATGGCCTTGCGCACCTGATAGAAGAGCAGTCCCTGCAGGCCGGCCGCGAGCACGAGGAGGAACACGACTGGCGGGAGGAACCACTTCCAGGGCCAGGTCTTCGGGAAGGAGCGGCAGTCCTTCGGGCAGGAGCAGCTCTCCCCGGGGGCGCAGTAGCCATCGCCGCAGGCGCCTACCTTCTTTTCAGCATAGGGGATGGCCGCATAGCGGTACTCCGGCGCGAAGACCAGGCAAGGGGGACATATCCCCCCGCAGTCAATCCCCTGCTCATCCTGGTTCTGGACGCCGTCGGAGCAGGTGGCAGGCTGGTAGACGCAGGCCTGCTCCTCATCCGGCTTTCCGGTGTCGATGCCGCAATAGTTGGTGTCTGTGCATGTCCGTCTCTGCAGGCTGTCGGGCTGGCACACCCCCCACTCGGTGCACTGCCATGTAGGATTGCAGAACAGCTGGGAGATGAGCTGCTGCACCAGGCCCCCGCCGACGCCGCCTCCGCCGCCTGCGGCCCCCCCTCCTCCGCCCGCGGCACCTCCCCCGCCGCCCGCGCCGCCGGCACCTCCCGGTGGGCAAGTCCCGCAGTCCCCAGCGCAGGTGGTGCAGTCCTCAGGAGAGAGGCAGAGGCCGTCCCCGCAGAACCGCTCCGGCTCCACGACGATATAGACCAGCTCCCACACGATGGAGTTGTTGTCGCTGACGCTGATATTCACCTGGTGCGTGCCGATATACGAGGCATTCGCGGTGAAGCTGATGAGCCCGCTGGGTGAAATCACGAAGAGCGTGACGTTGGTGAGGAACGTCGAGTTGAAGGTCAGCGCGTCGCCCTCCTCATCCGTGGCGTTCACCTGGTAGGAAAAAGCCACATTGGCCTCGGCGAACAGCGTCCCGATGGGAGTCATCACCGGTGGGTCATTCCGCTCGAACACCGTGATGTTGAAGGAGCACGCGACACAGCTCTGCGGTAGCGGGAGGCTGAAGCCTCCGCTGAAATTGCCCGCCAGGGTGAGATTCGCGCTCTGGTTGGAGCTGTTCTGGTATGACCCGTTGAACGTTCCGCTGAGCAGCCCGGTGAAGTCGCTGTTGAAGCTGCCATTGAACAGGCCGCTGAAGACTCCCGAGAAGAGACCGGTGAGATTGTGCGTGAGGTTCGCGAAGCTACCGTTCAGCAGGCCCGAGAAGCTGCTGTTGAATGTTCCGTTGAAGTATTCCCCGGTGCCGATGATATCGCAGGAGCGCGCAAGGACGGAGAGATTCCCGTACGGAAGCGTCGGCGTCCAGTTCAGCAGCCCGCTGTAGACGCTGAGATTGAACAATGAGGTGTTCCCATAATACGTGAGGTTGTCCCCCCACGTGAGGTCGATGTCGCTCACGTTGATGCCGTACACCAGCGCGCTGTCCTCCGTGACGTTCTGCGAGGTGCAGTTCTCGGCGAAGAATGGTGGGTCGTTCACGTTGATGACCGTGAAGTTGAACTCCTCGCTGTCCGTGGCGAAGCCGTCGGAGACGGTGATGCGCACCAGGCGCGTGCCCACATCGTTGTTGCTCGGGGTGAAATTGATGGATGACGTGTTCGTCGAGAGCGCGGTGAGATTGAAGATGGCGCTGCCGTTGAGGAACGTGACACTGAAGGTGACATTGTCGCCATCAGGGTCATAGGCGCTCAGGAGCTGGAAGAACGGGATGTCCTCGGTCGCGTTGAGGTTGCCGATTGCAGTGAGGTTCGGCTCGTTGTTGTCGATGAGGTCGGCGAGCTGGAAACCTCCCGAGACCCAGCTCCTGTTGCCATTGCTCAGGCCGGCGCTCCGGTTGTTGATGCGGAAATTGACCTGTTCGTTGTGCAGCGCCCCCTCGTCCTCGGTGGTGTTGTCATCGTCCCCGTTGCAGGAGAGCAGCCCGTATTTCCCCACGTACACCGTGGTGAATTCCCCGCAGAGGACCCCACTCTGGTCGAATGCCTCCACGAGGGCACCGACGGCAAAGGGAGTGCCGTTGCGGTAGCTCACGTTGCCGTAGAACTCCGTTGCGGGTGGAGGAACCGCGGCGGCAAATGCGGAAAGCATCAGCAGCGCGGCCAGAAGAGCTGGAAGCCAGTGCCTGGAGTCAGTCATGCCGACCACCCCGCGGCAGGACGAGCCATGCGGACAGTCCGCTTGTCAGCGCGAAGAGCATGGAGAAGAGCAGCAGCCTGTTCAGCTGATGCGACATGTCCGTGCTGACCCGTGCGGGCTTCCGGATGAGCTCAAGGCCATCCACAGGCCCGAGGAGGAGATTGACCTCCCCGAACCCGCCGCTCTCCCAGAGCATGCTGGCGGTCTCGACGCGCACCCCCTCGACGATGAACCGCACGGTCTCGCCCGGGCGCGGGCCCTCATCCACGGCAGTGGTGAGGTCGTCTCCCCTGCAGGACAATGAGCCGTAGAATCCCGGCTCGCGCAGCGCGAAGCTGCCGCAACGCACCCCCTCGGTGTCCCACACCTCAACCAGAGTTCCGACCGGAGCGTACTGCCTATCGATGACCACGATGCCGTGGAATTCGTGAGGCATGGGGGGGATGGCGAACGCTGCGTGAGCCAGAAGAGGCAGCATCAGCATGACCAGTAGAAGGGCGCGTCTCACCATATCACCATCCATGAGCTGTTGCCTTGCACCCTGAACCAGAGCCCGAAGCCGGGGATGGTGTCATTGAGGTCGCTGAGCCCTGGAGCTGTGGGGTAGTACACCTTCCAGGGGTCGGCGGTGTCCGAGGCGTTGTAGAGATACACGGCCTGGACGGAGCCGACAATGTCCTGCAGGGACACATTGATGTCTCTGGACACATTGGTCGGATAGCCGGCCAGCGTCCAGGGGGTGGTGAGCGGCACGAAGGAGGGGGAGAACCAGGTGCCATTGTGCACCAGGGAGGAGTTCTGTGCAAGATTGAGCCAGTAGCCCTTGGTGCGGGTGATGTTGACGAGGTCCTGCACGGTCCAGTTGGGCAGGGAGGGATTGTATGCCTTCCAGCGGTCCAGCCCGCCGCTTGGTTCATATCCATGAGCCGAGATGAGGGTGGTGTTGATGCTCTCCAGCACCGCGGCGGTAGAGGCATTTGCAGGCTCGCACGAGGTCGAGGCCAGGTTCCACCCGGACACGAGCGAGATATTGCAGCTCACGTTGTCCTGCCTGATGATGAGCACCCGGGAAGTGGCGCTTGTCACCATCCCCGTCAGCTCCGGCGAGGTGGCCTGGAACAGGGCCGCGATGAACAAGGCCGCGACGCAGAGCTCCATGAGGACGAGTTCCGGTCTCTTCATGTCGTCCACCTCTGGAGCAGTCGCCAGAACCGCTCATGTCCGGTGAGCACGAGCCACCTCTTCCCGACGAGTTCCCGCTGGAGTTCGTCGGGTGCCACGCACCGGCACCATGCGGGCCCGTGGATGCGCTGCAGCTCCTCGAGAAGATTCGCGGCCCTGGCCTTCTCGAGGGTCACGGCCAGGAGAGTGAAGCGCTCGCGAGGGAGCGCGTCGGCATCCCAGACGAGCACGCCGCAGAAGATGGGTGATGCGAGGGCAAGGTCGCCAGCAAGGCGCGCGAGACGTGGGGCGTCCGGATGGCCCTGTC
>JAGVZT010000071.1 GCA_018302335.1 Candidatus Woesearchaeota archaeon | reverse complement strand
CTGAAGTTGTGAGGTTCTTCTTGGTCAGCCCCCTCGGAGGCCTTCGCCCGCCGTCCGCCCGGGCCATGAGTACATCATCGAAGTCTGGCACATCGGAGATGTCACAAGGCCGAATCGAACGGGCCTGCCCAGGCACACCACCCAAGGGTGCCCCCCAATGATAAGCGCTCATCAATGTGGCCGGTAAAGTCTTCGAGTCTCGGCGGCAGCTTTAAGTAGGAAACAGCCCCTCCCCCCGGCCATGCAGTACATGGTGGAGATGAAGATACCGCGCTCACGGGTAGCGGTACTCATCGGCCCGAAAGGAGAGATCAAGAAGCGCATCGAGGAAGCCACATCCACGACTCTCAGGGTGGACAGCGGCGAGGGCGATGTCCAGCTTTCCTCAGAGGACAGCGTGGGGCTGTATACCGCCAAGGTCCTTGTCCAGGCCATCGGCCGCGGCTTCTCTCCCGAGCGCGCGATGCTTCTCCTGAATCCCGAATACGTGCTGGACATTCTGCTCCTGCGCGACTACATCGGCACGAAGAAGGGCATGATACGCATCAAGGGCCGGGTCATCGGGCAGGAGGGCAAGTCCCGCGCTGTCATCGAGGAGCTGACCGAGGCGCATCTCTCCGTCTACGGGAAGACAATAGGCATCATCGGGCTGCCGGAGAATGTCGCGCTGGCGCGCCATGCCGTCGAGAGCCTGCTCAAGGGAAGCCCGCACAGCGGGGTGTTCCGCTGGCTGGAGCGGCAGCACCGGCAACTGCGCATGCGAAACCTTTTTAACGTAGCGGATGGCGGCGCGAGATAAGGTCATGTCGCTCACCAAAGCAGACGAGCTCGCGCAGAAGCAGCGCGTCATCAGCGTCGCGGAGTTCTTCAGCAGGAACAGGCATCTTCTTGGCTTCGACAATCCGCGCAAGGCCCTGCTCACCTGCGTGAAGGAGGCGGTGGACAACGCCCTGGACGCCTGCGAGGAGGCCGATATCCTCCCCGAGATAAGCGTGGTCATCTACGACCTGCAGAACAACCGCTTCCGCATCGCCGTTGAGGACAACGGCCCGGGCATCGTGGAGAAGCAGATACCGCGCATCTTCGCCAAGCTGCTGTACGGCAGCAAGTTCTTCAAGCTCTCCCAGACGCGAGGCCAGCAGGGCATCGGCATCTCCGCGGCCGTGCTCTACGGCCAGCTCACGACCGGGAAGCCGGCAAAGGTCTGGAGCAAGATAGCCCCGGACCGGCCCGCCCATTACTTCGAGCTCACCGTGGACACCCAGAAGAACGAGGCGGCAGTCCACCTGCACGAGGAGCGGGAGTGGAAGAAGGACGACGGCACTCCGAAGGAGCACGGCACCCGCATCGAGGTGGACCTCGAGGGGCTGTACCAGCGCGGGCTGTGGAGCGTCGACGCGTACCTGCTGCACACCGCCATCGTGAATCCCCATGCGACCATCTTCTACGTCGCTCCCGACGGCAAGCAGGCAAGCTATGTCCGGGTGAGCGACAAGCTGCCCCCGAAGCCTGCGGAGATCAAGCCGCACCTCCACGGCGTCGAGCTGGGCCAGATGATGAAGATGCTCGAGAGCACCGAGTCGAGGACGCTCCAGAGCTTCCTCACCTCGGAGTTCACCCGCGTCGGGGCAGTGACCGCAAAGGAAATATGCGAGAACGCCGCGCTCCTCCCGAACACCCCGCCGAAGAAGATGTCCAGAGAGATGGGGGAGAAGCTCATGCAGGGCATTGCCAAGTCCAGGCTTCTCAATCCGCCAACGGACTGTCTCTCCCCCATTGGAGAGGAGCTCCTGGAGAAGGGGCTCCGGAAGGAGATCAACGCCGAGTTCTTCTGCTCCGTCACCAGGCCGCCGTCGGTGTACCGCGGGAATCCCTTCCTCATAGAGGTGGGCATCGCATACGGCGGGGACCAGAAGGCGGACACCCAGGCGAATCTCCTGCGCTTCGCCAACCGCGTCCCGCTGCTCTACCAGCAGGGGGCCTGCGCCGTCAGCGAGGCCCTGACCGCAGTGAACTGGAAACCCTACGGGCTGCAGCAAAGCGGCAGCTCCACTCCGACGGGACCGGTGACCATCCTGGTGCACATCTGCTCCGTCTGGGTGCCGTTCACCTCCGAGAGCAAGGAAGCCGTCGCGCACTACCCGGAAATCATCAACGAGATGCGCCTCGCGCTCCAGGACGCGGGAAGGCGGCTGCAGGCCTACGTGATGAAGCGCCAGCGCGTCGCCAAGGAGCTGAAGAAGCGGGGCTACATCGAGAAGTACATCCCCCATGTCAGCGGCGCGCTGCAGGAAATCCTCGGGCTGAGCAAGGCGGACGTGGAGAAGACCGAGAAGGACCTGGTGAAGCTCATGGAGAAGCACCGCGGCAAGGTCGATGCTGAGCCCGAGGAGAACGAGGAGTTCGACGAGGGTCTCTCGCTCGCGAAGCTTGAACACGAAGAGGACATCCCGGCCGAGATGGAAGGCGATGCCCCGGATGCTCCGCAATCCGGGCAACAGCCGGACAATCCGGCCGAGAAAGGCGCTCAGAAGACCGAAAAGCAGCCGGACAGCCCGGCCGAAGGAGAGGCGAAGAAGAAAGGCAAGAAGGGGGTGCAGCGGACCTTATGAGCAAGAAGACCCTGCAGGAGATCAAGCGCATCGCCCGCGAGGTGCACGAGTCCATCCAGAAGCTCAAGCAGCCGAAGCTCCAGTCTCCCCTCCGCTCCCTGTCCAATGTCCACTACAACGCGAAGGACGGCTACTTCGAGATAGGAAAGGCGATGAAGTCGAGGATGCTGACCGCGAGCACCATCCGGACCTTTGCCCAGACCCTGCGCATGATGGCCCTCTCGAAGAACCTCGTCGAGACTGATGACATCGCCACCAAGAGGGAGGCGTACTACGTCTCGAAGAACTGGGGCGAGGCGCGCTTCTACGAGCAGATGGAGTCCGACACCATCATGGACGACATTGAGGCCATGCTCCTGGTGAACCGCGAGCAGATAGGCTTCATCCCCGAGGAGAAGAGCGGGGAGGTCGCTGGCCGTCTCACCGTCATCGACAAGGACTCAGACACCGGGAAGGAGGTCAAGATTGACTGCACCAAGATGGGCTCCGGGGCGTACAGCATCCCGAGCAGCGTGGAGGAGCTGCAGTTCGAGACCAACGCCGAGTTCATCCTCGCGATAGAGACCGGCGGTATGTTCCAGCGCCTGGTGAAGCACAACTACTGGAAGAAGGCCAAGTGCATCCTCATCGGGATGGGCGGGGTGCCGACGCGCGCCACGCGTAGGTTCATCCGCAGGCTCTCGGACGAGAGGAAGATACCCTGCTACGCATTCACCGATGGGGACCCGTACGGCTGGCTGAACATCTACCGCACCCTCAAGGTCGGCAGCGGCAACGCGGCGCACATCAACGAGTTCTTCTGCGTCCCGAACGCGAAATTCTTTGGCATCACCGCGGACGACATCGAGGTGTACAAGCTGCCGACGCACCCCCTGAAGGAAGTGGACATCAAGCGCGTGAAGGACGGGATGAAGAACG
Organism: Candidatus Woesearchaeota archaeon; assembly: GCA_018302335.1. GTDB lineage: Archaea > Nanobdellota > Nanobdellia > Woesearchaeales > JAGVZT01 > JAGVZT01. The sequence continues at coordinate 1,701 of JAGVZT010000071.1, read as the reverse complement.
ACCCGTTCGTGCAGCACTACAAGGAGTGGCAGACCGCGCTCAAGAAGCTCGTGGACATGAAGGTGCGCGCGGAGCAGCAGGCCCTCGCCATCCATGGCCTCAACTTCGTCATCTCCGACTACCTGCCTGAGAAGCTCGAGAGCGAGAAGAGCTGGCTGCCGTAGGTGTCCCGAACTTTCCAGAACCACCAACTGCGAGCGTCGTCTTCTTTTGATGGCTCTCTAGTGGTAGGTTCAGTTGTGCCTGAAGCGCTTAGCCTTTTTTGCTCTGGGGGCCACATGGACGACTTCGAATGAAGCCGGTGACGGATAGCTGAATCTCTCCGCCAATTGTCGCAATGTTTCCCGAGGCAGGCTGTAGAGGTCTTCATCATCGCTGAACATTCTCTCGCACTTCTCATTTAGGGCAAAAGCAAGATGCAACGCGTCAGCAATTGTAAGTCTCGGACAGGTGTCGTGAACGGCACGAAGCACCTCCCAGAAATCCAGGTCATTAGAACGGATAGTAATCCTTCCTTCGAGTGATTTCAGCAACATATGGAACGCATCCGCTTTGCCCTGCCCTTTGTTATGGCAATTACCAAGCGCTTCGCCGATTGCCAGAAAACTGGTAAGCATCTCTTTGCCGCCCGTATTGAGGAGAACGCTTAAGGCTGGCCTTCCGTCTTCAAGTACACAGGCATCAAAATACCATTTGGGCTTGTCCTCCGGTGCCATGGCGCTCACTTCCGAAAGACGCCGACACGTTCGCACCGCCGCAAGGCAACCTCAATCCTGACCAGGGAATCTAGCTCCGGTGCCGGAAATCTGCGACGGATGGTAAAGACGGAATCTGCGCTCCCAAGTTCTTTAAGGTCTATCCCTGGAATCTCCTTTATCTTCTGAGAGGGGTTAAGTGGGCGTAACTTGCTTGGTATCATAGGGACACCTGCTGTAACTTGGCTTTGCAATATTCCAGTTCTTGTGCTGTTGCACCCTTAATTGTACGTAAAGAACTTGAAGGGTTCCCAACACGGGCAATGTTCTTTAGCCAGTGATAAGTGGCAAGTAGTTCGAGATCTCTCGGGGCTTTGCCAGCGACGAACGCTTTAAGTCGATTGAAACGGGCCTCAGCTTCAAGTGCCACGAATGACGTTTGCGCGACACTGTACTCCTGCGTTCCGAACAAGTCTCTTGTGAGGTCGGGTGAATAAGGACCATGAATGTACAAGTTAAATTCATACATAGGTGAGACCCGAAATACTTGTGCGAAGTACTGAATTTTTTGGTTACGTAGCCTCTCCTTGAAGGTGTCCAGTCTTCCTGCGCCGAGTCGATGAAGAATGCTACGCACCAAGAGGACAATATCCAAATCCCTCTTTAAGGGTAACGACGGAGTCACTGGAGTACAAAATACCATGAATTTTCACCTTTATTAATGCTTCGTTCTTCCCAACTGGCCTCTAAGTGGAGACGGGGTTTCGCGACAGCTTATATCCTTTACGTGCCAGTGTCGAGTGGCCAGTGAAACGCGACACAAATAACCTTCAGCGGCTGCGCTGGGCGGACGACCCGTTTTTTTTGTGTAACAACTGTACTTTTCCTGTGACGCCTGAGCCCCGCGCTACGGCTCCACGGTGAGCTCGCCGGCTAGGGTGGTGAAGATAGCGTCCGAATAGATGAGCTCTCCCTCCTTCTGGAAGGTGAACTCCCAGGTCCCTCC
>JAGVZT010000060.1 GCA_018302335.1 Candidatus Woesearchaeota archaeon | reverse complement strand
GCGAAGATGAAAACACCAAGGACAAATAGAAGAAAGTATCCCAATCGCATCATGACCATGCTCTGAGCCTGATAATAAATAGTTTCCGGTGACCTTGGCTCGAATGACTGCCGCAGAAAGCTGGCCGCCCGCAAGGCAAGGGCGGCAGCGGTGCAGGGTATCTCCAAACTTCGCTGGGACAGTACGCATCTCGGATGGCAGTGCGGCCAGCTGTCGGGCTCCTCCCCGAAGTATTAATAAGGTCCCTTCCTCAGGAGCGTCCTGTGGCAGGCGTATCCGACAGCGCGGCACAGTGGGTGAACGACGGCCTGAAGGCCGGGTACACCATCAGGGAACTCACCGAGGAGCTCGAGAAGAACGGCTACACTGCGGCCCAGGTCAAGGCGCTCCTGCGCGCTCCCGCGGTGCGCCGCGCTGCCCAGACCTGGCTGGGAGAGGATTCGCTTCCGGGAAGCAAGCTGCCGCTCCTACTGGCCGCAGTGGGAGCGATGCTGCTCATTGCACTCGTGCTGGCGCTCTTCGTCATCAAAGTGCCTCGCGAGCGAGCCGTCGATGATGGGTTCTTGGGCAGCGTATCCGATGGGCAGTCCCTCAGTCTCGTGCTCCGGACGAGGCCAGGGGAGCCGCATGTCCTGCGGCTCGAGACAGCAGGCGGGACACCGCTCGTAGAGGTGGACGGCGCCCGACTCGAAGCAGGAGGCCGCTTCACCCCGGAAAGCAGACTGGCGATGCTGCGCATCAGCGCATCCGAGGACATCGTCGTGAGTGAGCTCCGCGTCCGCACCCTCGAGCCGCTGCTGGGGTCCAGTAGATAAGCGAACCCTCGGCAGGATTGCCGTACAGTATCCGACTGGTCTCGCGGGGAATTCCGGATATGCTGAGCAGTGCGGCCAATCCTCATTTGGGATTGTTCAACTCGCCGCTGGGCAACGCTTAAATAGCTGAACGGCAGAAGAAGGGCAATGGCCCGCAAGCACCTGTACGCGCTTGCCGCGCTCGCGGTCGGCGTCGCGGTCTATATCGCGTTTTCCCTGCTGAACGCTCCGCTGACCCTCGGAATCCGCGAGGTCAATCGCGAGGCAGGCATCCTGCGGCTGGACCTCAGGAGCGGCGCAGACCGGAGCGCCTCGTGCGCCTTGGACCTTCTCCTCGTGAACGACGCTGGCCGCTTCTCCACCGTCGCAGACGCAGGCGTCATCTCTCCCGGGGAACTCAAGGTGGTCGAGGTCGCCGCGGAGATTCCCGAGGGGCGCTTCGACTATGACATCCAGGCGCAGTGCCGCTGGATATGATGACTGTCCATCTGCACGAGTATCGCCTTGCGGACGAGGCGTTCATATCCGGGGCTAACCTCTACTACCAGGAGACGCAGCAGTTGCTGCGCTCAGACGCCAGAGTAGGCCTCGCATCCCATAGCCTTCCCGACCTCTTCCAGGTTCCTCCAAAGGTAAGGGACGATGATGTCATGCTCTCCTCGGCAGGTCCGTACGCGTATGTGTACCATCTTCTGCGGGAGCGGATGAAGGGAAGATTCCGCATCGTGCGCGATGTCCAGGCGACGTTCCACGCAGGATATTTCCTCCAGGAGCGGCTGTGCGGCCCGAGCATGCGGGACGGCGACCTGGTGCTCTTCCCCTCGGAGTACTGCCGCGCGGCGTACCTGGCGCACTTCGAGCATCTCGATGAGGGCAACACCGCGGTGTGCTATCCCCTCCCGCCTGTCCCCGAGCTGCAGCGACCCACGCAGCGGAAGACCATCCATCTTGGCTATCTTGGAAGGGTCACCGCGGAGAAGAACGTGGACCAGCTTCCCGCGCTGATGCGCGGGCTCGCGGATGCGGGGATGAGCGCGGAACTCTCCGTCATCGGCCAGAAGGAAGGGAATGCGCAGCCTCCCTCCGCAAGACTTTCGCACGAAGAGGCCATGCGGCATCTGGCCGGCCTCGACTTGCTGCTTCACCCCAGCACGTCATCGCTGGAATCCCTGGGCAGGGTTCTGCTCGAAGCCGGAGCACTGGGAGTCCCTGCGCTCGCGGCAGACCACGCCGCAGCACCGGAGTTGCTCGGTCGCAAGGCCCTGCTCGACGTGGACTACCGCCCGGGATATTACCCCATGACGGCGGCGCACGCGCTCGGCAGCATCGACGTCGAGCAATGGGCAGAGCGTGCCATCAGGTGGCAGGGCTCGCGGGAGTCGTGGCCAAAGGTGGACGTAAGACGCTTCGCGCATGACAGGACGCGCTTCAGCGAACTGCTTCTGGGGAAGGGAAAGGCGTCCCCCTACCATGTGCGGAGCCAGCTGCTCGGGCGCTGCGAGGTGCATCAGGACACCCTTTCGGCCTCCCTGAAGGAAGCAGCGAGCATCACTCTTCGTGTGTTTGAGAAGACTGACCTCAGGCACATCGGCCAGGCGATGGCGGACATCTGCGCGAGAATGCATTACAAGCCGGTGCTGCGCGTCACCTAGCTGTAGGAGCCCCGGATGCGGACGATTGCCCCGTCGCCGGTCTTGTCGAAGGTGATTGTCGTTGCGCCCTGCGCCGCCTTCGCGGCGAGGATGCCTGCGAGCGCCGCGCTCCCCAGGAACGCTCCGAGAGTGAGCAGGCCTTCCTTGCTCACCTGGCCGCGCTCGCTCCTCAGGAAGAGGCGGACTTTCTTCTTGACATTGTTCGGAACGAATGGCTTCATCTTATCCCCTCGCTGGCGGCGCGCCTAATAAATCTTTCCCTGTCATCAGCTGGAGAGACTCGTCCATGAGGGCGAGCATGTAATTGTAGAACTCCCTGGCAGAACCATGAAGGTCGATGTCAGCGCTCTTCGGCACGAGCCGGACAGTCACCACTCCGTCTGGCGCGCCGTCCAACTGCACCCAGAACTTCTCGCAGAACTCCGATGCTGCCGTCACCGCAGCCAGGAACCCGTAGAAGCGGGTGTCCACCTGCAGAGTCGCTTCTCCGTCCTTCAGGATGATGCCGCTCATTTCTCGCTCCAGGGCTTCATGATGTGCAGCGGGTCCTCGAGATAGCTCGGCTCCTTGTGCACCGGCTTCTCGAACGGGATGGCAGGCAAGCGCTCCTGATGGAAGCGCTCCAGTTCCTTGACCAGGGTATTGCCCAGGTCCCTCCCGAGTGCGAGGAGATCCAGCTTCCCCGCCTTGCTGCGGAATTCAACGACGATTTCCTCAGCAGGGTCGCCGTCGATGAGGAAATAGGCTTTCTCCGCGAAAGGCCTGCAGGCGGCGTACACCACGGGAAGGGGAAAGACCGAGGGGCTGAGCGCGAGAAGCGCGTATCCTTCCCGCACCTCGAGATTGCCGTCCATGGCCGGCGTCTTCGCACGGCTTTCCTTCTTCGGTGTCTTCATGGCTATGACCTCGTGAGCACCACGGGCTTGTCTTTCACCAGCACGGTGTATTCCGCCTGGGAGACGAGACCGCGCGTCTTCTCCACGAGCGGCGGATAGGCGCGCATGGCTCCGCTGGACTGCAGGCTGCGCAATGCGAGCGAGAGCCGGAACTGGGGCATGAGCGGGGCGAGCCAGCGCGCGGCGAATGGCAGCCCGTTGTAGTGCGCGCAGTGCTCGAGGAGCTGTTTCGCGCCGGCATCGCGCTGGGGGCGCTGCTGCACAATCGAAAAGATGGTCGCGTTGGAGGTGTCGACGACAAGGCCCTGGCCGCTGGTCGCGAAGGGTTCGACGGCAAAGACCTGGCCCTCCTGGAGCACGGTGCGCTCCCCGCTGTCAAAATTCGGGACGTTCGGGGCGATGTGCACCATGTACTGGCCGAGCCCATGGCCTGACAGATTCCGTATGGGGGCGAAGCCGGCGGCGCTGATGGTCTCCTGTATGGCCCTGCCGACCTCCGCAAGTCTCACTTCCGGGCGCATGAGCTTCACTGCAGCCTCCAGTGCGTCCCGGGAGGCCTTGACCAGGGCCGCATGCTGCCCGGAGAGGTCCACGGTGCGCGCGTTGTCCCCTATCCAGCCGTTGACATGCACCCCTATGTCCAGCTTGACAAGCTCACTTTTCAGCTCGGTCGCATCGTTGACGTCGGGACAGGAGTGTGCCGCGGTGCTGTCCAGCGAGAGCTGGGCCGGGAAGGCCATCTGACCGCCAAGCTCGAGGATTTTCTTTTCGACAGACTCCGCGATATCCCTCACTTTCGCCCCGGGCCGGATGAGGCCGCAGCCGTAGTCGAGCGCCTGGGCCGCGATCCTGCATGCGTTCTCCCAGTCCTCGCGGTTCCCGTCGGTCATGAGGTTCGCGGAACCCTCACTTTTGCCCCCCCCGGTGTTCAGATACCCCATCCTGCCGGCAAGAAGCGCCCTTCTTTTTAAATTTGTCCGGCTCCGGGATGCCCCCGTCTGCCAGTCAGCAGATAGCGCATAATAGCATTTTAAATAGATACATCATGATAAAATTATTATAATGATTATATTAAAGATAGTTTCAATATTATATTTTTAATCTATATCTTTTAATCTCTCTCAAGGATACATACTTGGAACTCCTGCTGGCTTTTCCCGGTTCCCGTCCGGACGGAGATAGTCCTGGCCTCGCAGATCTAAGGGAGGAGGCAGCCTCGACCGCATTGCTGAGAATCATCGGAATGACGGCGAGACAACGCGGGAAGTGTCCGGCAATGCGGCCGGGAGACGTTACACCGAGCCATCACAAAACCCTTTTAAGGGGGACGAGTCTCCCGCTTCTGGTGATGCATGATGGACATGTTTTCCCTTGAGCAGCTGCTCGCGGCGCCGGTGCAGGCCGATATCGCCGGCCTCCGCTACGAGTTGGCGGCCTATCTGTGGCGGGATTTCATGCCAGGAAGTGATGACGTGGGACCCGATGGGGGAACCACCGTGATGGCCGCGCTCACCGTCAGCGTGGGGTTCTGGCAGAGTTCTCCCAGATTCGGCGCGCTCCCGCCTTTTCCTGCTGATGTCGACGCGAACTACGTCTTCCTCATCCAGGGCGCCGAAGTCTGGGGCTCCGAGCTGGCGAAGGGCGAGAGAAAGCGCGGCACGCTCGAGACGAGGCCCCTTGAGCTGCAGAGATGGGAACCCTGCCTTGGCACCGCCGGTGTAGGCCCTACGTGGAAGCCAGGCTCCAGGGCAGATGTTGTGGTGCACCTGCTCGACCCCACGGGAGCGTACCTTCTCCGGGCGGTTGATGTGGAGATTGGGCGTACCGACTGATGGCCTTGCACGCTCACCAGGCCCTCTGAGGCCTTCGCAACCCTTAAATACGCGCATTCCCCGTTCTACGAAGGGAATGGATAATAGAATACCTAACCAACAGTTCTTGGAAAAAAATATATAGCGGATAATCCCCTTGGGGGCCATGGATGCAAATGAACTTGGGGAGCTCGGAATGCTCCTTGTCAGGGAGCAGCTCGTCAGGCTAGGGCTCTTTTCTGTTGAAATGCCGAAGCGGTTTGATTTTGACCTCTACACCAACAATGACCTGCGGATAGAGGTGAAGAGTGCCCGCAGGAGGACGGATACCGTGCGAAAACAGGGCAAATACGAGTATGAGCA
>JAGVZT010000055.1 GCA_018302335.1 Candidatus Woesearchaeota archaeon | reverse complement strand
GCTCTTCCGGCGCAGGGCGACCTTCTCTGGATGGATTGATGTCAATTCCCTGGTGTTGCTGTCGTCCAGGATGGAGATTGCGACCTTGCATATTTTTGCGTCATAACGGGCCAGAGGCGAGACATCGCGGAGATGGGCGTCTCTGGCATTCCTGTAGAAGTTGTAGGCCTGCCCTGGAACCGAGATGCGGCTCACAGGAAACGCTCCGGCGGCAAGAATCTCGCACTCCAGCTCCAGCACCAGTGGCGCTGACACCGAGCTTGCGCGGATGAGCCCCCGTTCGCCGGGCTTCACGGAGGTAGAGTAGCGCACGATGACCTTGGCGAGACGCGAGACGCGCGGGTCGGGCATGCGGCGAACCTGGCCCTGACGGCTTATATAGTTTGTGGCGCGTCTCTTTGAAAAATACTCAGAACCCCGGCCGCGATGCCGTACGAGTTTCGGATGATGCCTCGCAATGCGGCCGATTCCGCTTCCTACGGTGCAGCCGACTTTCCCAGCTTCGCCACGAAGAAACCCTCGGTGTCGTTGTCCATCGGCCAGAGGCGCAGGCATCCCGCAACTCGCGGGTCGCCGTCCAGCACGGGCGGACTCCTCTTCAGCGGCAAGTCTATCTCCATGAGTTCAGCCTCAGCGTGCCGGCCGAGGAACCAGGACACCACGCTCTCGTCCTCCTCCGGCTCCAGAGTGCACGTCGAATACACCAGGATACCTCCCGGTTTCAGGCAGCGCCAGCCGGTCTCCAGCAGGGAGCGCTGGGTCCCCGCAAGTCTCCTCACGCCTGCGGTGGACCACATCTCCAGCACCGAGAGACTCTTGCGCACCGCTCCCGTGGCAGAGCAGGGCGCGTCGACCAGCACGCGGTCAAAAGCCTCCTCGGCAGGAAAGCGCCTGCCGTCCCAGCGCGATACCGCGCTGTTGACACAGCCCATCCGCTGGAGGTTCATGCCGAGCGGCTGCAGCCGCGCGCCGGTGCGGTCGTTGCATACCACCATCCCCGTGCCACGCAAAAGCTGGGCTATCTGGGTGCTCTTGCTTCCGGGAGCGGCGCAGAGGTCCAGCACGAGCATACCATCGGACAGCTCAAGAATCTCCGGGGGAATCATGCTGGCTGCTTCCTGGACGTAGTAGTAGCCGAGCGCGTGCTCGACCGTGTTTCCGAGGTCAAGCCTCCCGTCGGCATGCTCCGCGAAGAATCCAGTGGGGCACCACGGCACAGGCGAGAGAGTCCAGCCGATTGACAGCATCCGCTCTTTCACCTCTTCGACCGTGGTTTTCAGGGTGTTCACGCGGATACTCTTCCGGAGGAAGCGGCCGCATGTCTCCAGGAATGCCGGATAGCGCTCTCCGAGCAGGCTGCGGTAGCGCTCCTCGAACGCAGGCTTGAGGGGTACATCCTTGCCTTTAGCAGTCATCATGGGAATTCCGGCCGCAATGCCGCACGAGTTCTAGGTTGTCTCATCCGCATCACGGATATTCCCCGCAAGGCCAGCCAGACCTTCTCTTCTGGAGTCATACCGCTTTCCCGATGAGCAGCACGCTGATCGCTGCGGAGATAACACCCGCGAGGACCATCTTGAGCGCGCCCTTCGTCATGCTCTTCTTGGAAAGGCTTCCGAGATAGGCTCCCAGGGCGGCGAGGGAGAGGAAGGCGAGCACCGTGGCAGACAGGTACATCCGCTCGATGGAGAGCGGGAGGAAGAACGGGAAGATGACGAGCATGGCTGCCGCGAATGGCGAGACGCCGTCGATGATGGAGGCGGTCCACACCGCGAAATCGCCCGCCCTGCTTATTTCCGTGTCCGCCAGGGAACGCAGGGTGGCGTCTTCGAGCTCCTTGAGGTCCCGAGAGCGCTCCGCGCGCTCGGTCTCGTAGGCTCCCCAGAACCCGCTGACTCCCATGGCGACCGCCGCGCCCATCCCGGTGATGAACACCACATGCGGCTCGCGGATGTTGCCCGCGTAGCTGCCGAAGAGGATACCCAGCGTGGTGAGGATGCCGTCAAAGGCGTTCATCGCGAAGTAGCGCCTTCCTATCTCATCACTGTGCGAGATGCGGTTGTACGCAGAAATCTTCTTCATGTACGCCCGGATGCGTTCCCGCATGGCCATCAGCGCATCTGGGCGCCGGTATCCTGCGGCGTTTTCGCCTCGGCCACGATGAGACGGCCGGCCTGGACCTTGTCCACGCTGTGCACCGTCCCGCCGGCGTCCATGATGACCCGGAGAATCTCCTCGTACTGGAGGTCTTCCCCCTGGAGAGTGATTTTCGCGTTCTCGACCTTGCGGTCCATCTCGAAGATGGTGATGTCCACCCCTCCCACTCCCGGAAGGGTGGTGAGCCGCTCCGCAAGCTCGAGAATCGAGGGGCTGTGCGGCTTGAGCACGTCAAGCACGATGAGGCGCGTCTGTCCCATACGGCTCCGATGGGTGCCGGCCCGCTATATATAGTTTATGCCATAATTCTCCGAAGAAGGTTCACTCCGCAGTGCGCAGTCTTCTGGAAAAACTGGCAAAGCTTTTATAAAGGCCGCGGTCCCCAGCGGCGGAGTGGCATACGAGCTCATCATCACCGAGAAGCCTGCGGCCGCGAAGAAGATAGCGTCCGCGCTGGCCGATGGCAAGCTGGAGTCCAAGAAAACGGGCACCATCACGTCCTACTGGCTCACCCGTGGAGGGAAGCGTATCGCGGTCGCCTGCGCCGTGGGCCATCTCTACAACCTTGAGGGAGTGGAGAAGCGCGACGGGAAGAAGGTCAAGGCGAGGTACACGTATCCCGTGCTGGAAGTGCAGTGGAAGCCTGCGTACGAGGTCGCGAAGCAGAGCGCCTTCACCAGGAAGTACCTGGAGGTGCTGGAGTCCCTTGGAAAAGGTGCGGAGAGCTTCGTCATCGCGACGGACTATGATGTCGAGGGAGAGCTCATCGGCCTCAATGTGCTGCGCTTTGCCTGCGGCCAGAAGGATGCCAGCAGGATGAAATTCTCCACTCTCACGGATAAGGAGCTCCAGACGAGCTATGACAAGCGCGCGCGCCACCTGGACTGGAACCTCGCCCGGGCTGGTGAGACCAGGCATATCCTGGACTGGCTGTACGGCATCAATCTCTCCCGGGCGCTGACGCTGTCCATCAAGCGCGCCGGCAGGTTCAGGGTGCTGAGCGCGGGCAGAGTGCAGGGCCCTGCTTTGAACATCATCGTGGCGCGCGAGCAGGAAGTCGCCGCTTTCATCCCGAAACCCTACTGGGAAGTCCTCCTCCACCTCCGCCGGCCGGGGCATCGCGAAACGGAACTGGTCGCCCAGCATGCCAGCGGCAGGTTCTGGGAGGAGCCCGAGGCAAAAGGGGTGATGGAGCGCATCTCCGGCAAGCATGCCTCTGTCCACGAGCTCAAGGCGGAGATCAAGAGCTACCTTCCCCCGCATCCCTTTGACCTCACCACCTTGCAGCTGGAGGCCAACCGCTGCCTCGGGCTGAGGCCCAAGGATACCCTCGATTCCGCGCAGAGGCTCTACCTTGCTGGGCTCATCTCGTATCCGAGAACCTCCGGCCAGAAGCTCCCGCCGAGCATAGGATATCAGAACATCCTCCAGCAGCTCGCGGAGCAGAAGGAGTATGCAAAATTCGCGGAGGAGCTCCTCAAAGGGGCGCTGCGTCCGAACGAGGGAAGCAAGGAAGACTCTGCGCATCCTGCCATCTATCCTACCGGGGTGTCGCCCTCGAAGCTCTCCCCCAGGGACGAGAGGCTCTACGACCTCATCGTGCGGAGGTTCCTCTCGACTTTCGCGGAGGCTTCGCAGAGAGAGCACATCACCGTGACGGTCGCGTGCGGGAGCGAGCACTTCAAGACGAGCGGCGCGCATACCGTGAAGCCCGGCTGGCAGCTTTTCTACGGCCCCTATGTGATGTCCAAAGAGGTCCAGCTCCCCCCTCTGAAGCAGAACGAGCCGCTTGAGGTGACGAAGAACGAGATGCTCTCCAAGGAGACCCAGCCTCCGAGGCGGTACTCTCAGGCGTCCCTGGTGCGCGAGCTGGCGAACAGGAACCTCGGCACCAAGGCGACGCGCGCGGTCATCGTGGACCACCTCCTCCTCCGGGGCTACGTCTTCGACGAGCCCCTGCATGCGACCTCCCTGGGCATGGCAGTGGTGGACACCCTGACGAGGCACTGCCCGGAGATACTGGACGAGGAGCTCACCAGGCGCATCGAGATGCAGATGGAGCGCATCGAGACGGGGAAGGAGGACGAGAAGCATGTCCTCAGCGGAGCGAAGGAGGTCCTGCTCAAGGTGCTGGAGAAGTTCCGCAAGGATGAGGAGGAGATAGGCAAGGAGCTTGTCGGGGCGAGCGACAAGAGCTGGACCGAGACCCACGAGGTCGGCCCGTGCGTGAAGTGCGAGGGCACCCTGGTCATCAAGCGCGGCCGCTTCGGTTCGTTCGTCGCCTGCAATCGCTACCCGGACTGCAAGGTCTCCTTCAAGCTCCCGGCCAGCGGGAAAGTGCTGCGGAGCGACAAGATATGCGAGGCGTGCAAGAGCCCCTACATCAAGATCATCCGTGTGAGGCGGCACCAGGAGCTGTGCATCAACGCCGACTGCCCGAGCAAGCGGCTCTCCGAGAAGGACGAGAAGCGGCTCACGAAGCTCAAGAAGACCTGCCCAAAATGCGGGAAGGACATGGTGCTGCGGAGAAGCATCTACGGCGAGTTCTTCGGATGCAGCGGCTACCCCCAGTGCCGGAGCATCGAGCGCATCGAGAAGCCCGAGCCGCGAAGTAGTACGAATACCGCCCGTCATCCCGGATAGTGTTCGCAATGCGGCCACCCGTTCTCTCCGGTCGGACGACACGTTTAAATATCGCAGCGGCCGAACAGCCGGGTATGCGTTTCCTGGCCGCGATGCTGATGCTATTCGCACTGGCTCCAGTAGCGTACGGTGAGACGGGGCACATCACCCTGCTCGCGGTCTCAGAGTCGCAGTCCGGGTACGAGGGCAGCCTCGCGGACCTCTATCTCACCATCACGCCCGGAGAAGGACGCGTCTTCCTGGACACCTACCCGCTGAGCCGGCTGGACACCCAGATAAGCACGCGCTTCGCGAAGGAGGTCGCCTGCGCCTTCCTCGAGAGGGACTGCTCCCGCCAGGATTTTTTCTACCGGCTGGAGGCGGACACCAGCATCATCGCCGGCCCGAGCGCGGGGGCCGCCATCTCCGGGCTCACCGCGGCGATGCTCTCCAACGTCGCAGTGAACGAGAGCGTCGCGCTCACGGGCACCATCAACTCCGGCGGCCTCGTCGGGCCGGTCGCGGGACTCAAGGAGAAGATTGAGGCTGCCGCGTCCGGGAGCCTCGGCCTGGTGCTCATCCCCGCGGGCAAGCGGAACATCACGGTGGACAACCAGTCCTTCGACCTCATCGCGTACGGCGAGACCCTCGGGATAGAAGTCCGCGAGGTGGGCGACCTTCCCGAAGTCCTCTCCTACCTCACCGGGAAGCAGCTCGGCAGGCAGGTCGCGGGAATCCAGGTGGACGAGAGCTACCAGGCCATCATGCGCAAGCTCTCCGACGACCTCTGTTCCCGTCGCAGGGCCCTCATGGAGCAGGTTGACGCCGAGGCCGTGCTGCGCTGGAACCAGAGCGAGAC
>JAGVZT010000070.1 GCA_018302335.1 Candidatus Woesearchaeota archaeon | reverse complement strand
GTAGGGGCATGACCTACGGAGCATGTTCGGGATTCAGGCAACCGGGAACTCGTGCGGGATTCCGATTGAAATGCAGCGACGTTCTGCAGAACCGTTGGGGAACCTTTAAATAGCCACTTTGCCGTGACTTCCGTGTGGAGCAGCCGACCAAGAAGGAGGAGCTGCAGCGTCTCCGGCAGATTGTCCAGGTGCTGCTGAGGTACGAGGGGGACTTCATCGTGGAGCAGCTCCAGCTCCACCACCTCCTCCCCCCGGGATGGAAACCGCGGAAGACCAAAGGGATATACCAGCCCAGGCAGCTGCGCCTGCTGTTTGAGGAGCTCGGCGCGAGTTTCGTGAAGTTCGGTCAGCTGCTCAGCCTGCGCACCGACCTGTTGCCCAGGGCCTATGTGGAGGAACTCAGCAGGCTTCAGGACCAGGTCAAGCCGGTTGCTTTCAAGGCGGTCAGGGAGGTTGTCGAAGACGAGCTCGGCGCGCCTCTGGAGAAGCATTTCCTGGAATTCGAGAAGACCCCGCTCTCCTCGGCCTCGGTGAGCCAGGTCCACAAGGCCAGATTGCCTGACGGCACCCAGGTCGCGGTGAAGGTCCAGCGGCCTGACATCGCCAAGCTCTTCGAGCGTGACATCGCCATCCTGCGGTTCCTTGCGGGCATGGCCGAGAAGCACATGCAGCAGGACCTGTTCTCCCCCCTGGAATTTGTGCGGGAGTTCGAGTCGTACACCGAGAGAGAGCTGGATTTCACCAAGGAGGCGCGGAATCTCCAGAGATTCCACAGCCTGCTCGAGGGGGACACCATCGCCATGGTGCCTAAGGTGTTCTGGAACGTCACGACAAAGAAGGTCATCACCATGGAATACGTGGACGGGGTGCCCCTGCACCGCCCGGGGCAGCTCGAGAAACAGGGCCTTGACCCGACAGCGCTGGCCCGCAACCTCGCGAACGCGCTCTACTCCCAGATACTCGTCTTCGGCGAGTTCCATGCGGACCCGCACCCGGGAAACATCCTGGCTCTCCCGGGCGACAGGATTGCCTTCCTCGACTTTGGCATTGTGGGGAGATTCAGCCCGGCCATGCAGCGGCATCTCCGCGATGCGTTCCTCTCCATCATGGAGAAGGACATCGACGGCCTCATCCAGAGCCTGGGGGACCTTCATGTGCTCAGCCAGAAGAGCGACCTTGAGCAGTTCAGGAGCGACCTCGTGGAAGAGCTCGGCCAGTTCTACAATGTCTCTCTTGAGAAGATCAAGCTGTCAACGTTCGTGCACGAGCTGCTCCGGGTGATGAGGCGCAACCACATCGAGGTCCCGCGGGACCTCATGCTGCTCGGCAAGGCGCTCATCACCCTGGAGGGGACATGCCTCACCCTGGACCCTGGCTTCAATCCCGTGGATTCCGGCCGCTCATTCCTTCGCACCCTCTGGCGCCGCGAGAGGAGCCCGCGGCACATCGTGGACCGCATCGTCCGGGAGACCGTGAGGCTGAAACGATTCATCTTCGGGCTCCCGGACCAGACGCGCGATGCCCTGGACGCTCTCCGCAAGGCCGATGATGCCCTCATCTCCGTGAACGACACGGTGAAGGTCCTGACCCGGGAGCTGGACCGCTCCAGCAGCCGCATCTCTATGGCGCTGGTCATCACAGGTCTCCTCATCGCGTCAGCGGTGCTCACCCATGTGAACATCCTCCCTTACAGAGGGGTTTCACTACTATCGCTGGTCGGTTTTGGTCTCTCCGGGATACTCGCGCTGCAGCTCATCCTGAGCACGCTCAGCGAGCACCGGCTGGTGAGCAAGTACCTCCGCCGCTGACGCCACATAAGAGAACGGGGCAGTGTCGGCCCAGATGCTGAGAATTACCGGAATGCTGGCAAGACCGTCCGGAGCTCGCACAGGATTCCGGCACGATTTTAGACATGACCCCGCAGACAGATACGCATAAAAAGGAGACGCCAGAGGAACAACGTCAGTGACGCATATCCAGGCGGATTTCAGCAAGTGCCTCGTGAAGCAGCAGGGGCCCATCCTGATGGGCCTGACGTACATCGCCTATCTCGCGAAGCGCTCTCCCGTGAAAGCGGCGCGAAAGGCCTTCAAGATGGGGCTACGGTACCTCGAGCACCATGTCCGGGCATTGCGTGGGGAGGAGGACCTCTCGCGGGTATTTGAGCTGTACGAAGGGATGCCGGTGTACCTGCTGGACCGGGCCGCACGCATGCTCAAGCTGAACGGGCGCTTCATCGACGAGGTCAGGAAGCACCGTGAGGAGCATGGCCTCGAGCAGTGCGTGGTGGACATCTACACCAGGGATGCGTCCGGCCTGGTGCATGCGTTCCTATCGACGTGCAGGCAGGAGCTGGAGGAGGCTGGCATCATCCCCGGAGCCGTGTTCGCAAATGAGCTGCATCAGCGGGAGGGGGTGTTCACCGGAGATTCCACCGTGCTCGTCACTCTGGACAGCAAGGAGAGGCTCCTCAGTTCAGCGGTGCCGTACTTTGCGAGCAGCGAGGAAGGCAGGTACCTGTCCGGGAGTTCGCTGGACCTCAGGCTGCTCTGATGCGTTCCTCGAGGCCGAAGCTGTCGTGCCCGGAACCGTGGAAGTCGACTTCGCGCAGATGGCGGGAGTTGCATTCGGAGCATTTCCAGACCTTGTAGTGGAAGAGGCCGTGCCACTCCGAGTTCCACTCCCCCTCCTGCTCGCTGCCGCAGTAGAGGCACACCTCGTTTCTCAGTTCATCGCTTCTTATGACGTGATGCATCTGTCTCCTCTTGCACCCAGCGCGCATAGCCCACGGTGCCCTCCGCTGGAAGGACAAGGACGCAGGGAACCTCATAGCTGTGGAGGTCAAGTATGGCCTTCTCCGCTCTCGCCGCAAGCGATTTTCTGGTGGTGCACAGCAGCACATGCTCGCCGGACTGCGCTATCCGGCCATTCCACCAGTAGAGCGACTTCACCGGGAAGATGTTGGCGCAGGCCACCAGGCGCCTCTCGAGAAGACTCCGGGCGATGCGTTCAGCCTCCCTTCGGCTGCCGCATGTCGCATAGAGCTTTGCCAGCCCCCTCATTGCGGCGGAGTTCGTGAAGTTTCTTTTTAAGCGTTGCGGCGCCGCGAGCTCCATGGGAAAAATCCCCACGGCCGTTAGACCGCAGGAGTTCCGCCCTGTCTCCCGGGCATGCCGGATATTCTCCGCAATGCGGCCGGCCGACCGGCCCTCACGTCCGGTGATGTCCGCTGAGGCCGCCATTCAACAATGTTTATAAACTGTCCCGGCGGGGGATGTCCGGATGGCTGACGAGGAGATTGAGAAGCTGTCGCAGAAGTATCAGGAGCGGCTGCGGAAAGACTTCGGGGAGACTTCCGGGAATGTGCTCCGGCGCTCGAGCCCGAACGCCTCCCGCGACTACCAGCGGTTCAAGAAGGAATACCAGCCGAAGCCGCATTCCCTCTACGAGAGCGCGTGCCAGAGTTGCGCGAACATCCTCACCATCAAGCCGAACGAGAAGAAGGCGAAAGAATACGATGAGTCAATAAGGATCGCGCACTTGGACGTAACGCCAGGGAGCATCATGAGCCTCTCGGTCTTCGCGTTCGCCGCCTGCCTGCTCCTCGGCCTCGCGGTCAGCCTGCTCCTCGGCTCGATGTTCTTCCTTTTTGTCGCGGTGATCCTTGCGGTCTCTGCGCTGCTCGTCGTCCAGAAGTACCCTGGCTTCATCGCGAACAGCTGGCGGATGAAGGCCAGCAACCAGATGGTGCTGTGCGTCTTCTACATCGTGACGTACATGCGCCACACCTCCAACCTGGAGAACGCCATCGAGTTCGCAGCGGAGCATCTCCAGGCGCCGCTCTCGCTCGACCTGAAGAAGGTCCTGTGGGACACGGAGACCGAGAAGTACGAGTCGCTCAAGGAGAGCCTCGACCTCTACCTGGAGACCTGGAGGAAATGGAACCTGGAGTTCATCGAGGCAATGCACCTCATCGAGGCCTCGCTCTTCGAGCCGACCGACTCGCGCAGGGTCACGCTGCTGGAGAAGTCCCTCGAGGTCATCCTGGACGAGACCTATGAGAAGATGCTGCACTATGCCCACAACCTCAAGTCGCCCATCACCATGCTGCACATGCTGGGCGTCATCCTCCCCATCCTCGGCCTGGTCATCCTCCCCCTGATGGTCAACTTCATGGGGGGAGTGAAGTGGTATCACGTGGGCGTGGTGTACAACGTCTTCCTCCCCCTGATAGTGTTCTATTTGGGGAAGAGCGTGCTCTCGACGAGGCCGACCGGCTATGGTGATGTGGATGTCTCCGAGCAGAGCAACATGAAGAAGTACAAGAACGTTATCCTGAGACTCGGTCCGCTGGAGCTGCTCATCAATCCGGCGCTCATCTCCATGCTGGTCATAGGGGTGCTGCTCTTCATCGGGCTTGCCCCCCTTGCGTTGCACGCCATGCTGCCCGATGACACGGCCATCGGCGGCCTGCTCGAGTACCGGGAGAGCAAGGAGAACCCTGGAACCACGGTCGGGCCCTTCAGCCTCGTGGCCGCCGTGCTGAGCATGGGCATCACTGCCGCTGCGGGCATCGGCATCGGGCTGCATTCCCGCCTCGGGTCCGAGAACCTCATCAAGATACGCGAGCGGGCGAAGGAGCTGGAGGCGGAGTTCGCGGGGTCCCTCTTCCAGCTCGGCAACCGCATCGGGGACGGTATTCCCCTCGAGGTCGCGTTCGCGAAGGTCGCGGACGTCATGAGGGACACGCGCTCGGGCGCGTTCTTCGAGCTGGTGAACAACAACATCACCCGCCTGGGGATGAGCGTGGAGACCGCAATCTTCAATCCGAAGAACGGCGCCATCGTGTCGTTCCCCTCCCCCATCATCGAGAGCTCCATGAAGGTGCTGCTCGTCAGCTCCAAGAAGGGCCCGCTCATCGCGTCCGAGGCCCTCATCAGCGTCGCGCGCTACATCAAGGAGATCCACAAGGTGAACGAGCGGCTGAAGGACCTCCTCGCGGACGTGATATCCTCCATGAAGTCCCAGATAGCGTTCCTCGCCCCTGCCATCGCAGGAATCGTCGTGGGCATCACTTCCATGGTCACGACCATCCTCGGCAGGCTTGGAGTGCAGATAGCCAACCTCGGCGACGTCACTGCGGGGGCTGAAGTCGCGGGCATCGGCGAATTCTTCGGGGACGGCATCCCCACGTACTACTTCCAGATCATTGTGGGGCTGTATGTGGTGCAGATAGTGTACATCCTCACCATCATGGCCAACGGCATCGAGAACGGCTCGGACGCCCTGAGCGAGCGGTACCTGATAGGGGCCAATCTCATCCGGAGCACGGTGCTGTACGGCATCATCTCCCTCATCGTGATGACCATCTTCAACCTCGTGGCCATGCAGATAATGCGCGTCACCACGGCGTTCTGAGCCGTCTGGAGAAGCGTCAGAACTTGGCCGCGATGCCGCAGGAGTTCCGCGTTGTCTCGCAGTGATTCCGATAATTGTCAGCAGCGCGGCCGACAGTCTCCGCACATCTACAACGGCGGCGCCGGGACAAGGTTTATGAATGGCCATTTCTTCCACCGCTGCGCGCGTCGGTGGTCTAGTGGCTATGACTCCGGCCTTCCAAGCCGGGTACCCGGGTTCGAATCCCGGCCGACGCACTTTTTCAATGCGGCGGATTCTTCGTGCAGAAATGCCTCAGCGTATCTCTTTCAGCCTCTTCTCGACCTCGTGTTCCACGCGCTCGAATTCCGGCAGCGCCTTGACAAGATGCCGCAGATCTCTCAGCCAGGT
>JAGVZT010000024.1 GCA_018302335.1 Candidatus Woesearchaeota archaeon | reverse complement strand
CCAAGGAGCAGCTTGCACGCATGCTTCTTTTCCAGCTCCCTGAGCTGCTCCAGGAAGCTGTCCATGGGCATCGGCTTCGTGGGATTGCGGCCGAAACGGTACGGAAGATAGTTCTGGATTCCTATCCTTGCGCCGAGTGACTTTGCGAACTCGATGAGCGGCCCCATTTCCGCGTCGTTGAGCCCCGGAATCCACACCGGCGCGATGAGCAGCTCCATTCTGCTCTTCGTGGCCTCTGCCACGCGCTTCACATGCTCAAGGTCATAGCGGCAGCCCGCCACCTCCTTCGCCTTCTCTGGGGTCAGGGCGTTCAGGGAGAGGTCCAGCCGGTCCAGGCCGGCATCCGCCAGGGCTGCCACGCGCTCCGGGCTGAGCAGCACCCCGTTGCTCACCAGGGAGATGGTCCTGACGTCCAGGGAGCGTATCTTGCGGAGCAGCTCCTCCAGACGCGCATACAGGGTCGGCTCGCCCTGGGAGCCGATGTGCACGTCGACAGCGCACCCCTTGAAGCTGATGAGCTCCGCAAGCCCCTCGACAAGATAATCAGCATCCACTAGATACTCCCCCTTGTTGAAGGTATTCAGCCCCTCTCCCACGGAGCAATACACACACCGGAGATTGCACCCCGTGTTCGGCCGCACCTCGACGCAGGTGGAGTTGCGGTCAATCAGACCAAAACTGAGGCTGCCGATGAGAGGTATCCCGGACGCCTGGTCCACATAAAGGGTGGGATTCCGGCTTATCCTGCTCCTGAGCGACGCGAGCTTCCAGTCGAGGAGCTGGTGCGCCCTCCGGGTCACCCGGTTCTCGTCGCCTTCGAAGAGCAGCGCCCCTCCCTCGACGCGGAAGGGAGCGATGCGCTCAAGCTCCTCCCGGAGAAGGTCGAACTCGAAGTAGTTGTAGTACAGCCCCTTCGCCCCTTCAGGGCTCGATGCGAAGCGCAGGTGCTCGCGCTGCACGGAAATCATCCCATCAGGGAAGCTGCTCTCTTTTAAAAAGCCCTCGCCCAGGTCGCCTGGACAGTCTCGCCGGCGTGCCGGAAATCGTCCCCATGCGGCTGTCTCCTCGACGCTGTCCGCGAATCCTGCGCAAAAGCTTATAAGAAGCGCATCCGACCTGATGCGCATGGGGAGCGTCACCGTCAACATCACCTACGAGACGCTCTTCGACCTCTCCAGGAACGAGGGCAAGGACAACCTCCAGCAGCTCCCGGAGAAGTTCTACGTCGAGCTCGTGCAGTACCTCCAGGAGAAGAACAAGCTCATGGAGAGCCCAGAGCGAGAGAAGACCGCGAAGCAGCTCCAGAACGTCCATCGTCTCGTGCGGGACATCTACGAGCGCCGGGAGACCAAGCTGCTCCAGCTCGCCGCCGCCGCTGCAAGGGGCTCTGAGCCGTCTATGGACACGATGCTCCCCCCGGAGCGGGAGCTGTTCGAGCAGGTCCGGGACCTTCTGAAGCACACCCGCAAGGAGGTTCTCGCCCGGCTGCTGAAGGGAGAGGAGCCTGGTAAGCTGACGGCTCCTCCTGCCGAGCAGGCGCCTCCCGGACCGGAAGCCGATGCCCTGATGGTGCAGTTCCAGGCGCATGTCCCGAAGTTCCTGGGCACGGCCCTCGAGATTTACGGACCATTCGAGCCGGGCGAGATGGCCAATCTTCCCAGGGAGATAGGGGAGCTTCTGGTGCGCAAGGGTCGCGCCCAGGCGCTCCAGTAGGCGCGGCCGGCCGCTTTGCAGAAAACCTCCCATACCTCGGCCGGAATGCCGCATGGGTTTCGCGCTGTCTGGGCGGAAAGGCGGACATTCTCCCCCATGCGGCCGAGCGTACTCTTTCCCCGACGCCCTGAGTAACCTTTAAAAAGGGCAATCCGCTCCCGGCTGCCATGAAGTTTCCCAAGACCATGAACCGCTTCTGCCCGAAGTGCAAGAAGCACACCCCTCACAAGGTGGAGCTGAACAAGAAGCGCAACGCGAGCAGCCTCACCTACGGAAGCAAGCACCGCGCCCGGCTCCGGGGCCAGGCCAGGGGCCATGGGAACCGCGGAAGGTATTCGAAGCCCGCAGTGAGCAGCTTCAAGATGACCGGCAAGAAGGCATCGAAGAAGGTGGACCTGCGGTACCGGTGCTCGACCTGCAAGAAGGCGCAGATCATCGGCGAAGGCTTCCGCGCGAAGCGTCTCGAGTTCGTATAGTTTCCGGATTTTCGGCACGCACGCTCTTTAAGGAGTGCTCGCTCTGCTTATCATGCGATTCTTCACCCAGGAGCAGCGCTCTCTTCTTCCGGCGCTCGGCGCCTTCCTCCTCGGGGTTGTCATCCTGCTCGCAGCACCGGAGGAGATTCCCCGGAAGGCGGTGTCCTGCGACGCGGACGCTTTCCGCGCAGAGGGAGGAGTCGAGAGGGTATCGGAGATGAACGGAAGCCAGCGTCTCACGGTGCGGACCGAGGAGCTGCTGGACATCACCGCTTTCGTCGAGCGTAATCTCAGCCTGCGTCCCGGGATTCGCGTGAAGGTCGAAGGGCGCAGCCAGCTCTGGCGCGGCAGGCAGCAGCTCATCGCTGACCGCATCACGCTTCTTCCCTAGCCGGATGTTCCGCGAGACCGGAAATCCTCCGGAAAAAGTCGGGATACGGTTAAATTCCCCACAGGCGACGCGCGTGCATGGCCCTCCTGCTCGCCGCGCTCGCCGGCACCGCCCTCGGCCTGCTCACCGGTCTCGTGCCCGGGCTGCACGCGAACCTTTTCGCTGCGCTCGCCGTGAGCCAACAGGCCCTCCTCGCGGAGACCGGGCTCTCGCCTGGCGTCGCGGTCTTCCTCCTCTCCCTTGCGGTGAGCCAGAGCTGCGCGGACATCATCCCGAGCATGCTGCTCGCAGTCGACGAAGAGGGGGCAGTGAGCGCGTTTCCCGCGCAGAAGCTCGCCGAGCGGGGCTTCGCTCTCGAGGCGGTGCGGCTCTGGCTCCAGGGCTCTGTTGCCGGCCTGCTCCTCGCCGCGCTTGCCTCGCGCGTGCTGCTCGTCGCGCTGCCGCTGCTCATGGCGCGCATCTCGCCCTACAAAGGATGGATTCTCCTGGCCCTCTGCGCGAAGCTCCTGGACGGCCGCGACGTGCGAGGCACCATCCGCAACGTAAGCATATTCCTTCTCGCGGGATGCCTCGGCATCATCGCCTTCACCCAGCCCGGCCTGAAGGAGCCGGTCTTCCCTCTGATGAGCGGGCTCTTCGGCTGCGCCTCTCTCCTGCTCCAGGGCGCCGAGGGGCTGCCGAGGCAGCAGAGCCGTTCCATCATCTCTCTGAGCCTGTCGGAGTGGGGCCGCATCCTCTCCGGAGCGACGCTCTCCTCGCTCGTGCTCGCGCTTCTCCCTGGAGTGGGAAGGAGCCAGGCGGCTGCGCTCTCCCTCGCTCTCTCCCGTTTTTCTTCGACGGCGAGCATCGCTCTCGTAGGAGCCGTCGCGACGATGAGCCTGGGAGTGAGCGTGCTCTCCCTGGTCTCGCTTGGCAAGGCGCGAGACGGTGCGGTCATCGCAGCGGGAGCGATGGTGCAGCCGGACTCGTCGCTGCTCGGCTGGATGCTCCTCTCCGCTGCCCTCGCATCGCTCGCGGTGCTGCTCTTCGCGCGGAGAGCGCTTCCTGTGCTGGAGCGCATCCCGCGGAGAGGGATGTCTCTGGCGGTGCTCGCACTGGTCTCCGCCCTCGTGGGAGCGCTCTGCGGCTGGCAGGGCCTTCCGCTGCTGCTCGCCGCGAGCGCGCTTGGGGTGCTCTGCGTGAAAGCAGGGGTCAAGAGGAGGATGCTCCTCGGCTGCCTCCTCCTGCCTGTGCTGCTCTACTCGCTCTGACCCTCGGGGAAGCCCAGGAGGAACTGGTTGAACTCCGTGTCGGACGGCATCACCACCGTGGTGTTCCCGTTGGCGAAGGCCTCCTTGTACGCCTCCAGCGTCCGGATGAACCGGAAGAACTCTGGGTTCTCTCCGTAGGCATCGGCGTAAATCCGCGCAGCTTCAGCGTCTCCTTCTCCGCGAGTCTCCTCTGCGAGGGCATACGCCCCTGAGGTTATCTGGGTGTACTCGCGGTTGGCCTTGGCGGTGAGCGCAGCCTTCTCTGCCTCTCCCTGGCTCCGGTAGAGGCTCGCGATGCGGCCCCTCTCGGATATCATCCTCTGGTAGACTGCCTGCTCGTTCGACTCGGGCAGCTCGCTCAGGATGATGCGCACATCCACCACTTCGATGCCGTAGTTGTTCGCGCCGGTGATGCTCTGTCCGTCGGGGGTGGTGAGGCCGTTGTTGACCCTGTTCACCACGTCGTTGAAGATGCTCTCCCTTCCGTAGGTGACCGTGGGCAGCTTCAGCTCTCCCTCGATGCTGTACACCGTGTTGTTGTTCGTTCGGACGACTTCGTGGAGGTTGTACTTCCCCATCTCCACACGGAGCGCCGAGTAGATGATGTCGTCCAGCGCACGCATCCCGCCGTTGACGTCCTGCACCGTGAGGCTGAACAGCAGCGGGTCCTCAATGCGCCAGGTCGCGTAGGTATCCACTACCAGCTGGCGCTTGTCCCTCGTGCCCACCGCTTCGGGCTCCGAGCTGTAAATCAGCTTGCGGTCGTCGAAGGTCCGCACCCCCTGCAGCAGCGGGGTGTGGTACCGCAGTCCGGTGCTCAGGATGCCCGGCCCGCCCACCACCTCGATGGAGTCTAACGGCAGCCCATGGCTCTCCTCGTACTGCCGAACTGCCACGCTGACATCCGCAATCCGCTCCGGGTCAGCCTGGCCCGCGACGTCAGAGCCGACCACGATGGTCACCGGCACTCCGAACTGGCTCACGATGGCCTGGTGCCTCTCGTCGACGGTATAGAAGCCACTCAGGCCGATGAGGGCGGCGATTCCCGCCGTCGCTCCCACGATGATTTTTCCGGTTTTCATGGTGATTCCTCCCGTGTGAGGTCCAGGAACTGCAGCAAGCCGTTGTCGGACCCCTCATCCATGATGAAAATCCTCAGCTGAGGGTAGATCTCCTTCATGGTCTCGATGTACAGTCTCTCTCGGGTGACCTCAGGCGAGCGCTCGTACTCCTCGAGCAGCGCGCTGAACCACGCGACATCTCCCGTCGCGGTGTTGATGCGTTGGGACTTGTACCCCTCGGCGTCCTCCAGCAGGGTGCGTCTCTGGCCTTCAGCCGCTGAACGCCGTTCGTTGAGGTAGCCCTGCCCCTCGTTGATGCGCTGCTCGCGCTCCTGCTCTGCGTTCTGCACGTCAGTGAACGCCTGGGAGACGTCCGAGGGAGCCTGGGGATTCTGGAGCTGGACGTTCGCGACATCGACGCCGATGTCGTACTCGTTGAGCAGGGCCTGCCAGATGCTCGCAATCTCGCTCTGCATGGCTTCCTTGCCCGTGGTGAGGACCTCGTCGATGCTGTGGTTGCCGACCACCTGCCGCACCGCGGACTCCATGGCGTTCTGCACCAGGTCCTTTGGGTTTGCCGCATTGAACATCCAGTCCTTGGGGTCTACGACGCGGTACTGCCCGCTCGCGGAGACCATGACGATGTTCTCGTCCGCGGTGAGCATCTTCGCCTCGTGCTCCATCTCCTCATCGCTGTCCGCGGTTCTGTACTCTCCCCCTGTTCCATCCGCGCCAGGCTCCTCGAGGGTGCGGAAGCCAACCTCGGTGCGCTGAATCTCCTGGGTGGACATGACCCGCACGCCCTCCAGGAACGGCACCTTGAAGTGCAGCCCCGGACCGGTGGTTTGGTCATATACCCCCAGGCGCGTCTCGATGCCGACCTCGCTGCTCCCCACGGTGTAGAAGGAGCTGAACAGGGCGACGATGCCCGCGATTCCTCCGACCGCAGCGCACCCTATCTTGCCGTACCTGATGACCTCCCGCGTTGTCTCGTCGCCCTCATTCCCCCGGTAATCCGGGGACTGTCCTGGTCTCGTCATAGTCGTTGCCTCCAGTCTTTCTGTCTATCGCAGTCCTGTGGTAGTGCCTGGGAAACCTGCACATCCCCCCCGCCCGCACGGGGTTCAATCGTCCTTTATAATGCTTTTTGCTACAATCCTCCTCTATCTTACGTTTTGCCTGCATCAGAAGGGGGATAAATCACAAAAATATAAAGTATTTTTATGAAAATAGCGTATTATCCGCAAAGCAGATGGCACTTCCGACGAAGGCAGTCAGGGGCACTCTCCGCCACGCACCGGGAGAATCTCCGTTCCTGCACGACAATCCGGAACCCTTAGGGCACTGCGGCCGGGAGCTTCATAGGGGGCTTTCTTCGGGGTCAGAGGAGGAGTCCAAGAGCGAATCCCGGCAGGAAGAGCGCGTCCTTCCATCCCAGCGAGGCTCCATCAGCACGCCTGACAGAGACCTCGACCAGGCCGAACAGGAAGACCAGCGAGGAGAGCGCGGCAGAATCTCCGATGCCCAGCAGGAAACCCCACGCCAAATAAGAATACGGGAAAAGTCTCCATTCCAGCAGGGCGAGCGCCAGGACTGCCGCGAGGATGCGAAGCGCGAGGAAGCCAGGCGGCATCCCTGCCCAGAGTGCCCCTGCAGCGAGCACGATGCGCAGGACGCGGAGGTAGGGGCGTGCCATGACCACCTCTTCCCTGGCCAGGCGTGCCAGCAGGAACCCCGCAGGGAGCCCGAGGAGGGCCACTGCCGCAGAAAGCATCAGAACCTCCACTCGCTGTGGCCGAACTGCACCAGGAGGTCCACCCCGATGCGTTCGAGCTCCACGGGGACGTCGCATGCCCCGAAGCACGAGCCTGCCCAGATGATGACCCTCGCTCCGGTGCGCTGCCGGATGGAGCGGTCAATCTCCCCCGCCCGGGGCTTGAGGCCATCGGGCAATTGGATGCAGACGAGCTTCGCCCCCTGCCGCTCCACCTCCGAGCATACCCGGTCGAGCTCGAGGTCGTAGTCCATGGGCGGAACGGGCTGGGGCAGGGGCTAAAAAGCTTTCGGCGTCGCGTTGTGCAGAATGTGCTCAGAACATCGGCCGGAAGCCCGCAGGAGTTCCGGTCTGTCCGGCCGGAATGACGGGGCAGCGCCACCGCATCGCTTCCTCAGGCTGCACCGGGCGCAATCCGTGTCGCCGCGCTCATTCGGCAAGGAAGATTTCATCCAGCTCGACGAGATCAGTGTCGTCAAGCTGGCGCTTGCTGAGGAGCGCCTCGAACGAACGCTTCTTCCGTTTCAGGGTGCTGAGCACCCGTTTGTCCATGTCTTCCAGCATTCGCTATGCCCCCATGTCCCGCAGTCAGGCACGTCCTCGCCTGCATGGCAGGTCCGAACGTTTTGCCCCCAACCTGCGATTTTTGTGGATGGGGGGGAAATTTCCCGCTTATAAAACTTTCCATTAGAAACTACTCAAAAAAGGTGAAGAAAAGCCGGAAAACATCCGGTTCCGAATGCGCAATCCATTTTAATCCGCTGCCGAGCATGGTGTCAGTGGAAAACAACCACGGGGAGGATGAGCGTCCGAGAGAGCGCCTCATCGCGCGGGGAGCGGGCTCCCTGAGCGCAATTGAGCTTCTGAGTATCCTGCTCGGGACCGGCACGAGAGGGCAGCGGGTGGCTGAACTTGCCTCGGGAATCCTTGCAGAGATGCCTCCGTCACGACTGGCGATGGCCTCGGTGGGGGAGCTGTGCCGCTTCCGCGGGGTGAGCGACGCCAAGGCCTGCTCCATCATCGCGGCCTTCGAGCTTGGCCGCCGGGCCTCGGTGCACCAGGAGCGCAGGCGCATCAGGAGCGCCAAGGACGTCGCTGAGCTGCTCCGGCCGGAACTCGGACTCCAGACGCGGGAGCACTTCCTCGGGCTCTATCTCGACGCCAGGAACGGGCTGCTCTGCAAGCGCGTCATCACCATCGGCAGCCTGAACGCTTCCCTGGTCCATCCCAGGGAAATCTTCAAGGTGGCCTTCCAGGAAAGCGCAGCGGCGGTGGTGCTGGCACACAACCACCCCTCAGGGGACCCCACGCCGAGCGACGAGGATGCGGCAATCACCAGGACCCTGGTCAAGGCGGGGGAACTGCTGGGCATCGAGGTGCTCGACCATGTCATCGTCACCCAGGGCGGGCATTTCAGCTTTGCGGAGAGCGCTCCTCCGGCACCGAGGCAACGCTCATCACGCGGTCCTCGCCGGAAAGGCGCATCAGGGTGACACCCATGGTGTTGCGGCCGATGCTGGGGATGTCCTTCGCCGCCATCCGGATCATGACTCCCTGCTGGCTGATGAGCATCAACTCCTCCTCTGGCCCCACTATCTTGACGTCGACCACCCCGCCGTTCCGTCCCGCAGTCTTGATGCTGATGACCCCCTGCCCGCCCCGGCCCTGAGGGTGGAAATCGCTGAGGGGGGTGCGCTTGCCGAAGCCGTTCTCGGTGATGGTGAGCAGCTCCCTGTCGTCCGCGGGGGTCACTGCCGCGACCACTTCATCTCCCTCTTGGAGGGTGATGCCCCGGACTCCCTGCGCCGAACGCCCGACCTCACGGACTTCGGTCCCACTGAACCGGATGGCCATCCCCTTCCTGGTCGCGAGCAGGATGTCGCTGCTCCCATCGGTGAGAAGAACGTCCACGACTGCATCGCCCTCGTCGAGGCCTATGGCGATGATGCCTCCCTTTCGCGGATTCGAGTAACTCTCCAGCGAGGTCTTCTTGACATGCCCCCTCCTGGTGACGAAGAAGATGGAGGCCTCCTTGAACTCGCGGACAGCGAGCACCGCGGTGACCCTCTCATTCTCGTCGAGGCTGAGGAGATTCACCAGCGGTTTCCCTTTCCCCTGTCTGCCGCCCTCGGGAATCTGGAAGACCTTCAGCCAATCGACCTTCCCGCTGCTGGTGAAGCAGAGCAGGTGGCTGTGGGTGGAGGCGACAAAGAGGTGCTTCACGAAATCGCCCTCCCGGGTGGTCGCCGCGATGATGCCCTTGCCGCCGCGCCGCTGGGTCTGATAGAGGTCGAGTGGCATGCGCTTCGCGTACCCGACGCTTGAGATGGTGATGGCCATCGGCTCCTCCTTGATGAGGTCCTCCATCTCGAGGGATGCTCCCTCGTCCGCCAGTATCTCGGTGCGCCTGGCATCGCCATAGCGTCCTTTCAGCTCGACGAGCTCCTCGCGGATGATGGAAGTGACGCGCTCGGGCCGTGCGAGCACGTCCAGATAGTCTGCGATACGCTCGAGAATCTCCTTCTGCTCGTCGCGAACAGTGTCCTGCTCGAGAGAGGTGAGCGCCTGGAGGCGCAGCTCCAGGATTGCCTTGGCCTGTGCATCGGAGAGGGAAAGCAGGGCCTTCAGCGCGCCAAGCGCGTCCTCCCTCCCTTTCGACGCGCGGATGGTCTGAATCGTGTCGTCCAGCCTGTCAAGGGCAGCTATCAGTCCCTCGATGATGTGCGAGCGCTCCTGGGCCTTTGCCAGCTGGAACTGGGTCCTCCGCGTGACCACCTCGCGCCGGTGCTTGAGGAACTCCAGGATGAGCTGGACGACGCCCAGGCACCGGGGCCTGTTCTCCACGAGCACCACCATGTTCGCCGCGAAAGTGCTCTGCAGCCTGCTGTGCTTGAAGAGCAGGTTCTTCACCACCTCGGGATCCTCCCCCTTCCGGAGTTCCATGACCACGCGGAGGCCCTCCCGCGAGGATTCGTCTCTCAGGTCGGTGACTCCCTCGATGCGCTTGTCCTTCACGAGCTTCGCGATTTCCTCTATGAGCGCAGACTTTGCCAGCTGGAAAGGTATCTCCGTGATGACTAGGACATCCCGTTGGTCCGCATTCTTCTCCTGCTCGACCCGCCCGCGCACCATGAGATAGCCGCGGCCATGGGAATGCAGTTTCTGGAGCTCTGCTCCCGAGAGGATGATGCCTCCCGTGGGGAAGTCCGGTCCAGGCATGACCCGCATGATTTCCTCACCGCTCGCCCCGGGATTGTCGAGCAGCAGGACGGTCGCGTCAATCACCTCCCCGAAGTTGAACGGGGGGATATTGGTGGTCATGCCCACCGCGATGCCCGTGGAGCCGTTCACGAGAAGATTGGGGATCTTCGAGGGGAGCACCATGGGCTCCTGCAGCGAGCCGTCGAAGTTCGCCTGGAACGCGACCGTCTCCTGGTCCAGGTCCTGCAGCATCTCCTCGGCGATGCGATGGAGCCTAGCTTCGGTGTAACGCATCGCCGCGGCATTGTCGCCATCGATGCTGCCGAAGTTGCCCTGGCCGTCGACAAGCGGATAGCGCAAGGAGAACGGCTGCGCCATGCGGACGAGCGAATCATAGATTGCAAGGTCTCCGTGGGGATGGAACTTGCCCAGCACCTCTCCCACCACGCGTGCGCTTTTCTTGTGCGGCTTGCTGGACAGCAGCCCCATCTCGCCCATCGCGAAGAGGATGCGGCGATGGACAGGTTTCAGGCCGTCGCGAACATCCGGCAGCGCGCGTCCGACGATGACGGACATCGCGTAGTCGAGATACGCGCTCTTCATCTCCTCCTCGATGAGACGAGGAGTCTCCCTGTCCGCCGGGGTTGGTGCAGTGTCCATGGATGGAAAAAAAGGCGTTTTTGCTGTTCATCGGAGCACTTGGCGATTTAAATACCTTCCCCCGGCTCCGCAGAAAAAGTCACGGGAGTCGATGGCCGTACTGGGGAGAATTTCCGGCTTGCGAGGCAATGCGGAACTCGTACGCCATCGCGGCCGGGAATGTCCTGCAGGTCACGCCGGCCCGAGAAACCACTTGGAGACGAGAAAGCTGTGGCCGCAGTAGACGCACCGCTTCCTCTTCCCGGCTATGCTGCCGGAAGACTGGTACTTCATCTTATTGTGGCACTTCGGGCATCTCAGAAGGAGCATGCTCATCCTCCGGCTTCTTCCTGGCGAGCATCTCCACCAGCTTCACCACGTCCCCGAACTCCTGGAACTTCTGCTGTATCTGCTCGACACCCGTGAGGTCGAAGTAGTCGAGGAACTTCTGGGTGAGGGTGAGCCGGAAAGACCGTCCGCTCCTCTCCCGGGCGACAAATCCCAGGGACTCCAGCTGGCTCACGTGCTCGTACGCCTTGGTGGAGCGCATCTCCACCACCACCGACTGTAGCACGGGCGCCTTCCAGGCGATGACCGCGAGGGTCTCCAGCACGCTCTTCGGAAGCTCGGTCTCCGGGATGATGGCACGCACCAGGGGCATGTATCTCTCGCGCACCGTCATTTTCCAGGAATCTCCCTCGCTGATGATGAGCATGGGGGACTCCCGCTCAGTATACTCCTGCTGGAGCTCGGCGAGACAGCGCAGCACCTCTGCGTCCGGAGCCTTCACGATGCGCGCGATGTCCGCGACAGGTATCTTCTTGCCAACCGCGAACAGCACGGCTTCGACGTCCTTCCGGAGGTCGCTCATCTCTGCTTGTACCTCCCCGAGGTGTCCTGGGCGATGATGCCCTGTTCGAGGAATCTCGAGAGGAATGGGGCGAGCTGGAGCTCCTTCACGCCCACCATCCCGGAAAGGGACTTGAGGTCTGCGGGAGACTTGTGCAGGGAGACCAGCACGAGGTTCTTGAGGAGGGCCTCGGCGTTCTGCTCCAGCACCAGCTTCTCCGCGTGGAGGGTCTTGACCTTCATGTCGAGATTGTGCAGGCCGGCGAGCAGGTCATTCAGCAGCCCGCTCAGCTCAGGCGCCTCAAGACCGATGTTGCCCGGCTCCAGCACTTCCACGCTGCTGGGCATGAAATCGAAGCAGAACGTGGCGAGTTCCTCGAAGCCCGCGAAGAGGACCTCGACCTCGGCGAACGAGGCCCAGAGGCCCTCCACTCTGGTCGGCGTCTCGACCTTGCTTTCGAGCACCTGTATCTTCCGGCGCCCCTTCATCTCCTTCACCACAAGCTCTATGGTGTCCTTGACGTGCTGCTCCGGCTTGCCGAGAATCTCCACGATGCAGCGCGCGATGAGATGGCCCTTCTCAGGCTCGAACTCCATGACGGGATGAGCCCTGACGACTTTAAAATAGTTTGCCCAGGCCCGCCGGAATTCATCCGGCCGTGAGGCCGCACGAGACGCGGCCTGTCTCGCAGGCATCGCGGATATCTTCCGCATTACGGCCGGGGGGATTGCGAATCTACGCGGCGCCCAGCTCCTGAAGGACCTGGCGGAGCCTCGGCTCAAGCTCCTCCCGGAGGCAGCTCACGGGGATTCCGAGATGCAGGGCGAGGGCGATCTCCTCCCGCATGCCGGGAGAGATAGTCTCTCCGGCGAGCAGCACCTCGTCGATGAGCCCTCGCTCGAAGTACAGTCT
Organism: Candidatus Woesearchaeota archaeon; assembly: GCA_018302335.1. Lineage (GTDB taxonomy): Archaea > Nanobdellota > Nanobdellia > Woesearchaeales > JAGVZT01 > JAGVZT01. Next base: position 35,440 of record JAGVZT010000024.1, on the reverse strand, counting down.
GTTCTCTTCCATCCCCAGCGAGCGCTCCGCGGGGTTGTTGTCGTGGAGATACTGGAGGCAGGCAAGATACGGAGCGACGGGGATGATGTCCTTCCGGGTAAGGCGCAGCTCCCGCAGGACACTGCGCAGCGCCCGGATATTTCCCTCGACGTCGCCCCCCACGGGGTGCGCGACGTACACCACACGCTTCCCCATCACGTCAGTTGGGCATCACGGTATATTTATGCATAGCGGATGCGGAATGGAACAATTCCAATGTAGAGTTTCTACCTGTAGGACTTCTGCCGCTTGGCGCGGGCCTGGCCGTGCCTGTTCGGCTTCGATGCCTCTTTCCGCCGGACGTCCGCGACCAGGAGCTGCCTGTTGTAGGAGAGCAGCCTGCCCTCGAGTTCCTTGTCCTTGCTGAATTCGACAAGGGCTTTCGCGATGGCAAGACGCGCGGCTTCCACCTGGCTGGACACGCCGCCGCCGCGGACGGACACTTGCAGGTCTATCTCGCCGATGCCTTCCGCGAGCAGGAGCGGCTCCTCTATCTTGAGGCGTGCGGCCGGGGGGCTGATGGTCTCAAGGAGCGCCTTGTTGATGCGAACCTTCCCCGAGCCCTTGGTGAGGGTGGCGCGCGCGACAGCTTCTTTCCGCTTTCCCGATGTGTGAATGGTCTTCATTGGCTTGCCCCCATGGAATGGCAGATGACTTTCACGCTGACAATCTTTGTCGTGCTCAGACGTTCAATACCAGCCTCCTGGATGGTCTCGAGCTGCTTCCCCTCCAGGAACGGGGGGATGCCCACATGGCAGGTGACCCTGCCGAGCGCGGCGCGGCCGAGCTCCTTCTTGTAAGGAAGCATGCCGCGGATGGTCCGCTTCACGAATCGCTCCGGCTGCCGTGGGAAGAATGGCCCCTGCGTGGGGGTGCCGCGCTCCCGCCGCTGGCGGTAACGTGCGATGAGCCACTTCTTGTTCCCGGTGATCACAGCCTGCTCGCAGTTGACCAGCTCGATGCTCTCCCCGAGGAGGGCCCGCTTCGCCACGCTGCTCGCAAGGCGCCCGAGGATGAGGTTCTTTGCGTTGATTACGGTCATGTGTGTCACCCGATGATCCTGAGGTTCTTTCCCGAGGGGTTCTTGTCGAGGAGCTGTTCGATGGTGAGGTACTCTCCCTTGGCTGCGCGGAGCTTCTCCAGAGCCTGGTGAGAGATGCGCCACGAGGCGATGGTGAGCTTGTGGCCGAGCTGCCCGCTCCCGAGCACCTTCCCCGGGATGACGATAGCCTCGCCCTCGGAGGTGTGCCTCGTGATATTGGAGAGGTTCACCTCCCGTCTCGTGCGCGTGGGGCGCTCAAGGTCGAGCGCGAGCCTCTTCCAGAGGGGCACCTTCTTCTCGGCTGCCGCTCTCTTCAGGCGTACGATAAGGCCCTCCAGATGCTGATTTGTCGGTCCTGTTCGTTTCATCTTTCATCAACCGTGATGCGGGGGACGTGGTTCGAACACGCGCAGGCACTAAGCCACAAGGCCCTCAACCTTGCCCGTTTGGCCACTCCGGCACCCCCGCAACTGCAAACCCAGTTGACATGTTCGCCGTGTGGGACCGTTGGTCCCACCCACCTCGACGCGCCCGGCGGGCGTGTGAAGTGCGGGGTTCACGCCTTTGCCTTTTGCTTCACCCTCCCTTTCAGCGTAGCGATGAGGTCATCCGCCTTCTCATCGAGGATTGCGATGCTCTGCTCTATGATGTCCTCTGGAGGGAGCTGTCCCCAGCTCTCCACGTACACGACATAGTTCTCCTTGTTGGTGAGGACTTTGACCTCGCCCTCGCTGGCGTCGACGCACGCGCCGCAGAGGATGCAGTCCTGCTCGCCGTTCTGCCGGACCATGAGCTTTCCGTTCTTTGATTCGAACACCTGGGTGGGGCAGAGGCGCTCGCATTCCAGCATGCCCTCTCCTTTCTTGCTGATGGTGACGGTAGGCAGCTGCCTGAAGTAGACGTGACCCGGAGCCCATTTGGTGTGCACCTTGCCGGTGCCGAGCACCGCGGTCATCTCCGCTTCAATCTCCTGCCCCTCGAAGAGCTTCACCACGGGTGTCTTTGGGAACGCGGGGACGATGGCAGGGTCCTTGGTCTTGATGTCCTCGGCGCGCACCACCGCGCCGCTCTTCTGGCCCTTTGCGGTGAGGGTGAGCTTGACCTGGCATCGGGCGCATCCCTCCCCCCCGCACTGGCAGCGCTCGGGAAGGTTGTAGGACTTGAGGTCGGTCTTCAGGGGAAGAAGGCCCATGCGGTGCGCAACAGTCTCATCATAGAGGGCAGAGCTGTTTTTCCTGAATTCGACCATCTCGATGGCCATGGTGGGCACATCTTCCGAGGCAGTCCTGCGGAGCGCATTGACGAACGCGGGGGATGCTTCCTCGAGCACGAACGAGAGCTTGTTTCCCTTCTGATTGAGCAGTTTGGCTTTCATACGCGCCGACCTCTCTTGCCGCCCTTCTTGCGGCAGCCGTCATGGGCGATTGGCGTGACGTCTTCGATGGTGCCTATCTTCAGGCCCATCCTGGACAGCGCCCGGATGGCCGCCTGGGCGCCAGGTCCCGGGTTGTGCGGGCCCTGGTGGCCACCAGGAGCGCGAATCCGCACATGGACGCCGTTGATGCCCTTCTCGAATGCCGTTTCAGCGGCCTTCTTTGCGGCCATCATCGCAGCGGTGGGGGAGCTTTCCATCCGGTCGGACTTCACGACCATTCCGCCGGAGACGCGCGCGATGGTCTCCGACCCGCTTATGTCCGTGAGATGGATGATGGTGTTGTTGTAGGACGCGAGGATGTGCGCGATGCCCCACCTGATGGACTTCTCCTTGTTCATTGCTCTCCCTCTGCAGGCTCAGGGACGGCGGCGGCGACACCCCGGACCGGGTGGTCGGGTTTCGCCAGCTCTGACTTAGGGTTGAAGCGGATGAGCGCACCCTCGGACTTGGTGACAAGATAGCTCGGGGACGTGACCACATGTTCCCCGACCATGATGTGGCGGTGCACGATGAAGTGCCTGGCCTGCTTCATGGAGTTGGCCATCCCGAGCTTCACCAGCAGGGTCTGGAGCCTCCGGTCCATGAACTCGCGGACCGTGAGGCCCAGCACGTTATCCAGCGCCGCGGACTCCTCCACAATCCCGTATGAGGCCAGCTTGCGCATCATCTGGATGCGCTCCTTCTCAGCCTGGGTGGACCTGCTGGCGATGAGAGTCTTGGCCTTCTCGTGGAAGTTCTTGAGCCGTGAAGTGATTTTCCAAATCTCCCGCTTGTTCTTCAGGCCATACTCCTTGAGAAGTTCCTTTTCCTGCTCGATACGCCCCTTCTGCCAGGGATGGCTCGGGGTCCTGTACTTTTTCTTTGGGAGTTTTGGATCGCCCATGGTGCACCTCTACACGCGGCCCGCCTTGGAGCCCTTGCGCCTCTTCACTCCGAGCGAACCCTTGCCCTTGTTCGGCCGGAAATTGGAGCGTGTGCGCTGTCCCCGGAGGGGCAGGCCCCACTGGTGGCGCAGGCCGCGGAAAGAGCGCGTCATCTTCAGGTTCTTCACATCGGTATCCTTGGCGAGCGCGAGCTCAGGTCCGAGGGCGTGCAGGTCCTCTCCAGTCTCCGGGTCCCGCCTGCGGTTGAACAGCCAGGAAGGGGCACCATAGCTGGCAGGATTGCGCACCACCTGGTCTATCCTGCTCACCTCGTCTTCCGTGAGGTCGCCTACGCGCGCGTTGCGGTCCACCGCCGCAAGAGTGCATGCCATGTTGCTGTACGCGAATCCGACGCCCTTGATTTTCAGGAGCGCCAGCCGGAGGCTCTTCTTGCCGTCAAGGTCGGTGTTCGCCACCCGGACGATGTACCTGAAGCTAGGCTCCTCGATCTTCGTGTCTTTTACCATGATGAATCAGCCCTATCAGCCGAAGCTGCGTTCCACGAACTCGGGCTTGGCGCACTGCGCCTCGGCACGGGGAAGGCCAACCCCTTTTTAAAGGTTGTGCCTCGGCGGGCTTTGCCTTAGAAATCCGTAAACTACTCCGGGCCTCGCTTCGCTCGACCAGGAGTGTTTACACCCTTAGCGAGCCGCGGAACGCCCTAGAGCCGTAGTAAGAGGGCGCACTGTTGTGATACACGAAGACATTGCCGTAGCGGCGATCAGCAAAGAGGGCGCCTCCGAGTTTTCTCATATCAGAGGGTGTTTTCACCCAGCTCGACGTCTTCGTATCGAAATTTCCTAGTTTCTGCAACTCTCGATATTGTTCTTCCGTTAAAAGCTCAATGCCCATGGCAGCCGCCATATCCACCGCGTTATCTTTTGGTTTAAACGTTTTCCTTGCCTCTTGCCCCTCACGGTCGTAACAAACACTTCTGCGGCCTTTAGGACTTTCCGCTGAACAATCATAAAAAATGAATTCTCCCTCTTTTTTATCATGACCAACAACATCCGGTTCACCACCAGTTCTTTCCATTTCACTAAGTGACCCCAATTTTTGAGTATCAGCTTCCAGCTTTGCTTTTAATGGAGCCCATTCAAGACCTTTATGGCGGTTCATGTTTTTCTCAAAACGGGCTTTCAATGCTCTGAGTAGTTCTTCACGTTGTTCTGGTGACAACTCCTTTTTGAATGCAGTACTTGATGGCTTGCGCACCATCATAGTATCCATCCTAAGTTTATAATCCCATCTATGCAGTCTTTGGCAGGCGGGCCTCATTAGGCAAAGCCGCCTCCGCGCAGACGGGGCCGGAGTGAGCGTGGCCGCATTGCGGAGGATGTCCGCCATCCCGGCGAAACCTCCCGGCATCTGCGGGTATTCTATAGCATTGCGGCCGGGAAGTTCCTACTGGGTTCTGGACGTCGTCTTCTTCCCCCGGAGAAGGGTGGCCAGATAGGGAATGATGAACATAATGGCGTAGGCGAGACTCTCGCTGACCGCTCCGCCCGTGAGGGGAAGCTCCCAGATGCCCCTCAGGGCGTTGACGAGGAAGGTCATGATGAAGAGGTTGACTGCCGCGACGAGCGGGATGAGCAGCGCGGCGAAATAATGGTGCTTCGGCTCCAGATGCTCGATGTCCTGCACCAGGAAGTTGAAAACAAGCCCGAAGAGCAGCCCGATGACGCCCACGAGAGCGTGCCGCTGGATGCTGTCCAGGAACACTGCGAGCGGAGCCAGGAGCAGGAAGGTCAGGAAGTTGAGCACCACCATGAGGAGCAGCGCCAGCCAGTAGAGGATGCGGCTGCTCTGCTTGACATAGGAGGTGTACTTTGCGGGGTCATACACCCTCTCCTTCGCTTCCAGGGTCACGACTTTCTTTGGCATCCTATTTCCTCAGCCCCAGGCGCCGCAGGACGTAATTCAGGAGGCTTTCCTCTTCCCTGCGTTCCTCCATCTCCTCGTACCTTTCCCCGAGGAGGCGCGCGGCGACCTGCCTGAATCCTCTCGCAGCGGGAGAGTTGCGGTGCGCATACACCAGCGGCATCTTCAAGGCGAGGGCGGAGCGCGCCGCCTTGTCTTCCGGGACGATTCCCAGCACGGGGTACTCGAGGATGGTCTCGATGGTGCGGATGTCCAGCTCGAACTCGTCATTGCGGTACTTGTTCACCACGACGCCGAGGACCTTGGTACCCATGCGTTCGGCAATCTTGATGGTCTTCAGGGCGTCGGTCACCGCGGGCAGCTCGGGATTCGTCACCACGATGACCTCATCGGCGGCCTTCATGACGGCGAGGGTGTCCTCGCTCAGTCCCGCTGAGGCGTCCATGATGATGTACTCGGTCTTGCCGATGAGGTCGACGAGCGTCGAGGCGAGCTTGTCCGCGTTCAGGAACTTGAGTTCCTCCACCGAGATGCTGGAGGGGATGATCTTGATGCCGGAGGGGTGCTGGTAGATGGCCTCGGTGATGTGCTTGTTCCCCCGAAGGGCATCGTTCAGGGTCACCGGCACGATGGGGGCGCCGAGGTGCACGCTCACATTAGGCGTGGTGAGATTCGCGTCGAGCACGATGACATCACGCCCCATGGCAGAGAAGGCTGTGCCCAGATTGATGGCGGTCGTGGTCTTGCCGACTCCACCCTTGCCAGAAACGACCCCGAGTATCTTCGTCATCAGTAGTACCTCTTGTCGAACTCCAGCTCCACCTCGACGCGCCGGAGCATCTCTGCGACATCGCCCTTCCCCTCGTTGCGCATGAACTCTTCAGCCAGGCGTACGAAGGCGCGGACCTTCTTGTAGTCGAGGGTGATGGAATCGATGGTCACCTCGACCAGGCTGCTCTTGAGCTTCGAAATCATGGTGACATGCCTGCGGAACTCCTCCCTCCGGTCGAACTCCGCGCGCAGAATCTCGCGCATCAGCCCGTAGTGCACCAGAAAATCCTGGAAGACCGGCTCCTCTGCGAACTGCTCGCGGAGGATTCTCGCGCGGAGCCCTGGACTTTTCGGGATGCTGCTTATCCTGCCTTGTTCCTCCAAGTACTTGAGCATGGAACGTATCGCTGAATCGTAGGAATCGATGATGCGCTGGACGGTGCTCTTGAGGACATCTACTGTGCGCGTATACTTCAGGCTGACGTAGATGAGATGGTCCACACGCTTGAGCTCACGCTCAGCTTCCTCCAAAGATTCCCTCATGCTGCCCTGTAAGTTTAACCATCGTGTGTATAAATACCTTTGCCCTTGCCACAAAATCCTTCACATCCCTGTGCGTGAGGGTCCGGATGCGATAGTCGTCGGAGCAGATGACGAACGTGTCCCGTCTGGAGAACTCGATGGGACTCTTCTTTCTCTGCACCAGGATCTCGCGCAGCTCCTGGATGAGCCGTGCGCTGTCGGCACCGATGCCGTGATGCGTCATGCACTTCGTCCTGAAGACCGTGAACTTCACCTCGAAGGTGTCCGCGAACGGAGGGACCCTCTTGAAGGTCCGGTCGTGCAGGAGGATGGCGGACATCGCTCCGCTCACCGAGAGGAACAGGTTCTCCATCGCGGCGATGAGGAGCTTGTTGTCCTTCAGCAGCGGATACGTGACGCTGGTCATGTGGTCCGCGATGCGGAGGTTGTGCAGCGCCTTCTCCCGCGCCGCCTGGAACTCTTCCATCGGCACTGCAAAGGACGCCGCGGTTTTTAAGACTGTCGCCCACGGGTGAGGTCGAGAATCGCCTGGGCGATGTCGCCTCCGGAACGGCGGAGAGCGTCCTTGGCCTCCTGCTCGGAGACATGCGCCTGGCTGAGCACCGTCTCCACATCCTCGTCGGGGATATCGGCATCGAGGTCGGAGCGGCTCCGCTCTTCGGTGCTGCCCGCCACCTGGTAGGTGACCTGGCCCATCATGGTGACCCTCGACACCTGGGGCTCATGGATGACAATCTCCCGGTCGGCGAGCCGGATGACGACCTCCTCTGCGTCCAGCTCCTCCTGCTTGATGCCCATGGATTGCATGACCTTCTTCATCTGCTTGGGGTTCATGCCTCCAGGAAGACCGGCGGGGAACATCGCGCTCACACGGGATAGAACTGGTGGAGTAGGGTGACCAGGATGATGATGGCTGCGCAGGCGATGATGACGGTCTGCGGGCTTATCTCCAGCTTGCTCTTGTAATCCTCGAAGTAGCGCACGAGCCCGCCCTGCGAGCTGGGCATGTGGATTTTGTCCTGCTTCCCCATGCCCGGACGGGAAGCCGCACGCTATATAAAACTGTCGCCGTCGGCTCTGAGGAACATCCCTGCCTTCCGGCCGCAATCCTGGAAACTATCCGGTATGCCTGCGAGACAGCGCGGTACTCGTGCGGCATCGCGGCCGAGGGGACTAGCGGCTGCCTGGAGAGAAGGCGAGAGCGGGCATAAGCCACCTTCTGTCGGACCCCTTGCGGACGGTCCGTTCCGACATTCAACTGAGCGCCTTGCGGCTTGCATCAGCCAGGGCTCACCGTTTCACCGATTCCGCGCGGAACATCAGGCGCTTGCTCCCCTCGCGGGGACCCGCCATCATCTTGCCGCGCGGCCGTGCCGTTTCTGAGTGGTTGCCTCCCGTCTCCGGGACTCTCGCGAGTGGCCTTTCATGGATGGGTGGACTTTCCTCGGCTTTCGCCGGAAGTCGGATACCCGCTCTCGTCCCCAGGGGTTGCTCGCGCCTTAAAAGGCTTGTCCCGCGGCAGCTCCAGAACGTCTCCATCGGCAGCCACGCGCTTTCCGCGTTGCCTCGCCGTGATTGTGATAATTCTCAGCAGCGTGGCCGGCTGTCTCCACACGTTTTCCACAACGCCCGCGGCAAAGGATATATAGGCTGCGTGCATTCGCGGCGTCATGCGCTCCTCGCCGCTTCCCACAGGCTCCGCGGTGCTCGACGGCCTGCTGGGCAGCTATCCGCCGGGGGTGCTCACCATGCTCTACGGTCCTGCGGGCGCGGGAAAGAGCACCTGCGCCTTCCTCGCGGTACTGCAGGTTCTCTCCGAGAACTCGAAGGCAGTGTACATCGACACCGAGCGGAACTTCTCTCCGGAGCGTCTCGCAGAGCTCGCAGGCTATGCCTTCCGGGAAAAGCAGTTCAGCGAAGTGCTCTCCCGGATTCTCCTGATGCAGCCGGCAGACCTCGACGCGCAGTGTTCGAGTGTCGCAAGCGCCGCCGCGCTGGCGAGGAGCGCCCGCATCGGTCTCATCGTCGTGGACACCATCGGGGCGCATTACCGGCGCGCAAGGCCCTCAGGAGCGAAGGACGCCAACGCCCTGCTGCGCGGCCAGCTGGATGTCCTGAGCGCGGTCGCCAAGGAGACCGAGACCATGGTGCTCCTCACCAATCAGGTCTTCCAGCGCGTCGAATACGGAGGAGTAGGCATCATCGGCGGGGCGATGCTCGGCCAGAGATGCAAGTGCCAGGTGGAACTCCAGAAGGACGGGAGAGGAAGACGCGCAGTCCTCAGGCGGCATCCGGAGAGGCAGGGCGATGTCTCGTATGACATTGCGGCCGAAGGAATCGTGGCTAAACGGGAGTGAAGTCGTCCACTGTCGCGCTGATGGTCTCTTCACCCTTGAGGATGCCCCGCTTCCTCAGGTACTCGTTGGCGAGCACCCAGAAGACGAGACCCAGGCTCTTCTTCCCCTTGTTGTTGCACGGCACCACGAAGTCCAGATTGTTGCTCTGGTTGTTGGTGTCGCACAGCCCGATGATGGGAATACCCATCTTCATCGCGTCGTTCACCGCGTTGCGGTCCACCCAGCAGTCGGTGACGAGCACCACCTTGACATTCAGGAACTCTTCGAGGTCAGGGTTGGTGAGGATGCCCGGGGGGTAGCGGCCTGCGAAGACCCTGGCACCGGTGTGCTTCGCGAAGAGCTTCGCGGGTTTCCAGCCGTTCTCACGCCTGCACACCACCAGGATGTCTTCCGGGGCGTACTGGCCGAGGAGATTGGCCGCGAGCCGGAGGCGCTCGTCGGTCTGCTGGAGATTGAGCACCGAGAGGCCGTCCGGACGAGTCTTGTAGATGAACTTGGACATGTACCTGGTGCGGAACTTGGTCCCGATGTGGATGCCTGACTTGAGGTACTGTTCCGTCGGGATGAGGAACTGCTCCTTGGTCATGTCGGCGGCAGGGGTCCCGGGCGCTTTATATATCTTGCGTCAGACGTGCTCCGAAAGTCGAGGACAGGTGTGGCCGCAGGTGATACTCTGTGGCAATCCGGGAACTGCACGTCATCTCGACCGAGCGGGATGGCCCTCGGTAGTCAGAGGTGCTGTCCACAGTAGGGTGTGCACCTGCCCATCGGGGCCGAGCACGCTCCGCTTCAGCAACAACTCGCGGACGGGGAAGGCAGCCTTGAGAAGCATTCCGTTGAGCGTCACATCCGACTCAGGGATGAAACCCTCTTTCACGCGAGCCAGCGTGATATGTGGGGTGAAGGGCTCCGAGCGGAAGCCCAGGTCCTGCAGCCGCAGGTCCACCTCGCGGTGCAGGGCATCCCAGCTTTCCTTCGGGCCAACGCCCGCCCAGATGACCCGGGGCCGCCGCCAGTCCGGGAATGCGCCCGCGCCCTCCAGCCGCGCCCCGAAACCCGGAACATCGCGCAGAGCGCTCTTCATCTCGGCTGCTTTGGCTTCAGGGATGTCCCCGAAGAACCGCAGGGTCAGGTGCAGCTCACGCACCGGACGGAGCCCTGGCGCGTGCAGAGCGCCGACTGCCCGTTGCAACTCGCCGAGCGCCTCTCCCGAGGGCTCGACTGCGAGAAACGCACGCATCTATTGCTCGCCGAAATCCTCAGAGTCCTCGTGGCCCTCGAAGTACTCCTCCTCGGGAGCGGCCTCCTTTGGTTTCTCGGCCGGAGCGGCCTTGCTGCCGCCGACGACCTCGCCGAAGCCTACCTTGCTGAGCACCTTGGTGACCTTGATGCGGACTTTCTCTCCCGCCTTTGTCTTCGGGACAAAAATCACGAAGCCATCCTTCTTGGCTATGCCGTCGCCCTTGGCGCCGACCGCCTGGATGGTCACTTCAAGTTCCTCGCCCTCGTGTACCGGGGCGAAGCCACGTTCTGCGCTCGTCTGTCATTTCCTTGCCACATGTCTGTGTACCTCTCTGCCGGCTGCGCCGGCGTTCAAGCGGGATACGTCCCTATATATAAACATTCATCCTCCGCTCCGATAATCGTTCCATACCGGCCGCGATGTCGCACGTTCACCGGATGGTTTCGCTAGAATCCCGAATATGCTCCGTATTGCGGCCGACCCTACTCCCTGTACTTTCTACTGGGCCTGTAAAAGGGCTCCGGTGAAAGTCTCTCGCCGTTTCCCGACGTCAATCTCAGATTTCCAGTCACCTGCCAGGCATTTCTCCGGTTGTCGGGGAGAAAACGCTCAAAACTCGCCGACTCTTTCACTGGAACCCTGCAAAAGGGTATATTTTTAAGCGTGCATTCGATGGAAACCACGAATTCGTTTGAAATCAGTTCAAGAAAACGCTCAACGGAGTATCTTTCAGGAATGGGAGGTCACGCCTAAAGTAATCTCACAATTGGTTAAAGACAACCCCAGTTTAAGAGGTATGTTTTTTGGTTATGTAGGGGAGTACCATCTTAGGAAGGCAATCGCAAAGATTCCGGGTGTAAGTAACCCACATAAATTTGATGATCACGACCGATCAAAAAAAAGTGATCTCGTTATAACCTACAAGGGGAAGGAGATTAGCATAGAGGTAAAGTCACTCCAAACAAATACCCTCAAAGAAAAAGATGGCATCTTGTATGCAACTTTCCAATGCGATGGGAGCGATAGCCGTGAAGTCACATTCGAAAATGGTGAGCGGCTTAAGACAACCTGTCTCAAGGTGGGGGAATTTGACATACTTGCTGTGAATCTTTTCATGTTCAAAAAGAAGTGGATTTTCGCGTATGCACTCAACAGTGACCTTCCCAGATCGAAATACAAAGGCTATTCTGAATATGCCTTGGAACGTCTACTCGCCTCATCAATGAGAATTACCTGGCCCGTGCAACTTCCCTTCACTCTTGATGTAACTCATCTGCTCAATAAAATAGCGGCAAGAAAGTAAATATCACTTCTTTACGAAGACAAGGAAGTATGAATGATTCTTTCGGGCGTGGATCTGCTTCGTAACTCGTGTAGCAACGGGCTTGTTTGATCGCACGACAACGAAGAGGTCTTTCGAGTAGAAGCCCATCGACTCATACTGATTGATTAGTTGCACATGCGTTAGATTCTGTTTGTTAGCGCTTACTTCATCTTGACATTTGACGATGAAGATTCCTGCCCTTTTAAGTACCCGAAAAGCCTCTTTTCCTGCCTTGAAGTATAAATCCAGAACAGCCTGATGGTATTTTGGGCCGTCAGTCGTCTTAGCACCATTAGAATAAGCGTCTCTAAAGGATTTATGTGTTCCCCCACCTGCAAGATATGATTCATTCGTTCTGAAGAGGCCTTCCATATATGGAGGATCAAGCACAACACAACTGATGGATTCAGTTTCATAAGGAAGATTACGGCAGTCTACACCGCGCTGAATATCCGTTGCTCTAACTTCATAATCACTCTTCGAAACGCGTTTCCAGAAGACGCCTTTGCCATAGGTGACATCAGCAATTATTCCCCCTTTTGGGACGTGCAGGGCGAGAATTTTTGGGAAGATGATCTCGTTATTACCTATATGGGCGGAAAGCAGAAGGTCAGTTCGTGCTGTTCCATTCCGGACTACTCTTTTCTTTTTTTGTGTTCTTACGGTTTCTATCAATTGCTCTTTGGATTGCGTGACTACAATTGTATCTCCTTGAGAGAGTGTTTGTTGTGTCATCTTGCTCTGCCTTTAGACCCAAGTGTTTCTTAATAAGCCGCAGGGGTTCCGGGCTGTCTTGCCGGAATCCCGGATATTCCCAGCACTGCGGCCGAGCCGCTTCTGAACAATTTCTGCGGGGCCGCCTCAGACGTCCTTGAGGCCCGCCTCCGTGACGAAGAAGCACGCCTCTCCCTCCGGAAGGTTGGGCGAATCCACGAGCTTCGCGACGCGGCTCCCCTTCTTCCCCCTGCGGAAATACATCCGGAATGTCGAGGCGTGCGCCACGATGTGGCCGCCGATTGCCTCGGTCGGGTCGCCGAAGAAGACATCCGGCCTGACCATCACCTGGTTGGTGACGTAGACGCAGAGGTTGTGCATGGACGCCAGCTTCATGAGGGTGTGCATGTGCCTGTTGAGCTTCTGCTGCCTCTCCGCAAGGGTGCCCCTGCCGATGAACTCCGCGCGGAAGTGCGCGGTCAGGGAGTCCACCACCACCAGGCTGACCTTGAGGCCGTCGTTCGCGATGAGGTCCTCGACGCGCTCCGCGAGGAGCACCTGGTGGTCGGAATTGAACGCGCGGGCCACCTTGATGCGCTTGAGCACCAGGTCAGGGTCGGCCCCGACGCCCTTGGCGAGCTGGACGATGCGCTCCGGCCGGAAGGTGTTCTCCGTGTCAATGAAGATGGTGTAGCTCTCCGGGTCCGCGACGAAATTGTTGACGGCGAGGATGAGTCCCATCTGGGTCTTTCCGGAGCCGTACTCCCCGAATGCCTCGGTGATTGCGCCGGATTCGAACCCCCCGCCGAGCAGCGTGTTCAGGCTCAGGCTTCCCGAGGAGAGCTTGCGGATGAGCTTGCGCTTCTCCAGCAGCTCGTCCCCGGACTGGAAGCCCATGTCCAGCGCAGAGCGCGCCGCCGAGATGACCTTTCTCGCGACGGTCTCTCCCAGGCCGCCTGCCTCGCTGAGCTCGGATGGCGTCGCTGCCGCGACAGCAAGGATGCTGTGGTATCCTGCCTCGCGGAGCTTGTCCGCAGTGGAGTCCCCGATGCCCGGAAGGTCGGTGAGCTCTCCAACCTTCTGTTCCTTCTCTTCCTTGCGCTTGGTGACGGTGACTTGCTCTTTCGTGACTTGCTTCTCAACCATGACGCTCACCCCTGCCATGATACTCCACCTCCGTTAATAAACGTTATCTCCCGAATTCCGGAAGACTTTCGCATGAGTACCCCTCGGAAAATGAGGTTTTAAAGCCCCACGCCTGGTTGTCCAGTGTCCAGTGCCTACAGCAGGAGCAGAACCGCTGCCGCGAGCCCCAGTCCCAGGAGGAATTCCATGGCGCTTCCCACCCGTATGGGTCCGGTAAGCCTTCTCCTGGAGAGCGGGAAGAGCGCGAGGATGCCTTCCTTGGAGCAGGCGTCCATGAGGAGATGCGAAACGTATCCCAGCAGGAGCGCGTCCGCAAGCGTCGTGAAGGGCCGTGCTGCCAGCCACAGCACGGCAGCAGCGAGCGGGGTGTGCAGCACTCCCCGATGTCGCAGGAGGGGCTGCACCCAGGGGGCGTGCCTGCCGAGGATGCTGCCCGCGCTGTCCAGGTCGGGCAGCAGTGTCGCAAGCAGCGCAGTCACCGCGAAGAGTGTCCCACTTCCGGCCGGGGAAACCCCACGGAAAAGGACGAGGAGAAGCGCGGTGAACAGCAGGTGCGTCAGGAAGAGCATCCTACTGCATGCGCTCCAGACGCTCGAGCTCCTCTTTCGGGTCCGGATTGGGATAGACGAGCTGGGCCACCATCTCCAACCTGTCGAAGAGCTCGTTCCTGGTGATGCGGCCGACGACCTTGACAATCTGCCCGACGAGGTCGTTCTTCACCTGGTCGAAGCTCTCCGGCGCGGTGCGGTAGGAGAGGAACTCCTCGTGGGCCTTGCCGAGGATGCGCAGGGCCTGCTCCCGGAAGCACACCAGGCGCATGGTGCCAGAACCGTCATCAAGGAAGAGGTTGATGACATAGGAGTACTCTGGCTGCACCGCACCGTGCGTCTCGCACTGGAATCCCGCGTCCTGCTGCCGCACCCGCCTGCCGCACTGCGGGCAGGTCTCGAAGAACCTGGGCTCGTACACCTGGTAGATGGTGGCGAGGATTTCCGCCTGCTGGTCGTGCTCGGTGAGGTCGCGAATCTTCTTCCGCTCGTACAGCGGCCTTGCGTCCACCTGCGCCCCTTCGGGGTTGATGATGAGCTTGCTCCGGTCGTTGAGGTGCACCTCGACCTGCTCGTTGCGGTCACGGGTGTAGCCTCCGACGATGCGCGCGGCCATGCCCGGCGCCAGTTCCTTGATGCGGACTGCCTGGTCATTCCAGAGCACCACGCGGACGCTGCCGCTCTCGTCGCCGATGACAAAGGAGGCGACCTGGCCCCCGCCGCGCTCGGACTGGAAGGTGCGCGTCTCGAAGACGCGGAGGACTTTCCCCTCGGTCTCGACGTCACGCATCCCACCGAGGATGTTCCCTATCTTGAGCTTGCCGCTGACCTGGTCCACGAGCTTGACGCCGAGCTCGTTCGCGACGATATGCGCGGCGCCCTCCCTGCTGATGAGCCCCGAGAGCTGCTTGAGCTTCGCCTCGATGCGCTGCTCCAGCTGCTCCCGTTCCATGGCGGTCTTCTCGGTGATGGTCTCGAGAATGCGGTCGTAGGGGATGTGCACGTCACGCCAGAAGGCCGGGAGTTATAAAAATGTTTGCCTGGCCGTGGCCTGGCAGAAAATCCCCATCGGCCGCATGGCCGTGTGCTTTCCGCGTTGTCTCGCAGTGATTCCGATGATTCCTTCCAGCGAGGCCGAGCCTGTTCTCGATTTCCGCTATGCTCCGGGGCAAAGCATTTAAAAGGCGCAGCGCCCGAGAGAGCCGCAGTGAGGAGCCTTCTGAAGGACAAGCGCGGGGCGGAGGAGGACACTCTCTCCTGGATCATCGAGCTTGGGCTCATCGCGCTGCTCTTCACCACCATGCTCATGCTGGTCCACGAGGTGCGGACGAGCACCATCCTGGAGAAGAACTACCTCGCGCGGGAATTCGCGCTGCTCCTCGACACGGTCTACGCCTCTCCGGACAGCGTGAAGTACGTGTACGACGGCGACGCCTCGGATTTCATCGTCGCGTTCGAGGAGAACCGCGTCAAGGTCCGCGAGGAGCGTGATACCCTGAGCAAGGAGTACTGGTTCGCCGATGCCGGAGAGGGTCCGGCGGAAGAAGAGCTTACGCACCCCGATGACGTGGTGTTCATCGAGCGCGCCCGCAAGGTCATCGTGACTGACGACCCCAACGCGAATCCGGCGTTCAGCGGCGCAGGAAGGCCTGTGCTCCTCCCTGCCAATGTCACCGGGGTCATGCAGTACATCTGCATGGTCGCGCCGCTCTACAATGTTCCGGGAGACCTCATGCTTGCCCTTGCCCAGAAGGAGAGCGGGCTGAGTATCGACGCTCTGAGCGGAGACGGCGGCGTCGGGGTGTTCCAGGTGACGAACACTGCCTGCGACGAGCGCTCCCTGATGGACGGCAGGGTGCTCGAACCGCTCGCGTCGTGGACGGACAACGTCGAATGCGGCATCCAAATCTTCCGCAACAAGTGCCTCATCTCCCCGGGATGCGCCAGCGGCGCCGGTCGGAGGTACTGCTGCCGCAAGAGGCCGACCGACTCCTGGTCTGCTTGCCTCTGTGACAGTGATGGCTGCAGCGGCAGCATCATGAAGGATGTCATGTATACCGGTTATGACATCGGGCTGCGTGGCTATAACGGGTGGGGATGCTCGGCAGCGCTGTCCAGCCCTGCGCCGTATCACACCCCCGAGGTCACCGCGGCGGTGCAGGCCTATGTGGAAGGCGTCCGGACCTACGAGCAGGGCTTCCAGGGCACCTGCGCCTCGCTGGGGGTGCCGGGATGAAGCGCGGGAACATCGCCTTCTTCGTCCTGATGAAGATACCGCAGTTCTTCTTCGCCATCTTTGTCATCCTCTCCATCCTCTTCCTCGTGCGGTATTACATGAGCTTCCGCACGGATGTCCGTGCGACCGAGATGGAGCTGCAGGCCAACAGGCTGCTGTATTCGCCGGCGTGTCTCGCCTACTACGATGACCGGCTCCAGCGCGCATATCCGGGAGTGGTGGACAGCAGGAAAGTCAACACCCTGCAGCTAGACTCCTGCATCCGGTACGGTGAGCGGAATGACTTCCTTGCGATGAAAATCTCGCTCACCGAGCTTGACGGCACGCCGCTCAAGGAGGCGACCTTCAACGAGCCGGGGATACGCGCCTGGCTCCCGAGACTCAATAGGCAGGGTCCCGGCGGCGCAGGAGGGCGGCAGATGCGCAGGCCCGTGCTCTATCGCGACAACGGCGAGGTGATTCCGGCAGTGATGGACGTGCTCGCCATCATGCCAAACTGACATGGACAGAGGCCAGGTCCCCACGGCGCTGGTTGACGTCTTCTCCTACCTCTTCTACATCTTTGTCTTCGTGCTCTTCGTGCTGCTCTTCTCGATAAGCAGGGGCTGCTCCGGCCCGAGCGAGTACACTGTCCAGGGCGAGGTGGACACCACCATAGAGGGCAGGCTCCTCCTCTTGGCGCTGATGCGCGCTCCGGTTCAGTTCTCCGACGGCTCCAGCCTCAGCGTTGGCGAGGTCATCGCCCGGAATGAGTACGAGCCGCGCCAGCAGGAGCTCCGCGCAGCCATCGAGAGTATGATGGACGGCTATCTCGTTGCATCGGACCCTGAGGAGAATCCTGACGACCTGCCATGGGCGGTGCAGATTACCGCCCGCTATGGCCGTATTGCCCTCAATCGGGGTAATCCACTGCAGAGTTGCGGGAGTAGGGGTGGCCAGCGCGGCCAGGCCGCTATATACACTGGACCGTTGCAGTTCCAGAGCGCCTCCATCAAAATCCCGCTGCTGTACGACCCCGACCGCGGGGACCAGGTCGCGAATGTGGCTATACAGATGTGCACGGAGCGTCAGCAATGAACCGGAAGGGAGTGGTGTTCAACTGGCTCGTGGTGCTCATCGCGACCATCACGCTCAGCGCGCTGTTTGTTTTCCTCGTGCTGAAGGAAAACCGTGTCTCCCAGAACCGGCAGCTCGGCGACAGGGAGTTCGGGCTCTACCATTCCTACCACGACCTTGAGGAGTTCCGCCTCTTCCTAGATTTCGCGGGGGAGTATGCCGCGGAGCGCGCGTCGCTGCTCCTCGCGTGGAACGGCGGCTTCACCTCGCAGACCCTTGAGGATTCTCCGTGCGGCATCACGCTCAACGGCACCCCCCTCTGGCTCGTCGGCAGCCAGAGCGGTGACACCAGCTGCGCTCCGGACTACCGCTACGGTCTCGCGAGCCGGCTCGATGAGGCGCTCGATGGAGCGTTCGATGACGCCGGGTTCCCGAAACCGGGCTTCACCTACGCGGTCGAGGGCGGCGACCTCCTGGTGTATGCGACAGCGTCAAATTTCCTCGCGCAGGACCTTTCCACCAGCGGCGTTACCCTCATCCCGGGCTGGCCCTCTGCCGGATTATGCGTCCGCGAGCTCGACTGGGCCGGCATGTCCCCGACATCTTATAGCGGGGACTGTCCCCCGGGAAGCGCCGGCGAGCCGGACGCTGCTGGGTCCTCTGGCTCTTCCCCTCCAATAGGAGGTGCTATCTCATGAAGCTGCTGCTCGCCCTCCTCGTCGCGCTCCCGCTGGCGCTCGCGTTCGAGCCGTCGCCATTCCTCACCCTGAGCTTCAACGCGGATGGCTCCAATCTCAGCCTGCGGGTCATGGAGGACACTGCATACTATGCTCCCTCGTTCAAACCGCTGCCCCAGGGACAGAGCGACTACAGCTGGTGGCTCATCGACGCTGGGGGAAGAACGTTCGCAGCAGAGGTCGCGTATCCCAACGTGCTGAACTGGGTGCCGTTCTCGCCGGAGATCAGGCAGGTGGATATCTACCGGGGGAATCAGCGGCTCCTCTCGCTTCCGATATCCTTCTGCGACAACGACCGGCAATGCGAGCCCTGCTCGGGGGAACGATGCGTCCTCCTGGAGAATGCGCTCACCTGCGCGGACTGCGCGAGCGGGGCAGCCGATGACTACTGCGACCTCCGCCCTGACGGGGTGTGCGACCCGGACTGCCAGGGAGCTGAGTCGGACTGCGCGGACTGCAGGACTTGCCTCACTCGGACGACCACGCTGAACCGCACCCTGTGCGGGAAGGACCTGCGCGGGGAGATATGCCCTCCAGATATCATGTGCAGCGAGGAAGGCGGCTTCGTCCCCAGGCCATTCCAGTACGCGGACGATTCCGGCGCCAAGTGCTGTGTCCAGGGACACTGTCTCATACCTCCTAAAGAGCGCTGCCGCGCCCTCGGCGGGAACCCCTGCGCACTCGGAGAAGAGGTCTGCCTGGGCAAGGTGCTCTTCGCCGAGGAGATGACGGACTGCTGCCAGGCTCCCTGCCAGCCGTTCTCACCCTATTATCATATCCCTAGGGCGGAAGAACCAGACGCTGAGCCACAGCAGAAGCATTCTCTTCCCTGGCCTATCATCGCGGAGGTACTCCTTCTGGTGGGCATCGCAGCGTTCGCGCTGCGGAGGCGAAGATGAGCCGCACAATCCTTGTCATCGCGGTACTCATGTGGCTCTCGGCCGCCATGGGGGCGTTCAGCGCGATGGATTCCTATGCTGCTCCACTGACCGCGCTGACCGGGATGGCAACCTCCTCCCAGAGTTTCCCCTGCCCGGTCGAAGTGAGCGCCGGATTCGTGGTGACGTGGTGCTTCCGCGCGCCTGACTACCAGAGCCATGGCGGGATGGACATATGGAACGGCCGCTGTGGTGACCCCATCCGCGCCATCGCGCCAGGTGTCGCAACCTTCTGGGAGACCCGGCCCGGATGGTCCGGAGCGTCCGTGGTGGAGATTGACCACGGCAGCGGGTGGGTGTCGCGCTACTTACACATGGAGGACTTCGCGCTCCGGCCCTTCGAGGGAGTGCAGACCGCGGCAGTCGGCCACGGCGAGGTCATAGCCCATGTCGGCACCAAAGGGATGTCCACCGCATGCCATCTTCACCTGGAAATCCTCAAGGACGGGCGTCGGTTGGACCCCTGGCAGTACGCCTGCCTGGACATCCCTCCCGTGCTGAGTCCCGAGGGGATGGCGTCCTCGGGACGCTGCGCCGCGGACTCCGTCGGCTACAACCCCGGTAGCGCAGTTACCTTCACGGACCCACCCCCGGACCCGGGCAGCATCACGGTGCAGCCAGGCGGCGGGGGAGGCGGCCCGGGTGGCCCACCGGGCCCTCGGCTGGAGCTCCCGCCCCATTCCTATGCGGCTGACCCTTCGTGGGCTGCGGAAGTGGACTACGACATAGGGGAATACGAGTTGCTGCAGGCCTTTGTCCGCGAGCTCGCGCTCTGCCAGGAGGACGAGTTGGGAGTGAGTCACTGCGCGAGGCCGCTGCGCGACATGCCGAGCTATGAAGCGCTCGAAGACCAGGGCGTGACGCTCGTGTACGGCAACTGCACCCATCGCTTCACCTTGCCGCTCCTCACTCCGCTGTTTGGCGTCGGCACCTACGAATTCTGCGCTACGAGCAGCACCGAGTTGCCCATCGGTGACGGCGGCATCGACATCCGCTCGGTGAAGTACCGCTTCGCGGTCCGCCTCGTGGACAAGGTTCCTCCCCCGGCGGTGACAGGGGTCCGTGCAGAGCAGGTCGACGACGGGACGGTGGAAGTGACCTGGGACCGTAATCCCGCTGAGGACGTCAGGTACTATCGCGTCGACATCAATCCGGGCCCGGCGAGCAGCACCGGCGGGACAGGCGAGACCTTCGATGGCCTGTCTCCGGGCAATTACCGTGCCACGGTGACCGCTGTAGACTACGCGGGCCACGTGAGTGCCGGGGATTCCGATGGTTTTACCATCATCTACGTCCCGCCGCCTGCCGTGCCACCGCCTCCACCCCCTGGACCCGTACCTATCTAGGGAACATAGCACTGCGGAGGGCGAGGTCCTGGTCCCCCGCCTACTGCGCGGCAGCTGTCGCAGCAGTTGAGCGACGCGCAGCTCTGCATGTTGGCCCCCGTTTTCCCTGCGGGATTGCAGCAGCGGGGCGTCGCCGCGCGCACCCCCTGCATGCGGCAGTCGTCGCAGCAGTTGAGCGATGCGCAGCTCTGCATGGCGGTTCCCGTGGTCCCAGCAGGAGTGCACACAGGATTGGGAGTGCCGCGGATGACCGACTCCCGTCTCCGGGTGCCGTCGTTCTCTTCGGAGATGATGAGATAGCGCTGGCCGTTCAGATACGACTCCTCAACATAGAGATTCATCTGCTCCCGGTCGGCTCCGCTGTTGGGACCTCCGGCGCCGTCGCACTGGATGGGAAGCGCGAGCTGCTCCAGCTGCTGGAGTCCCAGCGGGTCCGGGACGTCCAGCGGGAGGCCCCAGCTGTAGGTTGATGAGTCGATGCTCGCCACGCGAATCCCCTCGAAGGTTATGCAGCGTTTCGCGTCGGTGCAGTCCTGCTTGGTGCAGAGGCAGAGGCAGTTCTTGTTCCTGCACGCCGAGGGAACATCGTAGCGGCCACTGTCGCAGCCCGTCGCCTCGGTCGCAGGCAAGTCCGGATTGATGCCCACCAGAGCAAAAAACGCATCATCCCCGACGGCCTTCAGGGTGAAGGGCAGCACCCTGACTTCATTGTAGTCACCATAGTCCAGCATGCTCTGCGACTCATCCGCCAGACGCTCGAAGTTCTTCAGGACATAGGCTTCGGTCTGCGGCAGCTCCTGGCGGAAGATGCCCCAGAACCAGCGCCCCATCAGCCCGAGGAGGAAGACGATGATGATGCCTGCTGCTATCAGATAGATGATGGTGCGCAGGCTCTCCTTCTCTCCTCTCTTGTTCATGCTCTCACGCAGGGTTCTCGGGCGGGATGCAGCAGTAGTCCGCTCCCAGATAGTCCTCGCCGCCGCAGCCGCCGAAGCGCCAGAGTTTCTGCTCCCCCACCTGGCATTGTTGGTAGCACTGTCCCCCGCGGCCCTGGCACGTCACGAAGTTGCCGAACTGCGGCACCGTGTCTCCGAAGAAGCCGACGATAATCATGACGAGGACAACCAGCAGCAGCAGCACCAGCGCCGCGATGATGATGGTGTTCAGGGTGAGCTCCGCTCCTCTCTTGTTCATGGTCATCCTCCTCCGCAGGCAGTGCAGGCGCGCAGGTAGATAGTCATCGTCTTGCCGGCAAGACATCCCGTGCCCGGAAAATCCATCTGTGCGCTGTACGGCTTGCCGTAAAACGCGTCATCCCCTATCCAAGCGTTGGTCCTAGCTCTTACCATGGCCTCGGGGTTCCAGGCAAGGTTCCCTCCCACTGCCATCTCCGGATACCAGACGCCTATCTCCACGGGGTAGAGCTGGTTGGCATAGGCGCCGGACTGCCATCCCCGCGGGCCCGTCCCGTCACGCAGGCGGGGAACCGGCTGGCCGGGCGTGGCAGGCCGTCCACTGGCGGACTCAAAATCCTGGATGTCGCCGAAGAGTGCGGTGACCACGGTCTGAAGCGCGCGCTTCTTCACTCCAGTGGCACCCGAGTTCAGGTCGGGGGACGCGCAAGGGAGCTTGTTGAGAAAATCCTTGAACGTCCCGCTCGTCAGTGCCGGGATATCGGGGATGGTGTTTGGGATGCCCGAGGTGGCCAGTCCGAGGAAATCATGGACCTCCCGCCACTCCGCGTCGCTGAGCAGCAAGCTCTGGTCGCTCGGATAGTTGTCCCAGAACGCCCCCGGGGGATTCCGATGCATTGCCAGGGACCAGCGGATTGCTGAGCCCTGAGGGGCGGAAATAAATGGACTGTTCAGCAGGAACATGGGGGTGTTCAGATACGTGTTGAGCAGGAACTGCCAGGAGTTGATGCGCACCAGCAACGGCGGATTCTGGAGGTCGGCAGCGTTGTCATCGTAGACCCGGATGCACAGCCAGCGCGTGCCGAAGGCTCCCGGGCTCTGGGTGAGGGTCCAGTCAATGTCGAACGTGCCACCGCCAGCGCCCTGGGGAAACATCCGAGGTGACATGGTCTGCAGCTGCTCCAGCTGGCACAGGGGCTGGACAAACGGGTCCGCGTCGAACAGTTCGTAGACACCAAAGGTGTCCTGCGCCCGCGCCCTGGTGATACCTGAGCCCTCTACCAAGTGGAACTGGAGCTGTCCGCTCTCGTCGAAGTCCGTCCACGCCCGCGCGATGAGTGAGCCAGTCCCGGTCTCGTTGTCCAGGCCTGCGACGCCAAGGAACTGCATGAAGCCAGGCCAGATTTTCGTCGCCGCTCCGAGCAGGATGACGACGATGACGGTGAGGGCGATGCCCACCGCGACGAACTGCTCTACGGCGATGCTGCCTCGTCTCATGCCCCGAACCTCAGCGCCTCGGCGATTTTCTGCACCAGGGCGAGCATCTTCTCCCTGGAAACTGCGATGACTGCAAGGAGGATGAGCAGCCCGAGCAGCAGCAGGACCCAGATAACGATGGTGTCCCATTGGATGGTGCCGCGCCTCATGCGCTCTCCCCGGGAACTTCCGTATAAATAGTTTCCTCCCCGACCATGCGGATATCCTGTGCCTCCCGGCCGGGATGCCGTCTCGCGTTGTCCCGCCGGCATGCCGGATATTCTACGTCTTGTGGCCGCTTTCTGTTTGTGGTCCGCGATGCGCACACGGAAGCAATCATTCAGACCTCCTTGATGACGAGTGGGGTAGATTCGCTTTCCAGATAGGTGCAGTCCAGGTCGGCGAGCTTGGAGTAGTCCCAGAGCACGATGTAGGCGTCATAGTCGGAGGTACACGCGGCGCCCATGCCGTAGCCGAGGGCCCCTCCTGTGATACCCGCACCGACTAGCGCGATGCCTATCATCGGTCCGCCGACGGAGCAGCCCGCGACCGTCGCGCAAAGGGCAAGTCCTGCGAAGGCCAGCGTCACTCCGGCTGCGGTGCCGTAGAAGGATGTCTCCACCTCACCGGAGTTGAGGCCGAGGAATCCATCCGGATACGCGTTCTTCCGGGTGTAGTAGATGACCGCAAGGGGATTCGCGGTATTGATGGTGTCTAGCTGGTCAAGCCCGCTCTGCTCGTAGAGGGACTGACTATCCTCGTCTGAGAGCATCCTTCCTCCGCATCTCCTGCCGACGCCTTTGAAGTACTCAAAGTAGGAGACGTCCTTTCCGGGGGGATTGTGGGCCATCAGGTATCGCGTGAATCCCGGCAGGGCCGTAGGCTGCTCGAACTCCAGCCGCGAGCACACCGCGCAGAAGCTCGCGTCCTTGGTGTCGAACAGCTCAAGGTTGCCCTCGCCGAACATCTGCCAGCAGTCCACCATGGAATCAGCGATGGTCGCCTGCAGCGCCTCCGGTTCCGTTTCCTTCACGCTCAGGTACTCAGTGGCGCACTCCAGCCTCGCCGTGCTGCCGTAGCGGTTCACAAGCCATTTCTGCAGGTCCGTTCCTACGCCAATCTTCAGTTGGCTGCTCATCCGGACGCTCTGGCTGCAGGCCTGCTTGTCCACCCCCTCGCCGCCTCCGCTGAGGATGTTTGTCACCACAAAACCGAGTACCGTGAGCACCAGGAGCGCGAGCACGAAGCTCCCCAGAACAGTCGTACTTGCCCAGGATCCGCGCCGCATCAGTTCACCACGGTATCACATACGCTGAGAAGCCTGCGGTATTGACTCAGGTACACCCGGGTGGGAGCTGACGACGCGAGGCCTAACGAGTTGAAGGTCTTCGCCCAGTAAATCGCGTAGGACTCCGTGGTGTCTATCACATCGCTCACGACCTGGATGTCGTTCCAGCCGTCAGGCAGGGCATCCTTGTAAAGCATGTCCTTTCCGTCCACGGTGACGTAGCTGGTCTGGAGAAAGGTATGCATCCCGGTCACGCCTGGGAGGTTCTCCTGGAACACCTTGTCAAAGCTGACCACCGAGCAGATGAGGCAGGTCTTTGAGTTGGGAATCTGGGGAATCTGCCTCCCGAAGGGATTGAACTCACCCTGGGAAACGACGTTCCAGCAGCTCACCATGTTGTCCGCAAGCTCCTTCTTCGCGACCTCCGGTGCGGTGGCGACCTGCTCCGGCAGGGAGACCGTGCGATACACCGGGTCGCACTCCAGATAGAATTTGTCCGCGAGCAGGATGTTTCGGTGGGTGGTGTCCGTGAACGCGATGCTTCTCCGGCAGCTCTCCGCCGAGGCTGCGCCGCCGAAGACCCGTATCATCACCCCGACCAGCATGAGAATCACCACTCCCACAATGATGGCGAGGATGACTCCGCCGAACGCGCTGGAAACCAGCTCATACCCTCTCTTGCTCATTCCAGCACCAGCTTTGGGAGGATGCTCTTGGTGAAGATGAAGAACAGCACAATGGCCGCGATGATGAAGAGGATGATGACCACCAGTTGGGTCTCCGTCTCGGCTTTCCTGCCGCGAGCCATGGATGCTTCTCGCGGTTTCTCGCTATATAAGCCTTTGCGAAGCTCGCCGGGCCGGCCGCAAAGCTTTTTAAAGAGGCAGCGTTCCCGGGTGGACATGGCCAGCAGCTGCATTTCCTGCCACAAGAGAGTCACGAACACCACTGCGACAACGGTATTCAAGTGCCCCCAGTGCCAGAACTACGACATCATGCGCTGTGGGCCCTGCAGGGAGAACGCGGTGAGCTACTCCTGCCCTGCGTGCGGCTTCATGGGGCCGAACTGATGGCGCGCGTCGTCGTCACCTTGCGTGTCATGCCGGAATCCCCCTCTACCAACCTTGCAGCTCTCCAGAAGGCGGCCGAGAAGGAGGTCGCTGCGTACGGCGGGGTCGTGGGGAAATGCGAGATTGAGCCCATCGCCTTCGGCCTCAAGGCCTTGAAGGTATTTTTTGTCATGGATGAGGCCAAGGGTGCCACCGACCCTCTTGAGAAGAAGATAGGGGCCATAACGGGAGTTGAGTCCGTTTCTGTGGACGATGTCCGGCGCGCGATAGGGTAGGCGCGTGCGGGCCATCATCCTCATGGGGGTCGCGGGCTCCGGTAAGACCACCGTGGGGCAAGCCCTCTCCAAAGCGAGCGGCCTGCCATTTCATGATGGGGACCTGTACCACCCTGTGGCCAATATCAGAAAGATGGCAAGCGGGATTCCTCTGACCGACGAGGACAGGCTGCCATGGCTCCGGGCGCTCCGCGGCATCATCGATGAGGAGTTCGCACGGGGTCAATCGCTCATCATGGCGTGCTCCGCCCTGAAGCGGAGCTACCGTGAGATACTCGGCGGGAAGCATGTCACCTTCGTCCACCTCCGGTGCGAGTATGGCATCCTCTACGACAGGCTGCGCAGCAGGCCCGGGCATTATTTTCGGCCGGAGATGCTCCAGAGCCAATTTGATGCCCTGGAGGAGTCCTCCGAGGCGCTGGTCATCGATGCCTCAGAGGATGTGGAGAGCATCGTACAGGCCATCCAGACCAGGCTAACGATTCAGGCCCGCAGCGCCTGAAGCACCTCTTCCAGCGGTGCAGTGGTGCGGATACCCTTCCCGGTGAAGTGCGTCTGGCTGGCCTCATGTCCGGCCTTCCTGAGCGCAGAGAGCACTGCGCTGCTCCGCGGGATGACCTTCAGGCCGTGCGCCTTCACCAGCGCATGCAGGTCGTGGAATCCGACCGCATTGACTGCGCTCTCCTCAGCGACAACTCCGACAAGGCGGTCGAGGTCCTTCCATCCGTTGATTGAGGAGACGCGCTCGGCCAGCTCGCGGTCCCAGAGCGGGCCCATATCCATGGGTCCCGCGCGCCGCATGGCTCCGTGGCAGGACCTCGTGTCCGGCTCCCCGGATGCGAGGAAGCGCAGGCACTTCGGACAGGAGAAGAGCGAGCCGTGGCGGGCGAGGGCACGGTCCGCATGCGAGCGGCCCTTCCTCACGCTGAAATACGCACGCATGTAGTGCCGCTCCGCGTAGGAATAGAGTGGGAACGCGCCGCGGTCGTGCTGGCTCGCGACGAGCTGAACCTTCCGCGAGAGTATCCGCAGCCCCGCCTCGTGCATCAGCCAGTTCCGCATGGGCACACTCCAGTATTTCCGCAGGCAGGCGCCTGGCGCGGTGCCGCACAGCGCGGCCGTGTCCGTCGCGGTGACGGCGAGGATGCCATCCCGCGAGATGGAGCGCAGCGCCGCGTCGAGGAAAGGCCCCGGAAAGCCGAAAGGGTCCACGTCGACGTATCCGGCAGGGTTGTCCAGGAGGAATCGCGATGCCTCCTCGTTGTGTACCGTGACGCGGGCGTCCGTGATGCCGTTCAGCACGAGATTCTTCTTCATTGCATCTGCCGCTGCCGGACTGCCGTCGTTCATCCGCAGGGAAGTGATGCTGTCGGGGAATTCTTTCCAAAGCCGGATGCCCCTGATCCCGCTTGCCTCCAAGGGCAGCGAAATCCTCATCGGCGTCCTGATGCGCTTCAGTCCGATGAGTGCCTTCAGTACCAGCACGCTGATGTCCCTGTTGTGCAGCATCGCAGGATTGTAGAACACCGCCTGCTTCGAGTCGACTTTTCCGCCCGAGGCGTGGAAGCGCGTGCCGCGCTCGTCGAGGAGCTGCATGTCAGCCGAGGAGCGAGGGATTATTCTTAAAACCAACCATCCCGGGACGGTCTAGAGCCCCGTCGGCGCGTCGAGGAAGACCGTCTTCACGCCAAACTTCCGGGTGAGGACGGGCATGAGCGCCTTCACTCCCAGCGTCTCCGTCGCGTAATGGCCAGCGGCGATGACCGAGACCCCTGCTTCCTTCGCGGCATGGAACGCGCCGTGCTTGAACTCTCCGGTGACGAGCAGGTCGAGCCCTTCCTCGGCCGCTTCCTCCACGAACGAGGCTCCGGAGCCGGAAATGACACCAATCCGCTTGACGCCGGGTATTGCGGCCGGGAAAATTCTGCTGCGCGTGCTGAGCGCGGCGTCCAGCCGCTTCGCGATGTCACGCAGGGTGGCCGGTCGCACCATGCCCTGTACCCCGATGGACGCATTGCCATGGCGGCCGAACGGCTTCAGGTCCCGCAGCCCGAGGAGCCTCGCGAGCGCTGCGTTGTTGCCATAGCGCGGATGCGCATCAAGGGGAAGGTGCGACGCGTAGAGCGCGATATCGCTCCGCATCAGCGCGCGGACTCTCCGGTACGCCACTCCGCGCAAGGATGCCATGCCTGGCTTCCAGAAGAGGCCGTGGTGCACGATGAGGAGCTGACACCTTGCCTCCGCAGCGGCCGAGATGCTCGCGAGACACGCGTCGACTGCGAATCCGACGCGCTTGACGACAGCGCTGGATTCCACCTGCAGGCCATTGACGCTGCTGTCCTCGAATGACGAGGTCCGCAATTCCCGGTCGAGATAGGACGCGATATCCGCAGCCATCTTACCGGTGCCGCGAGAGGTCGCGCTTCACCCGGGAGATGAGCGAGAGCTGCTCGTCGATGCGCTGCCGGGACCGCAGGGCGTGCTGCTCTATGAGGGCAACAAAGTGGTATTCTTCCTGCAGGATGCGCCTTGCTTCGTTGGTCGCGGTCTGCATGTCCGCGATGCTCCGGATGCGGGCGAGGTGCGCCTTGAGTTCTGCCTCTCGCCGCTCAAGCACATACACCTTCTCCAGCTCCGAGCGCACATGGTGCTGCTTGCTCACAATCTCGCGATAGGTGTCCCACAGGCGATGGAGATCCTGCACCACATCACGCCTGCCCCCGAAGCCGAACACGTGCTCACCCCATGTAGAAGGGTTTCTCCTCCTGCATCTCCTTCGCCCGCGCCGCGCGGAACTTGTTCTTGAACTGCGCGTAGGTCTCCTCTATGTCCGGAGTCGCGGACGCGGGGACCTTCTCGAGTGCCTTCTCGAAGTGCTTCATGGTGACGATCTCTGCCTTGATGTTCTCGCGCAGGGCGAGCATGGCCGCTTCGCGGCACACCGCCTCGATGTCCGCGCCCACGAAGTTGTCCGTCTTGTTCGCGAGCTCCTTTCCGTCGACGTCCTTGCCCAGGGGCATGCCCTTGAGGTGGACCTGGAAGATGAGCTTCCTGCTCGCGAGGTCGGGTATGGGGATGTGCACGATGCGGTCGAATCTCCCCGGGCGCAGGAGCGCGGTGTCCATCATGTCCGGCCTGTTCGTGGCGGCGATGACCACGACATCCTGGAGCTCGATGAGGCCGTCCATCTCGGTGAGTATCTGGTTCACCACGCGCTCGGTGACATGCGCATCGGAGCTGAGGCCCCGCTTCGGCGCGAGAGAGTCCACCTCGTCGAAGAAGATGATGGTCGGCGCGGTCTGCCGCGCCTTGTCAAAAATCTTGCGCACTGCCTTCTCGGACTCGCCCACCCATTTGGACAGGAGCTCGGGGCCCTTGACCAGGATGAAGTTCGCCTCGCTCTCGGTCGCGACCGCCTTGGCGAGCATGGTCTTCCCTGTGCCGGGAGCGCCATAGATGAGGACGCCTCTCGGAGGCCGCACGCCGAGGCGGGTGAACGCCTGGGGAAACTTGAGGGGCCATTCCACGGCCTCCTTGAGTTCCTGCTTTGCCTCCTCGAGGCCGCCGACGTCCTCCCACTTCACATTTGGGACCTCCACGAGGACCTCGCGCATGGCGCTCGGCCGCACGACTTTGAGGGCGTCCCGGAAGTCCTTCTTCTTGACGTAGAGCTTCTCCAAGAGCTCCTTTGGGATGGGTTCCTCTTCCTTGAGTTTCAGCGATGGGAGGATGCGTCGCAGCACAATCATCGCGGCCTCCTTGCAGAGCGCGGCGAGGTCCGCGCCCACGAAGCCGTAGGTGATGGCGGCGATTTCCTTGAGGTTGATGTTCTTCTCCAGGGGCATGTTGCGCGTGTGGATCTTCAGGATGTTGAGCCTGCCGTCCTTGTCGGGAACGCCGATTTCCAGCTCACGGTCGAAGCGTCCCGGCCTGCGGAGCGCAGGGTCGAGGCTGTTCGGGATGTTGGTCGCGGCGATGACGACCACCTTGCCGCGGGTCTTGAGGCCGTCCATGAGGGCGAGAAGCTGCGCAACGACGCGCCGCTCCACTTCGCCGTGGGACTCCTCCCTCTTGGACGCGATGGCGTCGACCTCGTCGATGAAGATGATGCTCGGGGCGCTCTTCTCCGCCTCCTCGAAGCGCTTCCTGAGGTTTTCCTCCGACTCTCCGTAATATTTGCTCATGATCTCCGGCCCGTTGATGAGGATGAAGTGGGAGTTCGTCTCGTTGGCGACCGCCTTGGCGAGCAGGGTCTTGCCCGTGCCGGGCGGACCGTGGAGCAGCACTCCCTTTGGAGGCTCGATGCCCAGCCGCTCGAAGATCTCCGGGTGCTTCAGCGGGAGTTCCACCATCTCGCGCACTTTTTGGATTTCGTCCTCGAGGCCGCCGACATCCTCGTAGGTCACCTCGAGAATCTTGTCCTGGGTGACCTCGATGGCCTCGGGGTTGAACACCACCTCCGTGAGCTCGGAGATGATGACCCCGCCCTCCCGCGGCTGGGTGTCCGCGACGATGAACTTGATGTCGGAGAAACCTATGCCGAGCATGTCCTCGTTGATGATATTGAAGATGTCCCCGAAGAGCGGGGAGCGGGCCATGGTGTTCCGTCTCGTGCGAGTGCCTCCCAGGGAGACGATGTCGCCCTTCATGACGGCGCGGCCAAGGAGGCCCTGCTTGAACATCCCCGGGGGGGCCTTGACGATGATGCCCTTCCCGGCAGGGGCGATGACCACCTTCTTCGCCTCCTTGACCTGGCTTTTGCGTATCTTCACCAGTTCGCCGATGCCGGTCTTGGCGTTCCTGCGCGTGATGCCGTCCATGCGGATGATGTTGAGCCCGATATCGCCCGGATACGCGCGGTCGACAATAGAGACAGTGGGTCGGTCACCCTCTATCTCCACGATATCGCCCGGGCGCACGGCGACCTGGTGCATGAGATTGGAGTCGATGCGGACGATGCCCTTGTTGACATCGTCCTGTATCGCTTCAGCGACCTTGAGCTTGATTTCGCCTGCCATGGTACCTCCGAGAAGCCGGCGCCTTGGCTGCTAATAAACCTTACGCTTTCCGGAGCAGCGGAATGGGGGAGGGAAGGCCCATCTCCTTGCTGAGGATGAGCGCCTGGACAGAGCAGCGCTGCAGGGCGCTGTTGTACACCCCGGAGACGAGCTTGTCATCCAGCTTCTTGGTATCCTTCCACTCCTTCAGCACGGCTTTCACGGTTTTCTCGTCCTGAAGGTCGAGCACCTCTCCCGTGAGGACGATGCTTCCGAAGTTAGGCACGTACTTGGTGGTGAACTCGAAGCTGTACTTCAGGCCCTGCTCCTTGGTCTTGCCGAGGCCGAAGTTCGCCTCCTCGACATCCTTGATGGCGAGATTGATCTGGACCTTGAGCTCTCCCTTCGGCGCCGACTTCTTCTCTGCGAGCATCTTGCTGAAATTGAACCCTATCACTGCCATGGGAACACCTCGTCCGGGCGAAGGCGCAGAGGTTTTTAAATGTTTGGCCGGGCGGCCTGGTGGAAATCCCGCCGGCCGCAGTGCCGTACGAGTTCCGGGCTGTCTCGCATGCCGGAAATCCCCCGCATCTCGGCCTGGTTCCGTTTCCCTGGAGTTGCCGCAAAGCATAAAAGAGGTCCTCTGCCAGCGCACCGCATGGAGCCCTGGCAGGAGCCGGACCTGTACGAGCTGGACACGCGCGTCGCCGAGGTCAAAGGGGATGCCGCGCGGTTCGAGCGGACGAATTTTTATCCTGGCGGTGGAGGCCAGCCCCATGACCTCGGGAGGGTGGAAGGCGCAAGCTTCGCTGCCGAAGTCACCGAGGTATGGAAGGAGGGCGATGCCATCTGGCACAGACTGCGTACTGAACGTGGCGCCATCGCGGCCGGAATGACCCTGCATCTCTCCGTCTCCCGGGACCGCAGGCAGCGCCTTGTCCGGATGCACACCGCGGAGCACATCCTCTTCCGTTCCCTGCAGAACACCCTCGCGAAGTCACTCTCGCTGGTCAAGATATCCCTTGGTCCGGAGCGCTCCTCGCTCTACGTCAGGGCAGACTCGCTCGGATGGGGCGATGTCCTTGCGGCCGAGCGTCTCGCAAACACCATCATCTGGGAAGACCGCGCCATCACGCATCACGAGATGTCCCGCGAGGAGTTCGGCCGCTTCCCTCGCAGAGCGCAGGTCCGTATCAACGAGCAGCGCGTCACCGCGGAACGGCTGCGCATCGTGGAAGTCGCGGATTTCGACCTCTCGGCATGCATGGGGACGCACTGCCGCTCGACCGGAGAGGTGCGCAGCATCTATGTCCTCGGCTTCGGCCAGGAGGGCGACTCCTGGAGGATAGATTTCGCGGCCGATGCGACCGCGGAGATGCTCCTCGCTGCCGGAGAGGCGCGCAACGCTTCCGCACGCCTCGGGATTCCGGTGGCGCAGCTCGCTGGCCGCATAGATGCCATGCTCTCCGAGCTGGAAAGGCTCACGGAAAGGGTCCGCGCACTGAGCCTGCAGGCGGGTTCCGTGACCAAGGAGGCCATAGGCAGCATGACCCTGGTGTGGGCAGAGCTGCAGGACGTAGAACAGAAGCAGCTGGTGGAGCGCGCCGATTCCCTGCTCGCACCAGGTGTGACGGTATGCTTCCTCAACCGGAAGGGGGACAACTGCCAGGTCCTGCTCATGGCGAAGGATTTAAATATCGACGCGCCGAGGATGCTCCTCGGCATCCTCGGCCCCTTGGGGGGCAAGGGCGGCGGCAGGGACGGCTCTGCGATGGGCGGCTGCCCCGCATCCCGCACGGCCGAGGTCATCCCCCGGCTGAGAGAGGCGCTCGCATGGGCATCAAGGACCTTATAGGCAAGGACGGCGTCAAGAACAAGGACATCAAGGACGTGGAGCGCCGCACCAGCGAGCTGATTCGCGCCCTCATCGCGATACGGAACGACCTCGTCGGCAAGGGGCCGGCGGACGGCCTCGTGCACCTGAGCGAGATCATTTCCAGGGATCCCGGAAATGCCGAGTTCCGCACCATCCTCGGGAAGCTCGTCGCCAAGCTCTACGGCACCGTGGACAAGCTGCAGAAGGAGAGCGAGAAGATACTCGTCGAGCTCAAGGAGGTGGCGCAGGCCGGGCACGACATCCTCCTCATCCGCAACGAGGACGTGCTGGTGGAGAACCTTACCCAGGGCTTCGCCATCGTGAACGACCAGCTTGTGGAGATGCGGACAGGCCTCCGGAACCTGCCGCAGAGCGCGGACCGCGACCAGCTCGCCGCCGATGTCATGACGCGCTACATGGAACTCATCGGGGCGCTCCGGCAGCTTTCTCCCATGGAGCGCGAACTGGAGAAGCTCTACGAAGAGATTGAAAGGCTTGTGTAGCGCAGCAGGTTTCTTCCGGATTCTCCTCCCAAGAGAATAAGAACCCAGCTTCCTGCCGGAATGCGTGCCTCGTGACAGCGTGGACCTCATTGTCGGCTATCGGCATCTGGAGGATGCGCTCGACGCGCTCCTTCCCTTCTCGGACCTGCTGCACGTGTACGAGGAGATACCCTACCTCGCGGTGAGGTGCGAGAAGGGCGACATGAAGGCGCTGGCCGGCCAGCCCTCGGTCAGTTCGGTCGACCTGTCGCACCTCGTCCGCGCGTATCCCACCACACGCTCACCATCAGCACTCTGGAACCTTGCCCGTATCGGTGCGCATGAGGCCCATCAGCTCTCGAGAGGAGAGCATGCCTGCGTTGCCATCATCGACACGGGGGTGAGCGTCGACCACCCGGAACTCGCCTTGCGCTTCGGGGAGCTGCTCGGCTACAACGTCATCTCTCCCGATAGGCCGCCCACGGACCGGAACGGCCACGGGACGCACGTCGCGGGCATCGTCGCCGGAGAATCCACCGGAGTCGCCCCGGGCTGCACCCTCTATGCGGTGAAAGTCCTCGGGGACAACGGCTCCGGGAGCGAGGCGGACGTCATCGCCGGGCTGGAGTGGGCCCTGCAGGCAGGCGCTGATATCGCGAACCTGAGCCTGGGCTCCTCTCAGGCGAGTCGCGCCTTTGAGGCCATGTGCAGGCGCTGCCACGAGGCTGGCATGCATATCGTCGCCGCAGCGGGCAACGACGGCCGGGGCGCGGACTACCCTGCCGCGTTCGGAGACAGCGTCATCGCCGTCGCGGCGGTGGACCGGGACTGCAGGCACGCGGATTTCAGCAACATCTGGCGCACCAACGACATATCGGCGCCGGGAGTGGGGATAACCAGCAGTGTCCCAGGCGGGTATGAGAGCTTCAGCGGCACCAGCATGGCCGCTCCGCATGTCGCGGGCTCGCTCGCCCTCGCCCTCGGGACGCCGTCCCTCGAAGAGCTTCTCGGCGACCACTGCGAGCGCCTTCCCTGGAGCGGCAGCGACGCGTATCGCGATGTCTTCGGCGCGGGACTGGTGCGGGCGGACTGGTTGGTCAGGGCCGCGAGAGGCGGCGAGAAGCGGAAGCGTCTGCTTGCCGACAAGAGGAGATGAGGAGCGGTCGAACTGCTGAGAACTTCCGTGATGTCTGCGAGACAGAGCGGGACTTTGGCGGCATCGCGGCCGGGATTCGCACGCTTTTGCACGGCGCTCCCTCACCGAAAGGTATAAATATCATGCGCGCGGCAGCCTCCACGGGGGACATGATACCTTTCTTCCAGAAACTCATCCAGCGGATGTTCGGGAGCTTCTTCAGCAGGAAGAAGAACTTCAAGCTGGGCCTCTACGGCCCGCCGAACGGCGGCAAGACCACCCTCGCCAATCGCATCTGCAAGGACTGGCTGGGCGAGGAGATGGGCAGCGTGAGCCACATCGCCCACGAGACGCGGGAGATCCAGATCAAGGAGGAAGTCAAGGTGGTGTCCAACGGGAAGACGCTGGTATTCAACCTTGTGGACACGCCAGGCATCGCCACCAAGATAGATTACGAGGAGTTCGTCAAGGAAGGGCTGCCCGAGGAGGAGGCGAAGCAGCGCGCCAGGGAGGCCACGAAGGGTGTGATTGACGCCATCAAGTGGCTGGACGAGATGGATGC
The DNA here is from genome assembly GCA_018302335.1 of Candidatus Woesearchaeota archaeon. Lineage (GTDB taxonomy): Archaea > Nanobdellota > Nanobdellia > Woesearchaeales > JAGVZT01 > JAGVZT01. The sequence goes on along the minus strand of JAGVZT010000024.1, from coordinate 1,086 downwards.
GGTCATGATTGTCCTCGACGCCACCAGGGACCCGTTCTCCCAGGTGAACATCACCATCATCGGGAATCTCGCGGCGCGCGACATCCCGGTGCTCATCGTCGCGAACAAGACCGACCTCAAGAAGTCGGACATGAAGAAGATAGAGCACGCCTTCCCCCAATACCCCGTCGTGGGCATCAGCGCCAAGTTCGGCCAGGGGATGGAGGCGTTCTACGATTCGCTGTTCAAGCTCTCCGGATGAACCATGCTGACCCTCCAATTCGTGCCCTATGGGGAGATTGAGTCGCTCGGCACCGAGGAGCGGCTTTCGATGCTTGTGGGCATCGTGAAGGAAGAGAAGATTGTCCTGCTCGAGGGCAGGCTCCACCGGAAGGAGGAGGCGGAGCTCATCAAGCGCACCATGGAGGAGATCAGCAGCACCTTCAAGGGAATCGAACTCGCGGTGGTGTATCCGCGGGGAAAGAGCGCGGACCTCTTCCGGAAGCTCAAGGAGCGAGTCGTGACCTTCCTGCTTGGCGACCGGCAGGGTTTCACCATCATCGGCCCTGCGACCATCGTGAAGGAGATCAAAAAAGACCCGGACAAGATACAGCTGTACCTGAAGTAACATGCCCCACCAGTGCGTCCGTTGCGGACAGATGTATGGAGACGGTTCCAAGGCGGTGCTGCAGGGCTGCGCCTGCGGGGCAAAGCTCTTCTTCTTCATCAGCAAGGCCAAGCTCGAAGAAGGCAAGAAGCTCACCGCAAAGCTCTCCACCGACCAGAAAGTCCAGATAGAAAAGGACGTGCGCGAGCTCATCGGGCTGAAGGAGGAGAGGGCCGAGGAGCCTGTCGTGCTCGACCTCGAATCTATCCGGGTCCACCATCCCGGCAGCTACGAGCTCGACCTGGTGAACCTCTTCAAGAAGCAGCCCCTCATCTACCGCCTGGAGGAGGGGAAGTACATCATCGACCTCCCGGAGAGCTTCAAGCGCGCGAAGGACTCCGCGCGCACGAAATAGGGCCAACACGATTTCCCGGCCGCAATGCCGCGCGCTTTCCGCGTTGTCTCGCCGGGATGCCGGATATTCTCCGCAGTGCGACCGA